>CAZDFV010000049.1:15536-16087 GCA_964504495.1 uncultured Rhodothermales bacterium
GCGGCGGCGGTCCTGGGCCATCGCTAGGCGGGGGGCGCGCCCACTACCGGCCTCCCGTCGAGTCGGCCGGGGTCACGGGCGCCACGGGCGCGTCCGGCGCGGGCGGCCCGCCGACGGGGCCGGTCACGACGAGCGCGCTGTCGCCGACGAAGACGCCGAGCCCGTCGGTGAGCACGCGGCCGGCCGGGAGCACGGCCCGCCAGTCGTCGAGCCCGGGCGCGCGGAAGTCGGCCGCGACGCCGACGTGCGTCGTCCGGGCGTCGAGCGTGAGCGGGACGGCCCGGACCTCCTCGGGGTAGAGCAGGACCTCGCGCTTCGAGACGAGCGTCCGGCCGAGGGCGGCCTCGTCGTCGGTCCAGAACTCCTCGAGCGGGACGAGGACGAACGGGGCCTCGCCGGTGAGCTGGTAGAGGCGGACGACGGCGGCGTTCCCCCCGGCGTTCATGTCGGCCGCGCCGGCGAGCGCGACGGGGACCTCGCGGGCCGGGGCCGTCGTGGCGCCGCCGCCCGAGCACCCGGCGAGGGCGAGCGCGACGGCGAGGAGGGCGAGT
>CAZDFV010000050.1:0-15963 GCA_964504495.1 uncultured Rhodothermales bacterium
CCACTGGCGGCGCCCGTCGGCGCGGCGCAGCCCTGAACCGCGAGGGCCAGGCCCGCCAGCGCGGCGGCCGCGCCCCGGGCGAGGCGCCCGCGGACGGTCGGAGGGGCGGCCACCCTAGAGGACGACCGTCACGCCGGCCTCGAACGTCCGGCCCGTCACGGCGTGGTAGCTCCGTCGGTCGCGGACGCCCTGGTACTCCCGCTCAGCCTCGTTCGTCAGGTTCCGGACGTAGGCGTTGAGCTGGACGGCCCCGCCCCCGGCCGGGAGCGTGTACCCGCCGTAGAGGTCGATCGTCGTCCGCTCGTCGCCGTACGCGTCCTCGAACGCGTCGTCGGAGACCGCGTCGAGGTAGGCGCCCTGGTAGTTCAGCGCCGCCCGGAGCTGGACCGGCCCGCGCTGGTAGTACGGGGCCACGTTGAGGACGACGTCGGACTGGCCGAAGAACGGGACGTCCTCGTCCTCGCGGCCCGGGACCGTCACGTCCGAGGTCATCAGCGCGAGGTTCGACGTGATGCCGAGCCCGTCGAGCGGGGCGGGGAGGAAGTCGAGGAGCTGGAGCACGGCGACCTCGACGCCCGCGATCGAGCCCGAGTCCGCGTTGCGGAGCTCGGAGAACGTGAGCTCCTCGAAAAACCGGTCGTCGAACCCGGCGATCTCGTCGACCTCGAAGGCGACGTCGCGGCCGAGCACGCCCTCCTGCTGCGTCGTGAACACGTAGATCGGGTCGCGGACGAACTTGTAGAACGCGCCGACCGAGACGAGGCTGCCCGGCCCGCGGTAGTACTCGACGGTCGCGTCGAGATTCGTCGCCCGCAGCGGGGAGAGGTCGGGGTTCCCCTGCTCGATGGCCCCCTCGAACACGCCGGGGTCGGTCTCCTCGAACTCGACGTCCTGGAACGCCGCCAGCTCGTCGTAGTCGGGCCGGCCGATCGTGCTCGAGACCGCGGCCCGGAGCTGGAGCGCGTCCGCCGCCCGGTACAGGAGGTGGAGCGACGGGAGCACGTCGACGTAGCGGTTCTCCGACTCCAAGAACGAGATCTCGGCGGCGTCGAACGAGTCGTCGTTGACGAACCGGTACCGCTCCGACGTCGTCGAGGTCGCCTCGACGCGGACGCCGCCGGTGGCGGTCAGCCGGCCGACGCGGGCGTTCCCCATGAGGTAGCCGGCGTAGACGTCCTCGGTCACGAACGCGTCGACCTCGACCTCCTCCTCGGCCGACTCGACGGGGTCGAGGAAAAAGAACTCGTCGGTCCCGCTGTTCTGGCGGAAAAAGTCCAGGAACCGCTCGACGTCGCCGGTCACCGGAATCATCCCGTCGCCCTGGAGCGGATCGGGCGGGTCCATGGCGAACTGGCTCAGGAAGAGGGCGGTCGCGCCCGGGGCGAACGGGTCCTCGTTCCGGTCGATGTCCTTGTCGCGGAGCCGGAACGAGCCGCCTGCCTTGACGAACCCGACGGCCTCGCCGAACCGGAGGTCGTAGCGGAGGTCGGCGCCGGCCTGGTAGGCGTCCTCGACGAGGTCCTCGAACTCGACGTCCATCTCGGTGTAAACGTAGTTCGCCGGGTCCATGACGGCGGCGAGGTCGTCGAACACGAGGGTCTCGAAGTCGCCCGAGGTGTCGTACGTCAGGGCGAAGTCCTGGTCCTCGCCCCACTCGGGCTGGAACGTCCGGCGCGTCCGGGTCCCGCGCGAGTACGTGCCGTAGACGTTGAGCGTGACGTCGGGCCCGAACTCCTGGTCGAGCCCGAGTGTGAGCGCCGCCAGCTCCTCGTCGATGTCGGTCGTCGGGATGTCGAGCTGGACCTCAAAGTCGACGAGCCGGCCGGCGGTGGGCGAGGTCGGCTCGGCGTCGCCGTCGAACTGGACCTCGGTGTTCGTGAACGACTCGTCGCGGAGCGAGTAGTGCGTCCGGAGGTAGGCCGAGGTCGTCGGCGTGGGCCGGTAGTCGAGGTTGCCGTTGACGGCGTAGCGGACCCGGTCGTTGTCCTCGACCTCGCGCTCGAACTCCTCGACGCCGGGAACGCCGTCGACCTCGGTCCAGCTCGAGGGCGACGAGATCGCCGTGTTGAAGTCGCGCCGCGAGGCCGTCCCTGCGACGACGACGCCGAACGCGTCGCCCGGCCCGAACCGGGTCCCGGCCGTCAGGCTGCTGCGGAACGGGAGCCGCGTCTCGCCGAACTCGGTCGTCCGCTGGTGCGCGAGCCCGTTGAGCGTGGCCGAGAGGAACGCGCCGGGTCGGTCGAACGCCGTCAGCGTGGTGACGTTGACCGCCCCACCCAGGGCGTTGGCGTCCTGGTCCGGCGTGACGGCCTTGAACACCTGGACCGACGAGACCATCTCGGCCGGGACGAGGTCGAGCGCCGTCGCGCGCGTGCCGGCGGCCGACGCGAGCGCCTGCCCGTTGAACGTCACGTTGTTCCGGTTCGGCGGCGTCCCGCGGATCGAGACGAACCGGCCCTCGCCGCGGTCGGTCCGGATCGTCACGCCCGGGACCCGCTGGGCCGACTCGGCCACGTTGAGGTCGGGGAGCTGGCCGATCTCGTCGGCCGAGACGACGTCGACGACGCTGAGCGCCTCGCGCTTCTCGACGACCGACCGGACCTGGCCTCGCCGGAGCCCGGTGACGGTCACGCCGTCGAGCTCGAGCTCGGTCGAGCGGACCGTGAAGTCCTGCCGGGCCGTCTCGCCCGCCGCCACCGTGACGCTGGCGGCCTCCTCGGCGTACCCGAGGAGCGAGGCGACCACGCGGTAGGTCCCGGGCTCGACGCCGTCGATCCGGTAGTAGCCGTCGGGGTCGGTCGCGGCCCCCCGTGTCGTCCCGTCGACCCGGACGCTGGCGCCGGCGAGCGGCGTGTCCGTCTCGGCCTCGTAGACGTAGCCCTCGACGGCGCCGCTCCCCTGGGCGGTGACACCCGTCGCGGGGAGCGCCGCGAACGAGACGAGGGCGGCGAGTCGGGACAGCCAGAGCAGGGCCGTGCGTAGGGTTGAAAGGGGCATGGGGGATCGCCGGGCGGGGCGTGGGGGGGACCCCGATACGCTAGGCGGAGGCGCTCTCCGGCCGTGTGTCCTGAGGGTTGCGAGCGTGTTAGCAAGAGGTGACCGCCACCCGGGCGCTCGTAACGGTGCCGACACGCCAGGTGCGGGGCGGGCGGGGTAGGCTGCCCGAGACCACCCACGACCCCGTCCGATGCGCGTCCTCATCCTCGCCCTCCTCCCGCTGGCGACGGCCGTCGCCCAGCCCTCGGCGCCTCGGCACGTCTACCTCACGTGGGCCGGCGACACCGGCACGACGATGACCGTCGTGTACCACACGTTCGGCCGGGAGCCCGGTCCGAGCGTCGTTCGCTACGGCCCCGACGGGGCGGGTGGGTACCCGCTCGAGGCCCGGGGCGCGAGCCATCAGATCCCCGACCTCGACGAGGACCGGCACGTCCACGTCGTCGAGCTGACCGGCCTGAGACCCGGCGGTCGCTACGCGTTCGTGGCCGGCCGACCGGGCGAGGAGAGCGCGCCGCGCGCGTTCCGGACGGTCCCCGCCGACGGCCGGCCCGTCCGGTTCGTGACCGGCGGCGACCTCGGCGTGAGCGACGAGGTGCTGAGGCTCCACCGCCACGCCGCGAGCTACGAACCCCAGTTCGCCCTCGTCGGCGGCGACGTGGCCTACGTCGACGGCGACCTCGACGCCGTCGCGCGGTGGGACGCGTGGTTCGACCAGTGGGCCCACATGGTCACGCCGAGCGGCCTCACCGTCCCGTTGGTCGTGGCCGTCGGCAACCACGAGGTCCAGGGCGGCTACCTGGGCGGAGTCGAGGCGGCCCCGTTCTTCTTCGGGTTCTTCCCCCAGACGCCGCGCGACGCGCCCCGGAGCTACTTCCGCCGGGCGTTCGGGGCGAACGTCGCCGTCTACGTGCTCGACACGGGCCACGTCGTCGAGCACGGGGGCGCGCAGGCCGCCTGGCTCGACGAGCAGCTCGCGGCCGACGCCGACGTGCCGCACCGGTTCGCCCTCTACCACGTCCCGCTCTACCCGAGCCACCGGGCGTACGACGGCGGCGGCTCGGTCCGCGGACGGGCGGCGTGGGGCGACCTTTTCGACCGGCACGGGCTGACGGCCGCGTTCGAGAACCACGACCACACGTTCAAGCGGACGCGCCCGCTCCGCGGCGACTCGGTCGACGCCGCCGGCGTGCTCTACCTCGGCGACGGGGCCTGGGGGCGGGGCGACCGGCCCGTCGACCTCTCGCGGCGGTGGTACCACGCCAAGGCCGGCTCGCTCCGCCACGTCTGGGTCGTCGACGCGGGCGCGGACGGTGTGACGTACCGGGCGTTCGACCTCGACGGCCGGCTCCTCGACGTCTACCCCGGCGGCGGCCCCGAGGCGGCCGAGGCCGACGCCCACTTCGCCTCGCGCGAGCAGAGCTACGCGCTCCGCGACGGGTCCATCACGGTCGCCCCGCTCCGCACGCGGGCGGGGGAGACGGACGAGGAGCGGCTGACGGTCGGGGTCCACAACCAGGAGGACTACCCCGCTGAGGGCGCACTCTCGGTCGAGCCCGCCGACGGCCTCCGGGTCGAGCCCGCCCGCCAGCCGCTGGCGCTCCGGCCGGGCGAGCACCAGACGCTCGCGTTCACCCTGCGGACGGACGCGCCCATCGCGCCCGAGGCGTTCCCCCGCGCCGTCCTCGACATCGACCTCTCGTTCGCGCGGCCCGACGGCGAGGCCCGGTACCGCTCGGCCCGGCCCGTCGCCGTCGAGCCGGCGCTCCGGGCCGAGCTGGGCTCGGCCTCCGTCGACGGCGACCTCTCGGAGTGGGGGCCGCTCCCGTTCTCGATGGGCCGGCCGGCCGAGGGCCACCTCGTTGGCGACCCCGGCCGCGACGTGCTCGGGACGTGGGGCGGGCCGGACGACGCCTCGCTCGCGTTCGGCGTCCGCACCGACGACGACGGCGTGGTGCTCGGCGTCCGCGTCCGCGACGACGTCGTCTCCGTCGACGTCGGCGAGGGGCCGTGGAACGCCGCGCTCGGCGGGCCGCGCCACGACGCGCTCGTGGTCTGGGCCGACCCACACCCGGGCGGGGAGGGCGACGACGACCCGGCGTTCGTCGTGGACCTGGCGGGCGCGACCGACCGCGGGATCGCCGTCGTCGACGGCGACTTCGAGGAGGCCGCCGCCGGCGTCCGCGCCGCCAGCGCGCCGACGGCTGACGGGTACGCCGTCGAGGTCTCCCTGCCGTGGTCGTTCTTCGAGGGCCGGTCGGACGCGCCCGTCGAGGCCGTCCGTCTCAACCTCGCCATCGCCGACCGCGACGACGCGGACGAGTCGCCGCGGGTGCTCTACTGGCGGCCGTCGTGGGAGTCGGGCGAGGACTACCCGTGGTCCGGCCTCGTCGACCTCCACGAGTAGGAGGGACGACGTCCAGGGGGAGGGCCCGGCCCCTCGTACAGATCGCCTACCCCTCCCGGCCCGGACCTTCCTCCCGAGCTGCCCCCGCCTCGCTCCCGCGGGGGGCGGGGGCGTAGCGGTGAGCGATGTCCCTCAAACGGGGCGGAAGGCTCTCGACCTCTTCCGGCGTCAGCTCGACCCCGGCCGCGTCGATGGTATACCCGCCGTCGTTCGCACGGCGCGCCGTGCGGCGAGATGCGGGACGGTTGCGCTTCCTTAACACGGGGGTAATCTGCCTCGCGTGCGTGCGGACCCGTGTTACCAAAATGTGGAGATCCCGTGCGACCGGCCACGGACGTGCGGACCTACCCCGGCCGGGGTAGCGGGGGCCGCCCGGGCAGAGGGCCGGGGGAGGCCCGGGCGTCGAGGAGTCCCGCCCCCTCATCGCCTCGCCGCGAGCTCCGCGGTCCCGGACTGCATCGGAATCAGCGCGCGACCGTCACCGTACGCGAGACGACCGTTTGCCCGTCGCTGATGCGGACGAGGTAGAGCCCGGCCGCCAGCGCGGCGGTCTCGAAGTCGAGGGCGTAGGCCCCCGCCGCCTGCGGTCCGTCGTGGAGCACGGCCACCTCGCGCCCGGCCGCGTCGAGCAGGACGGCCCGGACGTCGCGGGCCTCGTTGAGCACGTACGCCACGTGCGCCCGGTCGCGGGCCGGGTTCGGGTACGTCCCGACGATGAGGAGGGCGTCGGGGCGGACCGGACCGTCGTCCTCGGCCGTCACGAAGACGGGCGGGGTGGACGGGGCGAGGGCCGGGGCGTCGTCGTCCGGGGCGCTCGGCGCCTCGGACGACTGGAGGCGGTTCTCGCCGGCGAGCGTGTAGAACGCCCGGCTGAAGCGCTCGCCCGAGCCCGGCGTTCGGATGTCGTTGACGTAGTACCAGTCCGCCTGGGCCCGCTCCTCGGTCAGGCTGAGGACGTAGTACCCGTGCTCGTCGAGCTCGACCGTCTTGAGCTGGGGGTACGCCTGAGCCAGCCCGATCTCGGTCGGCGTCGGGACGTCCTCGGGGACGTTCTCCGGCGGAATTCCGAGGTTCTCGTTCAGGTTGGCCGCCGTCACGCTCGGCGTCACGAACTCGACGGCGACGGACCCGGCCCCGGTTGCCGGGTCGTACCCGACGAACGGGTTGAGCGGCAGGTCGCTCGCCCACGTCGTGTGGATGTCGCCCGTCATGACGACCGCGTCGTTGATGTCGAGCTCGTCGAGCGTGGTCAGCAGCCGAGCGCGCTCGGCCGGGTAGCCGTCCCAGGCGTCGAGGTTCGTGAACGGGGCGTCGGCCCCGGTCAGGGACGGGTGGAAGGCGAGCTGGGTCATCATGACCTGGTTGCCGAGCAGCTTCCACTGCGCCCCCGCCGCCGCCAGCCCGTCGAGGACCCACTCGCGCTGGGCCGGCCCGAGGAGCGTCCGGTCGGGGTCGAGCCACCGGGTCGTGTCGACCACGACCTCGCCGGTCACGGCGCTGGTCTTGGACGAGAGCTGCTCCATCCGCCCCTCCAGGCGCGTGTCGAGCATGAGGACCTCGGCGAGCGGGCCGTAGCTCAGGCGCCGGTAGATCCGGCCGGTCTCGGTCCGGGGCTCGGGCCGGCGGAGCGGCATCCACTCGAAGTAGGCGCGCTGGGCGTCGCCCTTCCGGCTGGCCCACAGGCCCTCGTGGGCGAAGAGCGAGTCGCCGTCGGCGTCGAGCCCGAGGAACTCGTTGTGGTTCTCGGCCCCGTCCTCCCAGGCGTCGTTGGCGCTCTCGTGGTCGTCCCAGACCGTGATCCAGGGGTGCTGCTGGTGGGCGGCGCGGAGGTCGGGGTCGAGCTTGTAGAGCGAGTGGCGGAGCCGGTAGTCCTCGAGCGAGACGGTCTCCTCGAGCGGGACGTGAGCGCGGTCGTCGTCGACGAGGCCGTCGTCGCCGTAGACGCCGGCGCCGTACTCGTAGAAGTAGTCGCCGAGGTGGAACACGGCGTCGAGGTCGGCGCGGGCGGCGACCCCGCGGTAGGCGTCGAAGTAGCCCTGCTGGTAGTTCGAGCACGACGTGACGGCGAACCGGAGCCGGTCGACGGCGACCGAGGGGGCCGTCCGCGTGCGGCCGGTGAGGGAGTTGGCCCCGAGCGCGGTGAACCCGTAGTAGTACGTCGTCCCGGCGTCGAGCCCGCCGGCCTCGACGCGGACGGTGTAGTCGGTGTAGCGGTCCGTCATGGCCGTCCCGCTCTGGACGACGTCGGCGAGGGCCGGGTCGGTCGAGACCCGCCAGCCGACCTCGACCTCGGTGTCGGTCGGGGGCGTCACGCGCGTCCACAGCACGACGCCGTCGTGCGTCGGGTCGCCCGAGGCCACGCCGTGGTAGAACGGCCGGAGGTCGGGGTCGAAAAAGAGCCGGGCCGGGGCCGTCCGGGCCCCGACGTCCGTGTAGCTCCGGACGGTGACGTTGAGCGGGGGCCCCTGCCGGACCTCTTGGGCGCCGGCCGGAAGCGAGAGGAGGAGGGCGAGGGCGAGCGTGGCGGTGCGCATCGGCGGGCGGGGACGGGGCCGGCACGCTAGCGCGCTAGCGTTACGCTGCCGTGACGGGGGCGTTACCGCGCCGTTGCCCCGCTGGCGCCGCACCCCGCCAGCGGCCCGGACCGGCGCATGGACCGGAGGCGCAGGGCCGCGGACCAAACGGCGCACCGCGCCCTCAGGGCAGCCCCGATCCTCGCGCGTCCGACGGGCGGGGGCGGCCGCCAGCGCCGCGGGAGCGGCCGGGCGCCCCGGCGTGACGGGCCGCTAACACTGAGGCAACGATCCGGTTACAGCCCCCGGGTAGCGTCCGGCCCCTCCTCTCCCGCCTCCCGATGCACCGACTGCTCTTCCCCCTCCTCGTCCTCGCCGCTGCCGCGGCCCCCTCCGCCCAGGTCTCGCTCGACCCGCTCGGGACGTACGCGACGGGCCTGTTCGACGAGGGCGCCGCCGAGATCATCGCCTTCGACCCGGCGACCGATCGGGCCTTCTTCGTCAACGCCGAGGCCGGCGAGGTCCAGGCGATCAGCCTCGCCGACCCCGAGAACCCCGAGCTCGTCCTGTCGATCGACCTGCCGGGCGGCGGGCCGAACAGCGTGGCCGTCGCAGACGGGATCGTCGCCGTCGCCGTCGCGGCCGGGGAGGACACGGACGCGGGCGAGGTCCGGTTCTACGCGACCGACGGGACGTTCCTCAACGCCGTGACGGTCGGGGTCCTCCCCGACGCCGTCGCCTTCAGCACGGGCGGGCGCTACCTCGTCGTCGCCAACGAGGGCGAGCCGTCGGACGAGCTGGGCGAGGACGGCACGGTCGACCCCGAGGGGACGGTCTCCGTCATCGACCTGAGCGAGGGCGCCGCCGCCGCGACCGTCCGGTCCGTCGGGTTCGCCGACTTCAACGTGGGCGCCAGCCGCAACGGCGAGCTGGACGCGAGCGTCCTGATCGACCCGCGCGCGGCGTCGGTCGCCCAGGACATCGAGCCGGAGTACGTGGCCGTCCACGGCGGCCGGGCGTTCGTCACGCTCCAGGAGAACAACGCGATTGCCGAGATCGACCTCGCGACGGCGACGGTCGTCGGCGTCTACGGGCTCGGGTTCAAGGACTACAGCCTCGCCGGCAACGGGATCGACCCGAGCGACCGGGACGACGCCGTCGCCATCCGGCCGGTCCCGGTCCTCGGCGCGTACCAGCCCGACGCGCTGGCGGTGTTCGAGGAGGGCGGCACGGTCTACCTCGTGACGGCCAACGAGGGCGACGCCCGCGACGGCGACGAGGCCCGCGTCGCCGACCTCGACCTCGACCCGACCGCGTTCCCCGACGCCGCCACGCTCCAGGCCGACGAGAACCTCGGCCGCCTCGAGGTCCGCCCGAGCGCCGGCGACACCGACGGCGACGGCGACCAAGACCGGCTCGTGAGCTTCGGCGCCCGGTCGTTCACGGTCTACGCCGTGACCGCCAGCGGCCTTACGCGCGTGTTCGACTCGGGCGACGACTTCGAGCAGATCACGGCCCAGCGCCTCCCCGACGACTTCAACGCGGACAACGACGAGAACGACAGCTTCGACAGCCGGAGCGACGCGAAAGGCCCCGAGCCGGAGGCCGTCGCCGTCGCCACGCTTGGCGGGAGCCGCTACGCCTTCGTCGGGCTCGAGCGGATCGGCGGGGTCATGGTCTACGACATCACCGACCCCGCGAACGCCACGTTCGTCGACTACGTCAACAACCGAGATTTCTCCGTCGACGCCCAACTCCCCGACGACTCGACGAACCCGGCCGTGGGCGACCTCGGGCCCGAGGCCGTCGTGTTCGTCTCGGGCAACGACAGCCCGACCCGGAGCCCGCTCCTCCTCGTCGCCAACGAGGTGAGCGGGACGGTCACGGCCTACGCCGTCGAGCGCGACGCCCCGTACACGCTGACGGTCCTCCACAACAACGACGGCGAGAGCGACCTGCTCCCCGACACGCGGACCGTCGGCGGGCTGACGTTCGAGGCCGGCGGGATCGCCCGGTTCGGGTCCGTCGTCGAGCGGCTCCGCGACGGGGCCGACAACGTCCTCCTCGTCTCGTCCGGCGACAACTTCCTCGCTGGGCCCGTCCTCGACGCCAGCCGGACGGTCGGGACGTTCTACGACGCCGTCGCCCTCGACCTCCTCGACTACGACGCCTCGGCCGTCGGGAACCACGAGTTCGACGAGGGCCCGGACTTCTTCGCCGACTTCGTCCAGGCCTTCGACCCCGGGCCGGACGGGGACGCCCCGCCCCCGTTCGTCTCGGCCAACCTGGACTTCAGCGGCGTCCCCGCGCTGGCGGCCCTCGCGGGGACGCCGGCGCTGGGCGCCCGGACCGTGGTCGAGATCGGCGGTCGGCGTGTCGGGATCGTCGGGGCTACGACGCCGGAGCTCGCGACGATCTCGAACCCCGGCGACGTCGTCGTGCTCCAAGACGTGGCCGCCCAGGTCCAGGCCGAGATCGACGCCTTGGAGGCCGACGGCGTCGAGATCATCGGGCTGGTCTCGCACCTCCAGAGCGTCGAGAACGACCGCGACCTGGTCGCCCAGCTCACCGGCCTCGACTTCGCCGTCGCCGGCGGCGGCGACGAGCTGCTCGCGGACGACGACGACCTCCTCATCCCCGGCGACGAGGGCATCCGCTCCGACAGCCCGTACCCGATCCTGACCCCGACGTCCGACGGCGGGACGATCCCCGTCGTGACGACGGTCGGCGGGTACGACTACGTCGGCCGGCTCGTCCTCACGTTCAACGAGGCCGGCGAGGTGATCGGCGTCGCCGACGAGAGCGGCCCGGTCCGCGTCGTCAGCCGCGCGGTCGGGGCCGACGGCGTGCTCCCCGACGCGACGCTCCTGGAGGAGGTCGAGGGCCCGGTCGCGGACCTCGTCGACCAGCTCCGCACGGTCGTCGCCCAGAACGAGCCGACGCTCGACGCGACGCGCCAGCGCGTCCGTACGGAGGAGACCAACTTCGGCAGCCTCATCGCCGACGCCCTCCTCGCCGCGGCCCGCGACCGGAACGAGGCGGCCGGCGCGCCCGAGCCCGACGTCGCCATCCAGAACGGCGGCGGGATCCGGAACAGCGTCGTCGTCGAGGCCGGGGCCGGGGTCACGCGGCTCGACGTGGGCCAGGTGCTCCCCTTCCCCAACTTCGTGACGGTCGTCGCGGACGTCCCGCCGGCCCAGCTCAAGGCCGTCTTCGAGAACGCCGTCTCGGCCGTCGAGCGGACGTCGGGCCGGTTCGCTCAGGTCGCCGGGCTCCAGCTCGTCTACGACCCGGCCCGGACGGCCCGCGAGGTGGACGAGGACGGGGCCGTCGTAGCCGAGGGCGAGCGCGTCCGCCGGATCACCCTCGACGACGGCCGCGTCGTCGTCCGCGACGGCGAGGTGGTGGACGGGGCGCCGTCCGTCGCGGTCGCCACGATCGACTTCCTGGTGACGCCGCGTGAGAACGGGCTGGGCGGCGACGAGTACCCGTTCGTAGTCAACGGCAACGACTTCTTCGTCCTCGAAGACGTAACGTACCAGGAGGCCCTCCTCGAATACCTGACCGACGATCTCGGTGGGGTCGTCTCGGCCGAGGCGTACCCCGAAGGCGGGCTCGGCCGGATCGTCCGGGTCGGGCGGTCGATGTCGGACCTCCCGATCGCCATCGCCGACTTCGACACGGACGCGGAGTCGGTCACATTCGCGAACGCGGCCGGTTCGGAGCCCGTAGACCTCGCCGGCACCACGTTCGTCGTCGTGGACCCGATGACGGAGCAGGTCTCGTTCGCCCTCACGCCGGCCGGGACGCTCCAGCCGGGCGGCACCTTCGTCCTCGCCACGAGCGGCGGCGACGCCGACCTCCCGCCGGAGACGATCCCGGACGGCCCCGGCGCCTTCGCACTCCTTGAGGGGACGGCCGAGGTCGGCGACCCGGTCGGCGAGATCGCCAGCCAGGTGGTCGCCGCCGTCGTCTACCGCGACGAGGACGACGTCTTCGGCGCCGTCCGCGGTGGCGAAGACGCCGACGCGGAGGCGTTCCTTGAAGCGCTCGCCGCCCTGGCGCGCGCGACGTCGAACGAGGGCGACGGCGCCGTCGCCCTCGCGCTGACGACGGCCCCGAACCCCACGCGCGGCCGGACGACGGTCGGGTTCGGGCTGGCCGAGGCCGCCGACGTCCGGGTCGCCCTCTACGACGTGCTCGGCCGCGAGGTCGCCGTGCTCGCCGAGGGCCCCTTCGGGCCGGGCCGCCACGCCGTGGCGCTCAGGGCTGGGTCGCTCCCGGCCGGCGCCTACATCGTCCGCGTGGCGACGGGCGCCGAGGTCCGCACGTCACGCCTCACCGTCGTCCGCTGACACCCGGCCGCCCGGCGGCGCCGGGCGGCCCCCCTCTCGACACCCCCTCCCATGACTGACCAGACCCCCAGCGCGCCCGCCTGCGGGGGTCGACCCTACACCGCGCCCACGCTCCGCGAGTTGGGCTCGGTCGAGGCCGTGACCGCCGGCGACCGCTCGGGCTCGCTCGACCAGCTCGTCGGAAGCTCCGGCGGGTTCCTCGAGGACGCGACCTCCTGAGCCCGCCGCCCCGGGCCCCCAGCCCGACGCCCCCCTCGGCGTAGCCTGGGCCCCGGCGGCCTGATGCCTCCCCGCCGCCGTGAAGACCGGCCGCCCCGCTCGTGACGCCCGCCAGACCCTCAACGGCGTGTTCTGGAAGCTCTGCTCCAGGGCCGTATGGCGCGACGCGCCCGAGCGCTACGGCCCCTGACGCTAGAGTTTCCGTACAAACCCTAGACCGCGCCGGGTGAGGGGGCCCGGCGACGGCGTGGTGGTTCCTGAACCCCGACGGGGTCGCCGCTCCCGCCTACCGTACGGTACGCACCGTCCCGAACCCGGATGGACGTGACGGGGCCTAGACCCACCGCGCGGGCCGTGGACGTCGCCGTCGAGGTGGACCCGCCCGCCCTCGACCTCATAGCCGACGGCGACCTCGTGGAGCGGGCGCTCGTGAACCTCGCGCTCAACGCGTGAACGCGGCCCTGAACGCGGTCGAGGCGTTGGGGGGGCGGCCGCGTCGCATCCGGGCGCGGCCTGGGGAAGAAGAGCCGGCCGCGCTGGCGGAGGCCCGAGAACGCGACCGCCCCGCCCCGGGGCATTCCCGGGGCGGGGCGGAAGAGGGGACGAGACGCCTTAGGCGTTCTCCTTCCACGAGTCGGAGTACTCGTACCCCTCCTCGTGGCGCCACTCGATCTTCTCGTACATCAGCTTGACCTCCTCGAGGTGCGTGAGGTCCTCCTGGCGCGGGTCCTTCGTGTTCGGGAGGATCGCCTTGACCTCGGAGACCTTGACGTCGTAGAGCGTGTGGGAGAAGTACTTCTCCTCGACGCCCTGCTCGTTGATCCGGTACCAGTCGATCTTGAGCTCGGCCAGCTTCTTCCCCTCGGCGCACGCCTGGTAGAGGAGCGGGGAGGCCGTGTCGATCTCCTTGACGAGCGTGACCGGGCTGTGGACGCGCTTGCCGCTCACGGTCCCGCGCTGGCGGTCGAGCGGGATGTGGAGCGTGTGCTCGAACTGGAGGACCTCGGAGGTCCCCTCGCGGCCGGCGATCGTGTTCGAGCCGGTGATGCCGTCAGAGTACGTGATGGCTGCGGGAACGGGCATAGTGGTGGGGGCTGGGTGGGGAACGGTGAAGTGCTAGCGGGGAGCGGCTAGCTCGCCTTCGGCATCTTGCCGACGAGCGAGAGCGAGATGTCCATGCCCTCGACCTGGAAGTGGGGCATGATCGTCATCTCGACGCGGTAGAAGCCGGGGTTGTCCTCGACGTCGTAGACGCGGACCTGGCCGGCACGGAGGGGGTACTTCGCGATCTGGTCGGGCGCCGGGTTCGGCATCTTCGTGACGAGGCCGGAGAGCCAGGCGTTCAGTTCGGTCTCGACGGCCTGGGCGTCCTTCGTGGCCCCGATGTTCTCGCGCTGGAGGACCTTGAGGTAGTGGGCGATCCGGGAGGCGAGGAAGACGTACGGGAGCCGGGCGTTGATGCGGGCGTTGGCCGTCGCCTCGGGCTGGTCGTACTCGCGCGGGCGCTGGGCCGAGTTGGCCGAGAAAAAGGCGGCGTAGTCGCGGCCCTGGTACACCGAGAGCGGGATGAACCCGAGGTTCGACGTCTCGAACTCGAGGGTCTCCGAGATCGGGACCTCGGTCGGGATCTTCGCCTGCTTCCCCTTGCCCACGTCGTAGAGGTGGACGGGCAGGTCCTCGACCTTCCCGCCCGACTGCGGCCCGCGGATCTGGATCGACCACCCGTCGCGGGCGAACGCGCGCGAGAGGTTCGAGGCGAACGCGAACGCCGCGTTCCCCCACAGGTACTTCTCGTGGTCCTCGCCCTTGACGCCCTCTTGGTAGTTGAACCCCTTGGCGGGGACGGTCTCCGGCCCGTACGGGAGCCGGAGCGCGAACCGCGGGAACGTGAGCCCGACGTAGCGGGCGTCCTCGGACTCGCGGAAGCTGTTCCACTTCGTGAAGTCCGTCGTCTCCATGTAGGCCGCGAGGTCCGGGATCCTCCGCCAGTCCTCGGCCGAGCCCTTCCCGAAGAACTCCGGCCCGACGGCCCCGACGAACGGGGCGTGCGCGGACGCGGCCACCTGCGAGATCTGCCGGACGAGGGCCACGTCCTGCGCCGTGTTCTCGACCTCGAACGCGCCGACGACGGCCGAGTACGGGTCGGCCCCGGGCTGGTCGTAGGCGTTCGTGTAGACCGTCTTGTAGAGCGCGCTCTGGGTGAGCTCGGGGGCGTCCTCGAACGACTCGGCGAGGGCGTCCTTCGAGGCGTTGACGAGCTCGATCCGGACGTTCTTGCGGAAGTCCGTCCGGTCCACCAAGAACTTCAGGCCGCGCCACGCCGACTCCAGCTTCTGGAACTGGTCGTGGTGGAGGATGGCGTCGAGCTGCGACGAGATCTTCCGGTCGACCTGAGAGATGAGGCTGTCGAGGAGGGCCTTGTCGACCTTCTCGACCTGCCCGCCCCGCTCCTGGACGGCGTCGACGAGGGCCCGGAGCCCGGCCGCGACGAGCTCGCCGCGCGGGCGGTCGGCGTTGGCGCGGGCGTCGGAGAACTGGCCGAGCCGGACCTTCCCCTCGGGCGGCTCGGCGTCGACGCGCTCGAAGATGGCGTCGAGCACGCCGCCGGGCTCGGCGGGGGCCTCGGCGGCGGTGTCTTGCTGGGGGGTGGCCATGAGGGCGGGCGTGAGCGGGGCGGTTACGCGGCGTCGTCGGCGGGGGCCTCGTCGGTGGCGTCGTCGTCCTCGACGAGGGCGCCGAGCTCGGCCACGAGCCGGTCGAGCTGGGCCGGGTCGGTGACGATGGACTCGAGCTGGCGCCGGAACGAGGCCATCGAGACGACGCGGTTGCGGAGGTCCTGGAGCAGGTTCCGCACGGCCACGAGCCGGTCAAGCTCCGGGACCTGCCGGGCGACCGACTCCGGCCGGAAGTCGTCCATGCTCTCGATCGAGAGGTTCACGCGGACGTCGTTGTCGCCGCCGCGGACCGTGTCCGGGACGACCATGTCGAGGCCGAGGTCCATCGACTTCATGACCGACTCGAAGTTGTCGGCGTTGACGTCGACCACCTCGCGGTCTTCGAGCGGGGTGTCGTCAGCGCGGCCGGTAAAGTCGCCGAGGACGAGCGTGCGGAACGGGAGCTCGACCTTCTCCGTCGCGTCGCCGTCCGGGAGCTCGAGGAACAGGTTGACGCGGGCGGGCGGTTTCTCCTTCTGGAAGCTGTCGGCCATCGGTCGGCGGGGGTGGGAGGGGGCCGCGCGTATGCGGTAGGTCGGGATAATAATGAACGATCAGTGGAGGTAACCGTTCCGTCTCAGCCCTCATGCATCCATCATCTCGGACCGCCCCGGGCGCCGCCAGCGCTCCGTGCGCCTCCGGGCCGGTGGCCGCGCCGTCAGGCCGGCCAGGCTCGGCGGCGAGCTCGGCGTCGGCCCAGCCCTCACCCAACGGGTTGCCGCTCCCCCCCCGTCGTCGCCAGCGCGACGCGCTCGCGG
>CAZDFV010000051.1:0-15931 GCA_964504495.1 uncultured Rhodothermales bacterium
GGCGTCCGACCGCGGCGCCACCGGACGCGCCGCCAGTCGCGCCGGGCGAGGCCGGCCCAGAACGCCGCGTCGTGCTCGGGGCGGACCGACGGCACTACGCCCGCGTGCGGCGGCCGGCGTCGACGGGCTTGGCGCCGAGGTCCTCGTCGTCCGGGAGCGCGTCGAGCGCGTTCGCCAGCCGGGGCCGGGCCGTCGGCTCGTCGTCGGTGACGATGGCCTCGAGCGTCTCGATCCGGGCCACGAGCGGAGCCGTGGCCTCCGCGACGGCCTCGTCGATCAGCCCCTGGAGCTCGCTCACGCGGAGCTCGGTCCCGTCGCCCGCGCCGGCGGCCTTGACCCGGGCGATGCCCGTGAACAGGGCCCACGGCAGGCCAACGAAGATGGCCGTGACGGCCGTGAACATCGCCAGGAACTCGAAGAAACCCATGACGCGAGGGGTGGGACGGGCGGGCTACGCGCCCCCCCGTAGGGGGTTGCACCCTCGGCGCGCGTGCGCCCGACGCCCTAGCGGCCGGCCCCGTCGCCCCGTGCCGCCTCGGCGGACCGGGCCACCGTGATGTCGACGCGGTACAGCCCCGTCTCGCCCGGCTGGAAGCTGGTCACGAGCACCCGGACCGGCCCGTCCGCGTCGGCCACGAACAGGGCGCACGACCGCGTCGTCTCGCCCTCGGTGCAGTCGTCGTCCTCGGCCTGCTCGCCGGTCTCCGACTTGACGATGACGTAGGTGTCGAACTCGTCCGAGGTCACGACGGCCCGGACCGTGTCGCCGCGGGCGGCCTCGACGGCGTACTCGTCGACGAACTCGCCCGAGGTCAGCGTGTCGTCGCCCGGCCGGAGCTGGCCCTCGTACGTCTGGGCGGAGGCGCCGGCCGTGGCGAGGAGGAGCAGGGCGGGCAGGAAGCGGAGGGGCATACGGACCGGCGGGGGGACGGGCGGGCCCAAGCTAGACCCCGCCGGTCGGCCTGCGCATGGGTCCCCTCCCTACCCCGCGAACGCGCTGATCCCCGTCGCCTCCAGCCCGAGCACGAGCGTGTGGACTTCGTCGGTCCCCTCGTAGGTCACGACCGACTCGAGGTTCGCCATGTGGCGCATGACGGGGTAGACGCCGAGGACGCCGTTCCCACCCAGCAGCTGGCGGCTCTGCCGGGCGACCGCCAGCGCCGTGCGGACGTTCTCGCGCTTGGCGAGCGAGACGTGGGCCGGGCGCATCGTCCCCTCGTCCTTCATCCGCCCAAGGCGCCAGGCGACGAGCTGGGCCTTGGTGATGTCGGCCAGCATGTCCGCGACGTGCCCCTGGACGAGTTGGAACCCGGCGACCGGCCGGCCGAACTGCTCGCGCGAGGTCGTGTGCTGGATCGCGGCGTCGTAGCACGCGAGCGCCGCGCCGAGGACGCCCCAGGCGATCCCGTACCGGGCCTGCGTCAGGCACGAGAGCGGGCCCTTCAGCCCTTTGACGTCCGGGAGCATGGCCGAGGCCGGCACGCGGACCTCGTCCAAGACCACCTCGCTCGTGACGGCCGCCCGGAGCGACCATTTGTCCATGATCCGGGGCGTCGAGACACCCGGGAGGTCGGTCTCGATCAGGAAGCCGCGGACATCGCCGGCGTCGTCCTTGGCCCAGACGAGGGCGACGTCGGCGATCGAGGCGTTCGTGCTCCACCGCTTGTGCCCGGTGACCACGTACTCGTCGCCGTCCCTCGCGGCGCGCGTGGTCATCGAGCCGGGGTCGCTGCCCACGTCGGGCTCCGTCAGGGCGAAGCACCCGACGGCCTCGGCCGCCGCCAGCCGGGGGAGCCACCGCCGCTTCTGCTCCTCGCTCCCGTAGGTGTAGATCGGGTACATCACGAGCGAGCCCATGACGGAGCAGAACGACCGGAGCCCGCTGTCGGCCCGCTCAACCTCCTGCATCATCAGTCCGTACGTGACCGACGAGGCGCCGAGGCCGCCGTACTCGGTTGGAATCGATGGGCCGACCGCGCCCCGCTCGGCGAGCCCCTTCGCCACCTCAAGTGGGAACGTGAGCGCCTGAGCGTGCTGCTCGATAACTGGGATCACCTCGTCGGTGACGTACTGGCGGACGCGGTCGCGGTGGGCTTTCTCCTCGTCGGTCAGGAGGGCGTCGATCTCGTAGAAGTCGAGGGCCTCGAAGGCGGCCGGGTCGTAGCGCCCGTTCGTGACGCCGTAGGGGACGGTCCCGAGCGGCTTGAACGCGGCGGGGTCGCCGGCCTGGGCGTGGGGCTCGGGCGTGGCGAGGGCGCCGTCCCCCCCCACTTCCGCGGGGGCGGGCTCGTGGGGCGGGCGGGCGGCGGGGTCGGTCATCGGGGGCGGGCTGTACCTTGAAACGGGCTCGGCGCGGCCTCCGTGGAGGCCGTCCCAAGCTACGGCCCGCCCCCGCGCTCCCCCCGTCCCCCACCCCATGCGCGCCCCCCTCCTCGTCCTCACCGCCGTGCTGGCGGCCTCCGCGAGCGCCCAAGACGTCGGGAGCGTACCGCCCCGGTACGGCGTCGGGCTCGACCTCTCCACGGCGGTCTTCGGCCAGGACCTCATCCCGGACGGGGCCGCCGTCGGCCTCCGCGCGCGGGCGGCGCTTCCGGTCAACGCCGACATCTCGGTGGCGGCCTCGCTGGGCGTCGCCTCGCACCTGTTCGACGGGCGCGACGACGCCGCCCTCGTCCTCAACCCCCAGGCGTCGGTGATCGTCACGCTGCCGGGCGACGGCGCGGCCCGGTACGTGCTCGGCGGCGTCGGCGGCTTCATCCCGCTCGACGAGGGCGGCGGCGGGCCGGCCCTCCACGTCGGCTACGGGATCGCGGTCCCGCTCTACCAGACCGCCCTGTTCCTCGAGGCGAACCCGTCGCTCATCGTCGGCGAGGACGAGACGACGCCCGTCCTGGCCGTCCGCGGCGGCGTGATCTTCTAGAGCCCCCTTCGGGTGGGTACGCGGTACCGGGTACGGTCCGAGCCCGCGACGGACGGCCACGTACCGTGCACCCCGTACTGCGTACCAACTGCCATTCGCTCTAGCTCTGTGGCGCGCGCCGCCAGCGGGGCCGGACCGGCGTGCGCTACGGCCAGCACCCCCAACGTGTCACCCTGAGCAGAGCGAAGGACCTCGACTCGGCGTCCGAGTCGGTTGCGCCGGTGCCGAACGGCTCGGGGTCTCCCGTTAAGATCCCCCGCCTCCGCGGGGGCAGGCTCTTCGCTGACGCTCAGGATGGCAAAAGCGTCAGCGCACCCTCACCCTGGAGGTTGGACGTACTACCCGACGCGGCGGAGGATCGACTGGAGCCGCTCGTGGTCGTCGTCGAGGAGTCGGGCGAGGGCCCGACCGGCGGCGACGAGGACGGCCTCGCCGTCGGCCCCGCCGCCGTGGGCCGCGTGGAGGTTGCCGAGGGCGGCCGCTAGCAGGTCGTCGGCGGGGACGGCCGGGTCGGGGTTCCGGGCGAGCGTCCGGAGCACGTCGAACGGGGCGCCGATCCGGGCCACGGCTTCGGGCCCGCACGGCATGACGCGGTCGTGGAGGGCGGCCGGCCGTGGCGGGAGCGTCTGCCGCACGGCGGGCTGGCCGTCGCGCGTCGCGCGCCCGTCCCAGTAGGCGAGGATCTGAGCCCGGACCGTCGTGCGGATGAGCTCGAGGAGCTGGGGCATCTCGCGGCGGAGCCGGTCGCGGTCGTAGTCCGCGCCGAGCGCCACGGCCTGCCGGCCGGGCTCGACGGAGCCGGTCTCGGCGTGGCTCACGATCCCGTAGAGCACGGCCCCGTCCTCGGTCTCGACCTCGACCCAGGACCCGAACGCGGGGACCTCGGCCTCGGGGTAGACCTCGGCGACGATCTCGCGCGTGCTGGAGGCGATGACTTCGGCGACGGGGGGCACAAGATTGGGGGGTGGGGGTCGGAAGATGATCGGCTGGCGGCGGACTCCGCCAGTGGGGCGTGCCGGAATCGTCCGGTAGTTGTCCACCTCCTGAAGAGTCCGTGCTTTCCCAACCCCTGACCCCGGCGAGCGGAGAGAGCCTCTCTACACCCGCGGCATGCGCTTCGAGGCGGCCTTGCCGGAGTACGTGGGGACGGCAGCGCCCGACTGGCGGGCCTGGCGCGCGAGGATCCGGTAGAACACCTCCTTCTCCTGCGCCCGGACGACGGCCCGCTGGTGGGCCTCCTGCAAGACGATCGGGTACCCGCCGCCCTTGTCGCACTGGTCGAGCACGACGGCGTGGACGAGGTCCAGCCACGGCCCGTGGTCGTCGCCGCCCGCCGCCACCCACTCCGGCATCTCGACGCGCCCGACCTCGCCGCACCCGCGGACGTAGAACGCGACGATCCGGTGGCCGCCGTAGCGCCCGAGCACCTCGCTCCGCGAGAGGAACACAGCGCTCCGCTCGCCCTCCGCCAGGGTCTCCTCGAACAGGTGCCGGTCGAGGAGGCCGCGCAGCGAGCCCGGCCCGCGGTCCCAGTCGCCCTCGCCGCGGTGCAGGCGGAGGAGGTTGACGACCTCGGCGTTCGCCGGCTTCGAGACGTACGAGGCGACGGGGACGCCGGCCGCGCGGAAGCGGTCGAGCTCGGCCACGTAGCGGTCGAGGAGCCGGTCTTCGAGGCGGCGGTTCTTCATCCCGCGGAGCATCCACCGGATGAGGGTCCCGTCGGCCAGGGCGACGACGGGCCGGCCGCTCCGGCGCTCGGCCTCGGCGGTCTCGAACAGCCACCGGAGTTCGAGCTCGTCGCGGAGGGCCGAGACCACCTCCTGCGTCACGTCGAAGGCGTCGGCGTAGTCGTCCTCGGCGAGGTCCTCGAAATCCTGCTGGTGGTAGCGGAGGGCAGGCTCGGCGGCGATGAGCGGCGGGTCGAGTGTGCCGTAGTGGAGGGCCACGCGGCCCACGTTGAGGAGGTAGCACGCCGGCTCGACGTGGCGGTCGGGGAAGATCTGCGAGCCGTCCGTCGCCACGACGGTGACGGTCGGGGGGCGGGGGTCGCACCCGTGGCACCCGTCGGGCGCGCTCTGGGGGATCGCCCGGAGCGGCCCCCCGCCCCGCGCCTCCGCCCGGTCACGCAGGCTTTTCCAGTCGGGCGCGCAGTCCGCCAGCGCGCCGCGCGCCGCCTCCAGCCGGTCGCCGTGCGCGCGGTCCTCGCCGCGCCGGTAGTGCGCGAACTCGGCGATCTGGCCGGCCAGGCGGGCAAAGTCGATCATGGCTCCAAGCTACCCCGACCGGCGACGACGCCCCGTCACACCTCGACGGCGACGAGCGCGCACGCGACGTCCTGCCCCAGCCCGCGCTTGAGGATCGGGAAGAGCTGGGCCGTCGCCACGGCGAGCGCGAGGTCGACGAGGGCCGCCTCCCCGAGCCGCTGGTGGACCTCCTCGACGAGCGCCGCCACCTCGTCGGACCGGGCGGCGACGGCCTCGCCGTAGCGCAGCGCCAGCCGCTCGTCGTCGGCCAGCGCGTCGGCCTCGCCGTCGAGGGCGGCGCGGAGCGTGGCGGGTGGCACGCCGTCAGCCCGGGCCTGGTTGACGACGATCTGGACGCACGTCCCGCAGTCCTGGACGCGCGTGGCCGCCAGCCGGGCGAGGTGCCACGGCGCCGCCCCCACCGCGCGCCGGTGCTGCGCGAGCGGCATGGCGAGGCCGAACTTGACGAAGGCCGCCGGCGAGGCGTCGGCGACGGACCGGAGATAATCGAGCGGGACGCCGAGCGCAGCCTCCTGCTTGCGGATGACGGAGTCGGTGAGGGCGCGCATCGCAGAGGAACGGTGGAGAACGGCGGGGTCTCGCAGGCCGGCGGGGCGTAGACGTTACGCACGCTCTCCCCCCGCCCCTGGATGGCCGGCCTCTACATCCACGTCCCCTTCTGCTCGCAGCGGTGCATCTACTGCGACTTCTACGTCACGACGACGCGCCGCGACGAGGGCGCGTTCGTCCGCGCGCTCGCGGCAGAGGCCGAGGCCGTCGGCCGCGAGTTCCGGGACCGGGCCCCGCTCCGGACGCTCTACGTCGGCGGCGGGACGCCGTCCCTCCTCTCGCCGGACGCGCTCGCGCGTGTGTTCGCCGCCGCGCACGACCACTTCGACACCGGCCCGCTGGCGGAGGTCACGGTCGAGGCCAACCCGGAAGACCTCGCAGGTGCAGGCGGCGCGGCGTGGCTGCGGGCGGCCCGCGACCTCGGCGTCACGCGGCTCTCGCTCGGCGTCCAGTCGTTTTTCGACGACGACCTCGCGTTCATGAGCCGGGCCCACGACGCGGCCCAGGCCGAGGCCGGCGTCGAGGCCGCCGTCGACGCCTTCGGCGACGTGTCCGTGGACCTCATCTTCGGCATCCCCGACCAGCCGTTCGAGCACTGGGGGGCGAACCTGGAAAAGGCCCTCCGGCTCGGCGCCACGCACCTCTCGACCTACAGCCTCACCGTCGAGGAACGGACGCCCCTGTTCAAGATGGTCGAGACCGGCCGCGTCGTGCCCGAAGGCGACGAGGCGCTCCGCGAGCGGTTCCTGTTCACGAACCGCTACCTCGGGGAGTGGGGGTTCGAGCACTACGAGGTCTCGTCCTTTGCCCGGCCGGGCCGCCGGAGCCGGCACAACGAGGGGTACTGGACGCACGAGACGGCCCTCGGCCTGGGCCCCAGCGCCCACTCGTTCTGGCGCGAGACGCCGAGCCGCGGCTGGCGGTGGGCCGATGTCCCCCACCTCGGCCGCTGGCAGGCCCTCCTCGACGCCGGGGAGCGACCGCTCGACTGGCGGGAGCGGATCGGCCCCGACGAACTGGCCGACGAGGCCGTGCTCCTCGGCCTCCGCCGGCTGAAGGACGGCCTCGACCTGGACGCCCTCGAACGCGATTACGGCGTGGACCTGCTGGCGGAGCGGCCGGCCGAGCTGGCCGCCCTCGAGGGGGCCGGCCTCCTCGCGACCGACGCCCGGCGCGTCCGCCTGACGCCCGAGGGGGCGGCCGTCGCCGACGCCGTGGCGCTCCGCCTCGTCGGGTAGCCGTTGGCCGTTGGCGAAGATGCCCGGCTGGCGGAGGCCGGCGCCAGCGGGGCGCTGCTTACCCGGAATGTTCTCACGGCCGCCGTACCTGCGCAGGGGGATCGCAACCTCCGACCGAGCCCCCGGGACGCGTCATCCTGAACCGACAGGTCGGCGCAGCCAGCGTCAGCGAGGAGCCTGCCCCCGCGGAGGCGGGGGATCTCAACACGGACCCGCCGGCCCGTGGGTGCCGGCGCCTATGGTTCGGGACGACGGCGTCGAGATCCTTGGCTGCGCCGACGCTTCGCGGTCGCTCCGCTCAGGATGACAAGGGGAGAGGATGCAACGGCCCTTCGCTCCTGTAGCTTTCTGGACTCGATCCCCCCGCCATGCGCTCCGCCCTCGCCCTCGCCCTCCTCACGATGACCGCCGCTTCTGGATGTCGAGAGGCCCCCGAGCCGGAGACGGCGACCGCGACCGCCAGCGCGTCCGTCTCCATCCCGTTCCGGATCGATGGGACGCTCAGCTTCGTCCGCGACGGCGACACGCTCCGCACGATCGACGTCGAGGTGGCCGACACCGACTCGTCCCGCCAGCGCGGGCTGATGGAGCGCGAGACGATCCCGCCCGACACCGGGATGCTCTTCGTGTTCGACCGGCCCGACACCGGCGGGTTCTGGATGATGAACACGCCGCACCCGCTCGACATCCAGTTCTACGGGCCCGACTCGACGCTCCTCAACGTGGCCGAGAACACGACGCCGTTCTCGACCGAGACGCTCCCGCCGGCCGGGCCGGCCCAGTTCGTCGTCGAGGTCCCGGCCGGGTACACGCGCCGGCTCGGGCTCGTCCCCGGCGACCGGATCACGTGGTCGCTCGACCGTCCGACCCGTGCCTCTCCCCAGGGCCCCGCCGGGGAGGCCCCGAGCGCTCCGTGAAGAGCGCCCTAAGCGCCCGCGCGGCGGCACCGAACGAGCGCGGACGGCGTTGACGGACAGAAGGTGATGACGTGCCGTCCCACGTCCACCCTTGTAGAGCCCGCCGGCCCCGTAAGGCCGGCGGGCTTTCTCATTCCCCCTCCCGCCGTGCCCCTCCCCGACCCGCTCCCCGCCCGTTTCGAGGCCGTCCTCCACGGCCGCGTCCGCGCCGTCATCGCGCACTCCCTCCTCGACGGCGGCCGCCAGACCTTCGAGGCACCATCGGGCGGCGAGCCGCTGGCGATCCGCGCCGCCGTGGACCGCGAGGCCGGGACGCTCCGGATCACCGAGTTCCCCGCCGTCGGGGACGAAGTGGACACGGCCGTCGGGAGCGTCCACGCGGTCGTGACCGTCGAGGGCGAGCCCGCGGGGCGCTACCACGGGGATGACGGGCACGTCGAGATCGACGCCCCGATCCACGTCGAGCCCGACAGCTTCCTCGCCTCCGACTCCGACGCCACGCTCGCGCTCTCGACCAGCGGCGCCGTCCGCCAGCCCGACCTCGACGCCCACGGCGACCCGGTCGACGACGGCGACGCCACGGTCCGCCTCGTCGGCGAGGGCACGTTCCGGGGCGGGAGCCTCGACGGCGGGACGATGTGGATCGCCATCGACTGCACCATCGACGCGATCGAGGAGGCGTAGCATTGCGACCGTCCCACCCTGCCATCCTGAGCGCCAGCGAAGGATCTCGACTCGGTCTTTCAGGCCGTAGGCGCCGGCACCTACGGCCGCGCCACCGAGTCGAGACCCTTCGTCGCTCCGCTCCTCAGGATGACAAGGTGAGGGTGTCGTAGTAGCGGGCAACTACCCCTCCGCCCCGAGCTTCTCGCGGACGGCCTCGATCAGCTCCCGCTGCTCGGCGTCCGGCTCGGGGAACCCGTCGTGGAGCGGGGCGAGCGCGCCCTCGACGACGGCCGCCACGATCGCCCGGGCCGCCCACTTGTGGTCGGCGGGGACGACGAACCAGGGGGCCGCGTCCGTGCTCGTCGCTTCCAGCGCGTCCTGGTAGGCCGCCATAAAGTCGTCCCAGCGCTCGCGGTCGGTCGCGTCCGACATCGAGACGTCCCACCGCTTCTCGGGCCGCTCGGTCCGCTCGACGAGGCGCTCGTGCTGGGCCTCCTTCGAGACGTGGAGGAGCACCTTCCGCACGAGCACGCCGTTCTCGACGAGGTACCGCTCGAAGTCGCGGAGCTGGCGGAGCCGGTCGCGCCAGAGCGCCCCGCTCTCGGCGCCGGCCTGGACCTCGTCGGGGAGGTGCTGCTCGTCCAGCCGGTCGGGGTGGACGCGGTCGCCGACGACGCGCTCGTAGTACGACCGGTTGAAGACGGCGACCTGGCCGCGCGCCGGGAGCGACGGGTAGACCTGCCAGAGGTAGTCGTGCCGGCCCTCCCGCTCGGTCGGGGCGTGGACGTGGACGGCCTCGCACTGCTGCGGGTCCATCGCGCTCGTCACGTGGACGATCGCCTCGTCCTTGCCCGAGGCGTCCATCCCCTGGACGGCGAGGAGCAGCCCGTACCGGCGGTGCGCGTGGAGGACGTGCTGGAGGCGGGAGAGCCGGCGCGCCTGGCCCTCGACGTAGGCGCGGGCCTCGTCCTCGTCCGCGAACGGCCCC
Organism: uncultured Rhodothermales bacterium; assembly: GCA_964504495.1. Classification (GTDB taxonomy): domain Bacteria; phylum Bacteroidota; class Rhodothermia; order Rhodothermales; family Rubricoccaceae; genus Rubrivirga. The sequence continues at coordinate 9,543 of CAZDFV010000051.1, forward strand.
GCGTCGTCCGTGGAGAACGAGTCGAGCCGGTCGCCCGCGCGGAACCGGTACCGGTCGAGGTCGATGTCGGGCTGCGACACGGGGTCGGGCCGACGGCGGACGGCGCCGCCAGCCGCGGCTAGAGGGAGAACGACTCGCCGCAGGCGCACGTCCGCGTGGCCTGCGGGTTGTCGAAGTGGAAGCCCCGGCCCTCCAGTCCGTCCGTGAAGTCGAGCGTGGTGCCCTCGACGGTCACGAGCGAGCGGGGGTCGAGGACGAGCCGGAGCCCGTCGACGTCGACGACCTCGTCGGCCGGGCCGCGCGCGGTGTCCCAGCCGAGGTCGTACGTCAGCCCCGAGCACCCGCCCGGGACGACGGCCACGCGGAGGAAGGTCGCGCCCAGGTCCACGCCCTCGCCGGCGGCGACGGCCGCCAGCCGGTGGCGGGCGCGGTCGGTGATCCCAAAGGGGAGCGTGTCGGTCGGCTCGGTCATGGGCGGGGGGCTTGGGGGAGACTTCACCGCCCAGGCACGGACCTTAGACGGGGTCCATATAACATACCTCCGCCCCCCTAGTTTCTCCCCCGCCCCGCCCCCCGTGGGGGCCGATGCGGGCCCCCGATCGGCGCCTCGCCGACCTGTCGGTTCGCGTCGTCTTCGGGGAACAGCCCCCCCCCACCCCGGTTCGCCCTAGCCACCCCCAGGACCTCTCCGATGAGCACGTATACCGAGCACGATTTCTTCGAGGACGTCGCCGAGCAGGGCTACAAGTACGGGTTCGTCACGGCCGTCGAGAGCGAGAAGGCCCCGAAGGGGCTCTCGGAAGAGACCGTCCGCTTCATCTCGGCCAAGAAGGAGGAGCCCGAGTGGATGCTCGAGTTTCGCCTGAAGGCGCTCCGCCACTTTTTCAAGCTCCTCGACGAGGGCAAGGAGCCCGTCTGGGCCCACCTCAACATCCCGGCCTTCGACTACCAGGACGCCTACTACTACGCCGCGCCCGGGAAGAAGGCGAGGTACGACTCGCTCGACGACGTCCCCCCCGAGGTCCTCGCCGACTTCGAGAAGCTCGGGATCCCGCTCGGCGAGCAGGCCCGGCTGGCGGGCGTCGCCGTCGACGCCGTGATGGACTCCGTCAGCGTGGCGACCACGTTCAAGGAGGAGCTGGCGAAGGAGGGGATCATCTTCTGCTCGTTCTCGGAGGCCGTCCAGAACCACCCGGAGCTGGTCCGGGCCAACATGGGGAAGGTGGTCCCCTACACCGACAACCTGTTCGCGGCCCTCAACTCGGCCGTGTTCTCCGATGGCTCGTTCTGCTACATCCCGAAGGGCGTCCGCTGCCCGATGGAGCTGAGTACGTACTTCCGCATCAACGAGGCCAACACGGGCCAGTTCGAGCGGACCCTCATCATCTGCGAGGAGGGCGGCTACGTCTCCTACATGGAGGGGTGCACGGCCCCGATGCGCGAGGAGTACCAGCTCCACGCCGCGATCGTCGAGATCGTGGCCCACGACGCCGCCGAGGTCAAGTACTCGACGATCCAGAACTGGTACCCCGGCTCGGCCGAGGGGGTCGGCGGCGTCTACAACTTCGTGACCAAGCGGGCCCTGTGCTCCGGCCGCAACTCGAAGGTGACGTGGACCCAGCTCGAGACCGGCTCGGCGATCACCTGGAAGTACCCGTCGTGCATCCTCAAGGGCGACGGGAGCGTGGGCGAGTTCTACTCCGTCGCCTTCACGAAGGACTACCAGCAGGCCGACACGGGGACCAAGATGATCCACCTCGGCAAGAACACGAAGTCGACGATCATCTCGAAGGGGATCTCGGCCGGCCAGTCGAACAACTCGTACCGCGGGCTCGTCCGCGTAAACAAGAAGGCCACGGGCGCCCGCAACTTCTCGCAGTGCGACTCGCTCCTCATCGGCGACCAGTGCGGGGCCCACACGTTCCCCTACATCGAGATCCACAACGAGACGGCCCAGGTCGAGCACGAGGCGACGACCTCGAAGGTCGGCGAGGACCAGCTCTTCTACTGCCAGGCCCGGGGGATCTCGGAGCAGGACGCCCTCAACCTCATCGTCAACGGGTACGCCAAGGAGATCCTGGCGCACCTCCCGATGGAGTTCGCCGTCGAGGCCCAGAAGCTCCTGTCCGTCCAGCTCGAAGGGAGCGTCGGCTAGCCGCGCCCTGCTGGCGACGTCCGCCAGCGCCCTGTTCTTGACTCACCTGACGGGCGCCGCCGCGGCGTCCCACCCCGAACCCGACATGTCTCTCCTCTCCGTTCAGAACCTCCACGTCTCCGTCGAGGACCACGAGATCCTCAAGGGCCTCTCGCTCGACGTCGACCCGGGCGAGGTCCACGCGATCATGGGCCCGAACGGGTCCGGCAAGTCGACGCTCGGGCACGTCCTGGCGGGGCGCGACGACTACGAGGTGACCGAGGGCTCGGTCACGTTCGACGGCGAGAACCTCCTCGAGATGGACCCCGAGGAGCGGACGCGCGAGGGCCTGTTCCTCGCCTTCCAGTACCCCGTCGAGCTCCCGGGCGTCTCGACGCACCAGTTTCTGCGGACGGCCGTCAACTCGGTCCGCGCCCACCGCGGCGAGGACGAGATGTCGGTTTCGGACTTTCTCAAGCTGATGCGCGAGAAGGCCGAGTTCGTCAACCTCGACCCGAAGCTGACCAAGCGGTCGGTGAACGAGGGGTTCTCGGGCGGCGAGAAGAAGCGGGCCGAGATCTTCCAGATGGCGATGCTCGACCCGCGCCTGGCCGTCCTCGACGAGACCGACTCCGGCCTCGACATCGACGCGCTCCGCGTGGTCTCGGATGGAGTGAACAAGCTCCGGGGCGAGGACCGCGCGTTCGTCCTCATCACGCACTACCAGCGGCTCCTCAACTACATCCGCCCCGACCGCGTCCACGTGCTCCTCGGTGGGCGGATCGTCCGGTCCGGCGGGCCCGAGCTGGCGGAGGAGCTGGAGGCCAAGGGCTACGACTGGCTCATCGAGGAGGCCGCCGTCGCGGCGTAGCGCGGTTCAGGGTTCTGCGGTTCGAGGTCCGCGGTCTTGACGCCGACGACCCCGAGCCGTGACCCCCACACCGCGAACCGAAAACCCATGAACGAAACGACCGCCCCCGCCCTCTACCACCGCGCGCTCGAAGCGCTCGACCGGGCCTTCTCCGGCGACGGCGCCCCGGCCCCGTTCGCCGACCTCCGCGCCGAGGCCCGCGGCACGTTCGAGTCGCTCGGCCTGCCGACGACGAAGGACGAGGCGTGGAAGTACACCGACCTCCGCCCCGCCCTCAAGGCGGATTACCAGTTCGCCGACCCCGACCGCCAGCCGGGCGACGTAGACGGGTTCGCCATCCCCGGCCTCGACGCCGCCCGCGTCGTCCTCGTCAACGGGCACTACCGGGCCGAGCTCTCGGACCTCAGCGGGCTGCCCGATGGCGTCGTCGTGGGGGGCCTTCGCGAGGCGGCCCGGGACTCGGGCGCCACGCTGGCGGACTACTTCGGGACGGTCGCCGACGTGAGCGCGGACGCCTTCGCCGCGCTCAACGCCTCGTTCGACCTCGACGGGCTGTACCTCCACGTCCCTCGTAACGTGGCCGTCGAGCGCGTCGTCCACGTCGTCCACGTGATCGCCGCGGACGAGCCGACGTTCGCGCAGACCCGGCACCTCGTCGTGGTCGGCGAGAACGCGCAGGTCAAGGTCGTCGAGACGTACCACACGGTCGGAGAAGGCACGGCCGAGACGTTCCGCAACGACCTCACCGAGGTCGTGGCCGGCCCGGCGGCCCACGTCGAGCACGTCCGCGTGCAGGACGAGGGCGACGCGGCCAACGGCGTCTCGCTCGTCCACGCGCACCAGGAGCGGGACTCGACGGTCTCGACGCTGACGTTCACGTTCGCCTCGGGCACCGTCCGCAACAACACGACGATGGTCCCCGACGGCGAGGGCTGCCAGTCGACGCTGGGCGGCCTCTACATCTGCCGCGGCGAGCAGCACGTGGACACGCACACGCTCGTGGACCACGTGGCGCCGGGGTGCCAGTCGAACGAGCTCTTCAAAGGGATCGTCTACGAGAAGTCGACGGGCGTCTTCAACGGGAAGGTGTTCGTGCACCGGGCGGCGCAGCAGACGAACGCCTACCAGCAGAGCCAGGGCGTCGTCCTCAGCCCGGACGCCAAGCACTACTCGAAGCCCGAGCTCGAGATCTACGCCGACGACGTAAAGTGCTCGCACGGCTCCACGACCGGGGCCGTCGAGCCGGAGCACATCTTCTACCTCCGCAGCCGCGGCGTCTCCGAGGCCGACGCCCGGGCCATGCTCCTCTACGCCTTCGCCCACGACGTGGTCGAGATGGTCTCGATCGAGCCGCTCCGCGACTGGCTCGACGAGAAGATCACCGAGCGGCTCAAGTAGGGCAAGAGGAACGGGGAAAGGGGGCAAGAGGCTCGCTTCCCCGCCCCCTGCCCCCTCCCCCCTGCCCCATGCCCTCCAGAGACTTCCTCATCGACGGCCGCGAGGCGGACGACTTCTCCGAGCTGGAGGAGGCCGTCGCCCAGGTCATGCGGACGATCTACGACCCCGAGATTCCGGTCCCGATCTGGGACCTCGGGCTGATCTACGGGTGGGAGATCGAGGACGGCGAGGACGGCAAGGACGTGACCGTCCGCATGACGCTGACGGCCCCGAACTGCCCGGCCGCCGAGACGCTCCCGGCCGAGGTCGAGCAGGGCGTGAACGCGCTCGAGGGGGTGGGGCGGGCGAAGGTCGACCTCGTCTTCGTCCCGTCGTACTCGATGGAGATGCTCTCCGACGAGGCCCGCCTCACGCTGGGCCTGATGTAGCGGCCGGCCGGCGGGGGCGGCCATCCCCCGCCTGCGCGGGGGCGGGCAGCGGGGCGGCGTCGCAGGTTGGGACCGCGGCGGGGCGTCTTCGGGGTGGGCGGTTCAGGACGGGCGGGGCGGCCCCGGACGTTCCCCGGCGCGGCACCAAACCCGCCCCGCCCCCCCCGGCACGCGACCTGGGAACGAAACGGGGGCCGCCGGACGTGCTGGCGGCCTCTCCCTCCCTCTCCGCCCCATGTCCCTCTCCCCTGCCGCCCTCGACTCGGCGTACCGACAAGCCGAGCGGGCGCTCCGGAAGCCCAGCTCCGCCGTCTGGCTCCGCGGCGTGGCCCTCCGAACGTCCCGGTTCGACGAGGCCCTCCAGTTCTACACCCAGGCCCTCGGGCTCACTCTCGGGGACGTCGGGGCCGACCCGCTCTCGGCCCGCGTCCGCGCACAGATGCTCGACGCCGAGGGCCGCCCGGTCCTCCAACTCGTCGAGTCGGACGGCGACGCCGGCGGCGTCCGGGAGCTCGCGTTCGGGATGCCCCGCCGGACCGTCGCGCTCCTCCGGTCCCGGCTCGGCCTGCAGGGCGTCCGCTACACCGACGCGGGCGGTGCGCTCTACGTCGAGGACCCGGACGGGACGACGCTCCGCGTCGAGGCCCTGTAGCGGCCTGGCACGGGCGGCGCCCCCGCGCTCCGCCCCGCGGGCGGCTTCCTTGCTACTCGTCGCGGACGCGGACGTCGTCCGGGAGCTCGTCCGTGTCGTCCGGGCGGACGGCGACGCCGCGCCGGTGGAGGAGGTCGCCGCACTTCCCGATGGCCTCGACCAGCCCGCCGGCGAGGTCGCCGCTCCGCACCCCCCGCCGCACCAGGTCCACGACCTCGGCCCACTCTGCCGGCTCCACCTTCGCGTTGATCCCGGCGTCGCCGACGACCTCGATCCGGTGCTCGAACAGGGAGACGAAGAGGAGGATGCCGGTCCGGTCGCGCGTGTCGAACACCTCCTCGTCCGCGAACGCCTGGGCGGCCCGACGGTGGACGGACTCGTCGAGGAGCGGGGCCCCGGCGAGGGTCCGCCGCAGGGCGTCGGAGGCCGAGGCGGCGACGGCGCCGAGGGCGCCGCCGAGGGTCATGACGAGGGCCATCGCCCAGGCCGAGTAGAGCCAGCCGAGGCCCCACCCGTCGTAGAGCCACGCGACGGCGAGGGCGAGCGCTCCGGCGGCGACGGCCCCGGCCGAGGCCGCCCGCCAGACGGCCACCTCGTAGTCCCCGCTCCGCCCGACGACGTAGGGGACGATCTCGCCGGCCGTCCGCGTCTCGGCCGCGGCGACGGCCTGGCGGATCTGCTCGAGCTCGGCCTCGGTAAAGAGCGGGTCGTCGGTCATTGGTCCGGGGAGTCACGGCCGAGGGCTTGGAGGAGCCGCTCGGCCAGGGCGTTGACGGACGGGGAGGTGACGGCCGCGGCGAGGGCGCCGCGGCGGTCGGCCTCGGCGGGGTCCCGGGCCGGGCGGCGCTCGCCCCGCTCTCGGTAGAGGTCCGCGAGGCGGGCGGCCCAGAGGGCCGGCGGCGGGTC
>CAZDFV010000052.1:0-10254 GCA_964504495.1 uncultured Rhodothermales bacterium
GCCAGCGGGGCGAGCGCGTCGCCGGCGCGCCCGGCGCTCAGGGTCGCCACGCCGAGGAGGAACTGGGCGTCCCCCCACGCGGCCGGGTCCGGCAGCCGCCCCAGCGCCAGCTCGATAAACTGGGCGCCCACACCGACCGCCCCCGGGTCCGCCGCGCGCGTCCCGAAGGCGACGGCGGCCATCCCCTCGTAGAGCGCGCCCTCGTCGCCCTCCCGGTCGGCCTCGGTGAGCGGGATGACGACGCCGCTCCGGCCGACGGGCGGGACCGGAGAGCCGCCGTCGCCCGCGCGCACGACGCGGACGTTGTGGTCGGTGACGGAGGCGTGGGGGACGCCGTCGGCCCCGATCGTCGGCATGTGGCACGAGACGCAGTCGGCCGCCGGGGCGTGCTGGGCGCGGAGGCGGGCCGGCACCTCGGCCTGGAGCGCGTCCGGGGCGTGGCACGACCGGCACGACGCCGTCTCGGCGCCCGGCCCCTGCGCCGAGAACGGCTGGTGCGGGTCGTGACACGTCGTGCACTCGAGCGGCCGGTCCGTCCCCTGCGTTTCTTCGAAACACGGGCTGAGCCGCATCCGGTCGGCGTGGGAGGCCACGTCGAGCCCGCCACGATCCACGAGGGCGGGGACCGTGAACAGCCCGACGTGGGCCGAGAGCGGCCGGCCGGGCCGGAACGTCCACGGCGTCTCGCCCCGGCGGTACACGTCGACCGTCCCGTGGAGGTGGCACGACTGGCACACGTCGAGGCGGAGGTCGAGCGGGAGCGCACCGAGGTCGACGAGCCCTGTCTCGGTGGTTTCGACGCCGGCCTCCTGCGCGGCCACGTGCGCCGAGCCCGGACCGTGACAACTTTCGCACCCGATGCCCTCGGGGATCTGGGCGAAGGCGTCCTCGACGCCGGGGACGGTCTCGGGCGGCGCGTTGTGGCAGTACAGGCACCGCTCGGGGATCGTCCGGCCGAAGCGGGGGTTGCCAGTCTCGTAGCCCGGGCTAAAGTCCCACCGGCCGCCGCCGGCCGGGCCGCCCTCGGCGTACCACGTGAGCGGGAGCTGGACGAGCCGGCTGCCCCGCTCGGCGACGTAGGTCCGGGCCGCGCTCCCGCTCCCCACGGCCCAGTCCATCGGGCGGACGAGCCGGGCGATCTCGCGGCCCTCCGCGTCCAGTTGGCGCTCCTCCTGGGCGAGCCGCCCGTCGCCCAGGCGGACGACGCGGTACTCGAACCCCGTCCGCGCGTCGCGGATCGGGGCGTCCAGGAGCGGCACGTTGCTCTCGCCGGCCGCCAGCCGGACCATCGACTCGGTCTTGGCATGCGCGCCGTAGGCCGCGGCTTGGTCCGCGTGGCACGACCCGCACGCGGCCGAGCCCACGAACGCCGCGTCGGGGATGGCGACCTCCCCCTCGGCCGGCCCGCACGCGGCGAGCACGGCGGCCGCCAGCGCGACGCAGAGGCTCCGGGCGGCCCGGCTCATCAGACGGCGACGCCGTGGGGGTAGACCGTGTCGTGGCGCTGGGCCGGGTCGCGCTCGGGGTGGTCGGCCATGAAGTGGAGGCCCCGGCTCTCGAGGCGGTCCTGCGCGCACGAGACGACGAGGTGGGCGACGGCCGCGAGGTTCCGGAGCTCGCAGAGCTCGGCCGAGAGCCGCGTCCGCTGGTAGAACTCCTCCGTCTCGCGGTAGACGAGGTCGACGCGCCGGGCCGCCCGCTCGAGCCGGAGCTCGCTGCGGACGATCCCGACGTAGCTCTGCATCACGCGCCGGAGCTCCTCGCGGTTGTGGCTCACGAGGACCCACTCGGGGGCGTTCTCCGTGTTCGACTCGTCCCAGTCCGGCACGGCCTCCTCCCAGGCCCGCTGGCGGACGTGCGCGGCGGCCGGCGCGACGGCCCGCTCGGCGTAGACGAGCGCCTCCAGGAGCGAGTTCGAGGCGAGCCGGTTGGCCCCGTGGAGGCCCGAACACGTGACCTCACCGCAGGCGAAGAGCCCGGCGATCGACGTCCGCGCGTCGCGGTCCACGACGACCCCGCCGCAGGTGTAGTGGGCGGCCGGGACGACGGGGATCGGGTCGCGCGTCATGTCGATCCCGAACCGGAGCAGCGTCTCCTGGATGTTCGGGAAGTGGGCGAGGACGGCCTCGGAGGGCTGGTGGCTGATGTCGAGCCAGACGTGGTCCTCCCCCCGCTTCTTCAGTTGGTCGTCGATGGCCCGGGCCACGACGTCGCGCGGCGCTAGCTCGGCGCGCTCGTCGTAGCCGGGCATAAAGCGCTCGCCACCCAGGTTGCGCAGGACGCCGCCGTCGCCGCGGACGGCCTCGGTGATGAGGAAGCTCCGGCCGCCGAAGTCGGCCCCGGGGAGGTAGAGGCTCGTCGGGTGGAACTGGATGAACTCCATGTTGGCGACGGCCGCCCGGGCCCGGTAGGCCATCGCGATCCCGTCGCCGGTCGCGACGGTCGGGTTCGTCGTGTGCTGGTAGACCTGGCCGGCCCCGCCGGCCGCCAGCAGCGTGGCCTTGGCGAGGACCGTCTTGACGGCGCCCGTCCGGCTGTCGAGGACGTAGGCCCCGAAGCAGTGGAGGTCGCCGAGCGCCCCGACGTCCTGCCCGAGCTGGTGCTCGGTGAGGAGGTTGACGGCGTAGTGGTACTCGAGGACCTCGACGTTCGGGTTCTGGCGGACGGCCGCCAGCAGCGCCCGCTCCACCTCGCGCCCGGTCATGTCCGCCGCGTGGACGATCCGGTCGGCCGAGTGGCCGCCCTCGCGGCCCAGGTGGAGGACGCCGTCGGGGTCGCGGTCGAACTGCGCGCCGAGGTCGATGAGGTCGCGGATCCGGTCCGGCCCCTCCTCCACGACCATGCGGACGACGGCCTCGTCGCAGAGCCCGGCCCCGGCGACGAGCGTGTCCTGGACGTGGGCCTCGGTGTCGTCGGCCGGGTCCATGACGGCGGCGATCCCGCCCTGGGCGTAGTTCGTGTTGCTCTCGGCCGATTCCTTTTTCGTGACGACGCCGACCGTCCCGTGCTCGGCCGCCCGGAGGGCGAACGACAACCCGGCCACGCCGGAGCCGATGACGAGGAAGTCGTACCGTTCGCGCATGGGACCTCTGGGGAGACGCCCGAGAGGTTAACGCCACCCGCGGGCTCAGGCCGCTGGCGACGGCCGCCGCCAGCCAGGCGCTAGCGCCGCGACCGTCCCACTCTGTCATCCTGAGGAGCGGAGCGACGAAGGATCTCGACGCGGTCTCTCAGGCCGTCGGGACCGGCGCCTACGGCTGAGCACTCGAGTCGAGATCCTTCGCTGACGCTCAGGATGACGAGGTGGACCTGTCGCAGCACTAGGGCGCCGGCGAGACCGACAGGATCCGCGCGCCGGGGGTCCCGACGAGCATGAACTGCGCCGGTCCGATCTGCGTCCGGGACCCCTCCGCGGCCGGTGCGGGCAGGGCGTCCGCCACCCACGCCCGGGCCTCCTCAGGGTCGGCCCCGCGGTACGGGAGGGCGGCGGCGTCGAGGAGGAGGGCGCGGAGGTCGGCGGAGAGCGCGCCCCCCGCTGGGTAGGCGTGCACATTCACGGTCTCGACCGCCCCGGGGGTCCGGGTCATGACGAAGACCTCGGCCCTCCCGTCGGGCCCCTCGCGCTGGCACGTCGGCTCCCCGCTGGCGTCGAGCGCGACCTCCCCGCACGCGAGCCCGCGCTCCTCGAAATACTCCGTCACGTCGTCAGGCGTGAGCCCGGGGAGCGCGAACGCCACCACAGCATCGGCCGGGTCCGCGTCGCCGCCGCAGGCGGCGATGCTCAGAGCGAGGAGGGGGAAGGCCAGGCGGCGCACGGCGGAAGGCGGGGGCGTCCCAAAGGGTACCACCGGCGCCGGCCCGACACGCACCCCCGCTGGCGGCGCCTACCGCCTGCCCATCCGGGTCCGCTAGCGCGCGACGCACTGGCCGTCCACGAGCGCGGGAGCGGGCTCGGGGGCTACCGCGCAGTCGGAGACGAGCCCGAACCGCTCGATGGCCTCCCGGTCGAGCTCGGCGATCCGCTCCGCCAGCGCCTCGACGGCGTCGGCGTCGCTGTCCGTGGCGGAGTAGACGCGGTACTCGGCCGGGCCGCCGCACGCCTTGTGTCCGACGGCGACGACGCGGCAGGCGGCCTCGCTCTCGGCCTCCGCGCTGCCGATCAGGGCCTCCAGCTCGGCCACGAGCGCGGCCCGGTCGTCCAGGTAGTCGTCGAAGTCGACACCGGCGGGGTCGTCCCCGGCCCAGAACGAGCAGCCGGCGAGGAGCACGAACGCGGCGAGGGGGAGGAGCGGGCGCATGGGCGGGAGGAGTGGAGTCCGACCGGGTATACGGGTTTCGCGGCGGCCCTGCTGCGCCGGGCGCCCGGCCGCGTCGCCGCCTCTCGGACCGGTAACGGCCGCCGCCGCCCGTGTGGTGCCCTACTCCCCGACCTCGCGGCCGGTCTCCTGGAGGAGGTACGCCTTGATAAAGGCGTCGATGTCGCCGTCCATGACGCCCTGCACGTCGGGCACCTTCACCTCCGTCCGGTGGTCGTTGACGAGCGTGTACGGCTGGAACACGTAGGAGCGGATCTGGCTGCCCCACTCGATCTTCTTCTTGCCGGCCTCCTCTGCGTTCTTGGCCGCCTCGCGGATCTCCTGCTCAAGGGCGTAGATCCGCGACTTCAGCATCTGCATGGCCCGGTCGCGGTTCTGCATCTGCGACCGCTGCTCGGTCGACTCGGCGACGACCCGCTCGTCCTGGCCGTTCGAGAGCGTGCCGGTCCAGACGTAGCGGGCCCCGGTCTCGACCTTGTTCACGTTCTGGCCGCCCTTCCCGCCCGACCGGAACGTCTGGAGCTCGAGGTCGGCCGGGTTGACCTCGACCTCGATGGCGTCGTCGATCTCGGGGTAAACGAACACGCTGGCGAACGAGGTCTGCCGCTTGTCGCCCGACCCGAACGGGCTCATGCGGACGAGCCGGTGGACCCCGCTCTCGGCCCGGAGGTAGCCGTAGGCGAACCGGCCCTCGACGCGGAGCGAGGCGCTCTTGATGCCGGCCTCCTCGGCCTCCTGGTACTCGAGGAGCGTCGGGACGTACCCGTGGCGCTCGGCGTAGCGAGTGTACATGCGGAGGAGCATCTCGGCCCAGTCCTGGGCGTCGGTCCCGCCCGCCCCGCTGTTGATGGTGACGATGGCCGTCCGGTGGTCGTCGGGGCCGGCGAGCATCCCGCGGAGCTCGAGCGCGTCGAGCTCGCGCTCGAGGGCGGCCTCCTCCCGCTCGATTTCAGCCGAGAGGTCGGCGTCGTCGGCCTCGGCCTCCATCTCGCGGAGCGTGGCGACGTCGTCGCGGCGGCGGACGAGGGCGTCGAACGCCCGCACCCACTCTTCCTCGGCGGCGATCTCCTGCTCGGTCGCGGCGGCGGCCTCGGGGTCGTCCCAGTAATGGGGCTGGAGCCGCCCCTCCCCCAGCGCCGCCAGCCGCTGGCGGCGGCCGTCGATGTCGAGGTAGCGGCCGAGCGTGTCGACGCGGGCGGAGAGGTCGGGCATGGGGGCGGGAGCGGGCTCAGAAGCTACCGCCGGCCCGCGACGCCCCCCGCCGTCGTCAGAGCCGGAGTCCGAGGTAGAACCGTGACGTGCCGGCCCCGACCCTCAGGCGCGTCCGGTCCTCGACCGGGGCGATCTGCCCGTCCCGCTCCTCCGTCCCGCCGCGGACCCGCTCGACGCCCAGGCTGACAGCGTGGGTCGAGAACCCGACACGGAGGGGCCCGAACACCCGGGCCTCCCCCCGGTAGGCCAGAGCGATCCCCGCCCCCTCCGTCCGTCGGCCGCCCTCGCGGAGGACGGGGAGGAAGTCCGCGTTGTACCCCTCGACCACGTCGCCCGTCTGCCGCTGATAGTACAGCGCGACCCCCTGCCCCACCGTGAGCCAGTCGGCGAGGCTGCCGCGCTCGGACTCGACGCTCGCGGAGACCGTGAACGCGCGGTCCTCCGCGGGGGCCTGAAACTCGAACCGCGTCGATGGGTCGGCCGGGCCGAACACCGTCCGGTCGAGGGCCGCGCCGACCGAGAGGCCGTCGGCGACGACGTATCGGACGCCCCCGCCGACCGGCCAGAACCCGCCGTTGAGGCTGACCGAGACGTCGCCGGCCTGACTGGCGGGCCCGCGCGTGGTGGTGGAGTCGGGGGCGGCACCCTGGGCGGCGGCGGGCGCGGCGGCGAGGAGAACGGCCGTGACGAGCAGGCGAGTCGACATGTGCGGGGTATGATTCTAGCCCGAGTCTACGACCTGGGCGCCCCCCGTCCATCCGCCCCGCTGGCGACGCCCGCCAGCGGGTCAGTCGAGCGCGCCGGCCTGGAGCGCCGTGATCGCCGCCACGTTCGCGATGTCCTCCCAGTCGGCCCCGCGCGAGAGGTCGTTGGCCGGGCGCCGGAGGCCCTGCAGGACCGGCCCGAACGCCTCGGCCCCACCGACGCGCTGCGTGATCTTGTACCCGATGTTGCCGGCGTCGAGCGAGGGGAAGACGTACACGTTCGCCCGCCCGGCCACGTCGCTGTCCGGCGCCTTCCGCTCGGCCACGCCCGCGTCGAAGGCCGTGTCGAACTGGAGCTCCCCGTCGACGATCAGGTCCGGCCGCTTGCCCTGCGCGATCTGGGCCGCCTCGCGGACGCGGTCGACGGCCGGGTGCTCGGCCGAGCCCTTCGTCGAGAACGAGAGGAACGCGACGCGCGGCTCCTCCTCGGTCATAAAGCGGTGGTTCTGCGCTGCGTCGATCCCAATCGACGCGAGCTGCTCCGGCGTCGGCTCCGGGTTGACGGCGCAGTCGGCGAAGGTCACGGGGCGGCCGTCCGGGAGGACCATGAGGAAGAACGACGAGACGAGCGCCGAGCCCTCCGCGACCCCGAGCACGTGGATCGCCGCGCGGACCACGTCGGGCGAGGGGTGGGCCGCGCCCGCGACGCACCCGTCGGCGTCGCCCGCGTCGACCATGAGGTCGCCCCAGTAGAGCACGTCGGTCGCGAGCTGGCCGGCCTCCTCGTACGTCAGCCCCTTGTGCTTCCGCTTCTGGAACAGGGCCTGCGCGTACGACTGGCGGCGCTCGGACGAGGCCGGATCGACGGTGCGGACGGTGTGGGGGAGCGCGACGCCGGCCTCGTCGGCGCGCTGGCGGATCGTGGCCTCGGACCCGACGAGGATCGGCCGGGCGACGTTGTTCTCGGCGAGCCAGGCGGCGGCCCGGATCGTTCGCGGGTCCTCGCCCTCGGGCAGGGCGATCCGCTTGTCGAGGGCACGGGCGCGGGCGTGGATCTGGTCGAGGGAGAAGCTCATGGCGAGTCAGTCGATGCGGGCGGGTGTTCGGTTTTCCAGATGGGGACCTCGGCCTTCAGCGTGTCGATGATCCAGCGGCAGGCGGCGAACGCCTCGGCCCGGTGCGGGCACGCCACACCGACGACGACGGCCGACTCGGGCGGGGCAACCGCCCCGGTCCGGTGGAGCGCGGCGAGGCGGACGACCGGCCACCGAGCCTCGGCGGCCTCCGCCAGCCGGACGAGCTCGGCCTCGGCCATCGGCCCGTACGCCTCGTAGGTCAGCAGGTCGGTCTCGGCGGCGCCCGTCCACCGCCGAGCCGCGCCGACGAAGACGCACACGCCGCCGGCCCGGTCGTCGCGGAGAAAGTCGTGGACGGCCGCGACCGGGAGCGGGCTCTCGGAGAGGCCGGTCCAGCGTGGGCCGTCCGGCGGCTCAGGCGTTTTCGAGGGCACCGAGGACGGCGTCGAAGTCGGGCTGCTCGCCGGCGTTCTCCAGCACCTCGGCGTAGCGGAGCGTCCCGTCCTCGCCGACGACGAAGGCCGAGCGCTTCGAGACGCGGCTGAGCTTCATCGGCGTGAAGTCGTTGTCGTATTTGGCCCCGTACGCCTCCGAGACCTCGCCGTCGTGGTCGGAGAGGAGGCGGAACGGGAAGTCGTTGGCCTTCTTGAACTCGGCGAGCGCGAACGGCGAGTCCGTCGAGATCCCGACGACGGTAGCGCCGAGGTCCTGGTAGCGGCCGTAGTCGTTCCCGACCGTGTTGAGCTCGGTCGTGCAGACGCTCGTAAACGCGCCGGGGAAAAAGAGCAAGACGACCGGGCCTGACTGGCGGGCCTCCTCGAGCGAGAAGGCGTTGGTCTCGCTGTCGTAGAGGGTGAAGTCGGGGGCGCGGTCGCCGGCGGAGAGGGCCATCGGGGGCGGGGGAAGGGTGAGGGGCGGGGGCTACGCGCACCCGTGCGCCGGGTTCTTCGGCCGTGCCCGCCGCCAGCCGGACGGCGCGGCATGCCTACTCGCGCACCCAGGCCGACTCGTACCGGCCCGTCATCGAGTCGAGGCACTCGAACTCGGTCCGGCGGCCGTCCGCGGTCACGGAGCCCCTGCAGCGCCCGGTCGAGGGGAGCGTCGACTCGTACGTGCTCCGGATCTGGCGCCCCGTGATGGACCCGCTCCCCCTGGACGAGAACGGGATCGCGCCGGCCCGGCCCTCGATCGTGAACGTGAAGGCGTCGCCGTCCTGGACGATCCGCGACACGTTCCCCGGGTTCGGGTACAGCTCCCGCCACCGGCTCTCGATGTCGACGGCGGGTGGGTTCGCCGGCTCGGACTCTGCGACCGCCCCGCCCTGCGAGGGCCCGTCCGCCGTCGCGGGGGCCGGCTGCTCCGCCCCGCTCGCCACTGGCGGCGCCGTCGCGGCGGACTTGCCCTGCCCGTTGCCGAGGGCCACGTAGAGCCCCGTGATCGCGCCGATGAGCGCCGCCAGCCCGGTCAGCAGGGCGGGGAGCGTCTCGTACCAGCGCTTCGTGGTCGTTGCCATTCGGTCCCGTCGGCAGGGCGTTCCGGGCCTGCCCACGCTGTCTACTCGGAGAATAAACAGAAATCTACGGGCGGAACCGTACCTATCCCCCGAACCGGATGACGCGGATCGGCTCGACGCGGGCCGCCGCCCGGGCCGGCACGTAGGCCGCCAGCGTGCACAGGACCACGGCCGCGAGCACGACCAGCCCGACGTCGAGCGCCCGGAGCTCGACCGGCGCCGCGTCGAGGTAGTAGGCGTCGGGCGGGAGCGGGATGAGCTCGAACTCGGCCTGGAGGTACCCGAACGCGACGGCCACGGCCGCCCCGATGGCCGCCCCGATCACGCCCACGAGCAGCCCGAACACGACGAACAGCCGGCGGACGGCCGCCCGGCTGGCGCCCATCGCCAGCACCGTCCCGATCTCACGCGACTTCTCCAGGACCACCATGAGCAGCGCCCCGACGATGTTGAAGGCGGCGACGACGACGAGGATCGAGATGACGAGCGGGACGATGCTCTGCTGCAGCTCGACCCAGGCGAACAGCCCCCGGTAGACGTCCTCGATGGGCCGCGCGAAGACGGGCGGGCCGATCTCGTCGGAGATCGTCTGGGCCACGGCCCGCGCCTGGTCCCGGTCGAACAGGGTGAGGTCGATGCGCGTGGCCTCGGTCGGGTCGAAGGCGAACAGGTCGCGGGCTACCTCGGCCTCGACGTAGGCGAACAGGTTGTCGAAATCGCCCAGGCCGGTCTCGAACACGCCGGCCACGTGGAACTGCTTGACGCGCGGCCGTCCCCCCGCGCCGCCCTGGAGCCCGCGCGTCGAGTACGCCGTGACGCGCTCGCCGACCTCCAGGTCCAGCCGCTCCGCCAGCCGGGCGCCGACGACGACGCCGGACCGCCCCTCGCCGTCCGGGGCGAACGAGAACGCCCCCTGCTCGGTCCGCTCGGCCACGAACGGCTGAGCGTCCGCGCTCGTCCCCCACAGCGACACCCCGTCGACGGCGCCGTCGCCGCGCCCGCTGAGGAGGGCGAAGTCGACGACGGCGGGGACGGCCCGCTCCACGCCCGGGACGGCGGCCACGCGCGCCGCCAGCGAGTCGGCCCGCTGGAGCGGCTCGCCGAGGTAGCTCTCGACCTGGACGTGCTGGCCGAACCCGACGATCTTGGCCTCGATCTCGCGGCTGAACCCGCGCACGATCATCACGGCCAGCAGGAGCGCGCCGGTGCCGACGGCCACGCCGCCGATCGCCGCGAGCACGACGAACCGCAGAAACCCCTGCCGCTCGTCGCGGCCCTCGGCGCCGCGGAGGTAGCGGAGGGCGAGCGTGCGTTCGAAGGGGCCGATCACGGGCGGGCGGTGCGGGAGGGCGGGAAGATCGCCCCGCTGGCGGAGGGTGCGGAGGGTGCGGAGGGTGCGGAGGGTGCGGAGGGTGCGGAGGGTGCGGAGGGTG
>CAZDFV010000052.1:10354-15877 GCA_964504495.1 uncultured Rhodothermales bacterium
CAAGGAGCGGCCGCCAGCCGGACGGGTCAAGCCAGTCTCTCCGCCTCCTCCATCTCTCCCACGCTCTCCGTCCCCCCACCCCTCCGCTCGCGAACGCACGGCCGTCCGGCGCGTTGACGGAGCCAACGCCCATCCCATCCCGACCTGATGCGCAACGCCGTCGCCAGCCCGCCGCCGCCCCGAAACGAGACCGTCCTCTCCTACGCGCCCGGGAGCCCCGAGCGGGCCGCCCTCCGCCGCGCCCTGGGCGAGATGCGGTCGGAAGAGGCCGAGGTCCTGCCAGTCATCAACGGCGAGCGCGTCGAGACGGGGCGGACGGAGACGATGCGTCCGCCGCACGACCGGGCGCACGCCCTCGGCACGTTCCACAAGGCCCGGCCGGAGGACGTGGAGCGGGCGGTCCGCGCCGCCCTCGACGCCCGCCACGACTGGAGCCGCATGGCGTGGTCCGACCGGGCCGCCATCTTCCTCAAGGCGGCCGACCTGCTGGCGGGCCCGTTCCGCGAGCGGATGAACGCGGCAACCATGCTCGGCCAATCCAAAAACGCCTATCAGGCCGAGATCGACGCGGCCTGCGAGCTGATCGACTTTTTCCGGTTCAACGTCCACTTCCAGCGGGAGATCTACGAGGAGCAGCCGCTCAGCCCGCCGGGCGTCTGGAACCGGACGGAGTACCGGCCGCTCGAAGGGTTCACGTTCGCCGTGACGCCGTTCAACTTCACGGCGATCGCCGCGAACCTCCCGACCGCGCCGGCGCTCATGGGCAACACGGTCCTGTGGAAGCCGGCGCCGACGCAGATGCTCGCGGCCGGCGTCATCATGGAGTTGCTGGAGGCGGCCGGGCTCCCGCCGGGCGTCGTCAACCTGCTCCCCGGCGACGGGGCCGACGTGGGCGACCCGGTGCTCGCGTCGGAGCACCTCAGCGGCCTCCACTTTACCGGCTCGACCCAGACGTTCAACCACCTCTGGAACACGATCGGCCAGAACCTCGGGCACTACCGGACCTATCCGCGGATCGTCGGGGAGACGGGCGGGAAGGACTTCATCGTCGCCCACGAGTCGGCCGACCCCGACGCCGTCGCCACCGCCATTGTGCGCGGCGCCTTTGAGTACCAGGGCCAGAAGTGCTCGGCGGCGAGCCGCGTCTACGTGCAGGAGGCGCTGTGGCCCGAGGTCGAGGCCGCGCTTGAGGCGCAGCTGGCGGAGATCACCGTCGGCCCGGTCGAGGACTTCTCGCACTTCGTCAACGCCGTGATCGACGAGCGGGCGTTCGCAAAAATCACCGGCTACATCGACCGCGCGGCGTCCGCCAGCGGGGTGACCGTCGCGCACGGCGGGACGTACCGGAAGGACGACGGCTTCTTCGTCGACCCCACGGTCCTGGTCGTGGACGACCCGGGGTACGAGACGATGGAGGAGGAGATTTTTGGGCCGGTCGCTTCGGTCTACGTCGCCTCCGAGCCGTTCGACGACCTGCTGGAGATCGTGGACCGGACGGGCCCGTACGCCCTCACCGGCGCCGTCTTCGCCCGCGACCGGGCCGTGATCGCCCACGCCGCCGACCGGCTGGCGGACGCGGCCGGCAACTTCTACATCAACGACAAGCCGACCGGGGCCGTCGTCGGGCAGCAGCCGTTCGGGGGGGCGCGCGGCTCGGGCACGAACGACAAGGCCGGCTCCAAGCTGAACCTGTTGCGGTGGACGAGCCTTCGGTCGATCAAGGAGACGTTCGTGCCGCCGCAGCACTTCACGTATCCGTTCCTCCAGCCCGACGCCGCCGAGCCCGCGGGCGACGGGGCCGCCGAGGAGGCCACCGTCCGGTCGTGACGTTCCGGAGCGTCCACCACCCCGGGGGCGCGTCGCGGGCGGCGTTGGCGCTCCAGGCCCAGGCCCGGCCCGTCGCGCTTGCGCTCCTGTTCGTGATGACGGTCGGGCTAGCGGCGGCGCTCCAGGGGCAGGCCATCCTGTGGCCGTTCGTCGGGGGGACGGCCGCCGCCTACGCCGTGGCCGCCGCCTGGGGGCAGGGCACGCTCCACCGGACGCTCGCCGAGGTCGAGATCCGCGGCCCATTCGCCTCGCTCCGATCCGTCTGGGAGGCCGCCGGCGGGCCGTCCGACCGGCTGGAGCCCGTCCTCTCGGTCCGGCTCGTCCACGGCGAGCTGCTCGTCGGCTTGGGCGACGCGGTGCGGACGCTCGACCGCGCCGACTGGCCGGACTTCGATGGGCTCGTCGCCGCGCTCCGCCAGTCGGCGCTCGAGGGCGACCGGCTGGCGGCGGCGCTGTAGACTCTGGGCATGAACCCGTCGCCCACGCCGCCCCTCCCCGAGCTCCCGTTCGACGGGGCGCCCGCCGAGCCCGCCCGCACGGCGCCGCCGGGCAGCGAGCCGGAAGCGAACTACTGGGACTTCTGCCCGAACTGCGGATCGCGCCTCGTCAACAGCGGCTGCAAGTATCGGTGCACGCGGTGCCGGTACTTCATGTCCTGCTCGGACTTCGACTAGCGACTGGCGGCGCCCTCCGCCAGCGGCGCTATGGCTCCGGCCACTGGAAGAGCGCGCGGGCCGTCTCCGTCGTCCGCTCGGCGACGGCCTCGGGCGAGACCCCGTACACCTCCGCCAGCCGCCGGGCGACGAGCGGGAGGTAGCCCGGCTCGTTCCGCTTGCCACGGTGCGGTGTCGGGGCGAGGTACGGGCCGTCGGTCTCGACCACGACACGGTCGAGGGGGACGTCGCGGAGGGCCTCGGCCACGCCGGCGTTCTTAAACGTGACCGTCCCCCCGATGCCGACGTGGAACCCGAGGTCGAGCACGTCGGCCGCGAGCCAGGCCGGCCCGCCGAAGCAGTGGAACACGCCGCGCAGTCCACTCCCCTCCTCCTCCGCCCTCACCTCGCGGAGGATGCGGACGAGGTCTTGGGAGGACTCGTCCGACCCCTTTTTGTCGCGGTTGTGGAGGACGAGCGGGAGGTCGTGCGCCGCCGCCCTCTGCGCGTGGGCGCGCAGAAGCTCCTGCTGGCGGTCGACGTGCTCGCGCGTCCAGTAGTAGTCGAGCCCGCTCTCGCCGACCGCCAGCACGCGCGGATCGCTCAGGTGCGCCTCGACCCGTTCGGCGGCGTCCGGCGCCGCGTCGGCGACGTAGCTCGGGTGGACGGCGGCCATCGCGTACACGCCCGGGTAGCGGTCGCAGAGCGCGAGGGCGGCCCCGACGGAGGCCACGTCGACGGCTGGCTGGATGAGGACTCCGACGCCGGCCGCACGGGCGCGCTCGACGACGGCGTCGCGGTCGGCGTCGTAGGCGTCGAGGTAGAGGTGGACGTGGGTGTCGACGAGCACGGGGGTCGGGGGCGGGGGAGCGGAAGATGCCCCGCTGGCGGTGTGCGCCGCCAGTGAGTGGACAGGCTCCCTGGCCGTGTCGGTTCGCTAGACTACAGCGTACAGGCTCGCTCCCTTCATGCCCCGGCTCCGCGACGACTTCGATGGGATTGAGGTCTGGATGTACCCGAACGACGACCGCAAGCACCGGGCGCCCCATTTCCACGTCCACTACGCGGAACACGAAGCCGTCATTCGACTTCCAGACCTCGAAGTCATCGCCGGGGCTGTTCCACCAAAGAAGCTTAAGCCTGCTCTAGAATGGGCCGAGGCTCACCTTCCTCAGCTACAATCCTGCTGGAAGCTGGCCGTCCGCGGCGAAAGCATCCCCCGCATCACCGACACCGATGCCTCTAGCACGTAACCGACGCAAGACGGCACAGGACACCCCGCGCGTCGCCTCTGCGAAGGCGTCTGGCGAGAACGCGGGACGGATGCTCGTTCTAGGCTTCGAGAACGGCGAGAAGCGAGTCTTCGACATCGGCCGGCTGATCGCCCGGGGGGGCGTCTTCTCGTCGCTCAGGGACTACAGCGTGTTTGAGTCGGTCGAGGTTCTGCCTTACGGACGGGGGGTGACATGGCCCTCCGGTGCAGACCTCTCGCGGGACACGCTGTACCTCGACAGTATGCACGTGGGGTTCGTGCAGCCGAAGGCGGGATAGGACGGCGAAGGCTGCGACCACCGAGCCGCCGGCAACTCTTGGTCACGGCGAGCCCCGGTCTAGATTCCCCGTCGTGACCCGCGCCGTCCCCGTCCCGCTCGCCCGGCTGGCGGCCCTCGCCGTCGCCGCGCTCGCCCTCCTCCCGCTCGGCCGGCTGGCCGCCGACTGGGCCGCCTACACGCGGACGGTCGGGCTCCCGCTCCAGGAGACGCCCTCGCGCGGGTTCGACGGCGTCCGTTGGACCGACGACGGCGGGGCCGTCCGGGCGGCCTACGTGTTCCCGCGGAGCCCGGCGGCCCGGGCCGGCGTCGCGGCCGGCGACCAGCTCGACGCGGTCGACTTTATGCCCGTCGCGTCGGCGGCCGAGGCCGAGCGCCAGGTCGAGCGGGCGACCGGCGCCGTCCTGACCTACTCGCTCGCGCGGGACGGCGAGGCGCGCGAGGCCGAGGTCTCCGTCGTCCGCTACCCGACGTTCCTCTACCCCTTGAGTGGGGCGCTGTGGACGGCGGCTGGGTGGGGGTTCGCCGTCGTCACGTTTCTCCACCTGCTAGCGTACCTGACGGTCGCCCCGCTCGCGCGGCGGAGCGGGCGGGCGCGGCGGGCGCGGCTCCTTATCGGGACAGCCCTCCTGTGGGTGGGCGGCAACCTCGTCCGCCTCGTGTGGATCGCCCTCGTCGGGCCGCCGGCGCCGGGGCCCGGCAACGTGTTGTTCGACGCCCTCACGCTCGTGGCGCTAGCGGGGTGGGTCGTCTACCCGGCCCTCCTCCTCGACGCCGCGCTCCGGGCGTGGAGGGCCGGGCCGCTCCTCGGCGCCGCCCGGTGGGTGCTGGTGGTGCCGCCCGTCGTGCTCGGCGCGGGCGTGGCCGTGGCGACGGTCGCGGGCCACCTCGGACCGCTCCCGCCTGACGCCTTCGCCGTGCCGCTCCTGTTCTACGTCTGCGTCTACGTCGCCGCGGCGACCGGGCTCTCGGCGGGCCGCCCCGCCGAGGCCGACCGGCGCGAGGGGCACCCGGCGCCCCGGTGGAGCCGGGCCGGGAGCGTCGGCGTCTGCGCCCTCGCCGTCGCCGGGGCCGCGCTCTCGCTCTCGCACCTCGGCCCCGGCCCGCGCGAGGGGGAGTTGGCGGCGGCCTGGCTCGTGACGGCCTTCCAGCTGTTCTCGTTGCTGCCCGTCGGGCTCGTCTCGCTCTCGTCGCTCCGGTACGGCCAGTTCGACGTGCTCCTCGTCCGCGGCGTGGCGACGCTCGCCGTCCTCGCCGTCGCGTTCCTGGCCGTGGCCGTCGGGTCGCTCGCGCTCGACGCCGTCCTGCCGGGCGGGTCGGAGCCGGTCGCGCTCGGGGCGCTCGTCGTGGCCGTCCTCGGGGTCGCGGCGTGGGCGGGGCCCGTGCTCCGCGACTGGGGCCAGCGGGCGTTCCTCACCGAGCGCCAGCGGGCCCGGCACCGGCTCGACGCCTTCGGCGACCGCGTCCGCTTTTTGGTCGACGTCGAGCGGCTG
>CAZDFV010000053.1:0-15648 GCA_964504495.1 uncultured Rhodothermales bacterium
GACCGCACCGACCGCCAGCGCGACCGCGGCGGCGGCCGCGACCCAGAGCGCACGGCCCGGGCGGACCCGGTACTGGCGCGGGGCCCCGGCCGCGTCCGCGTCGAGGAGGAGGACGGTCCGCTCGGCGCCGGGGCGGGCGAGGAGGTCGCGGAGGAGGTCGGTCGTCGGCACGGGGGCGGGGGCGTCCGTGTTTCGCCCCTTCTGCATACGGGGGGGGGTGTCCCCGTCTAACTTAGCCGGCTCGCGCGCCCTGCCGTTGGGCCGCCCCGTGAAGTCCGACCGAGTCTCCGCCGGCCCCCCGCCGGCCTCCGTATGCCCCAGCACAAGTCCGCCGCCAAGCGCGTCCGCCAGGACGCCAAGCGCCGCCTCCGCAACCGGTTCCAGAAGGGCCGCCTCCGGACCCTCATCAAGGACCTCCAGGCCGAGACGGACCCGGCCGCCGCCGAGGCCCGGTTGAACGAGGCCAAGGCCCACCTCGACCGGCTCGCCGGCCGCCGCGTGATCCACCCGAACAAGGCGGCCAACACGAAGAGCCAGCTCGAGCGCCACGTCCGCGTGCTCTAGGCTCCGGGCCCGGCCTCCGGGCCGTCCTGACCCGCGCGTGCGGGCCCCCAGACGGCCCCCGTCGGAACCGACAGGCCCCGGAGCCGGTTTAGCCGGCACTCCCGTCGGCCCCTCCCCCTCTCCTCGCCCCTCTCCCCCCCGGACCCCATCCGCACGCGGCGTGCGGCGAGGACGTACGGGCCGCCCTGCCCCGGCAGGCACCCGGCCCGACCGCGGTGACGCTGGCGGGCCCCGCCCGACCCCGCTCGGACTGCATCTCCTCTGGCGGCCCGCAGCCGCCCCCCATCACTCACCCCCCACCTCCCCGATGTCTCAGTTCCGACTGGAGACGGCCTTCGCGTCACGCTTAGCCCGGTTCTCCCCCCTCGTCCTGCTGCTCGCGGCCTTCTCGCTCGCCTCGGTCGCCGAGGCCCAGGTGGTCCGCCCAAGCAACTCGGTCTACCTCCTCCTCCGCGGCGGCGTCTCGCCCTACTACGGCGACCTCGCCGACACCGACGACTCCGCCGACGGGGAGACCCTCGACGCCTTCGAGGGGTTCGCCGTGGGCGGCGAGATCGGGTACCTCTTCAACGAGAACCTCTCGCTCGGGCTCGGCTTCCTGTACCACGACGCCCCCGGGCTCAACGACGACTTCTCCGTCGACGACGGCGTGATCGTGGAGAACGTCGAGGGCGGCGAGGCCTACCAGGGCCAGCTCCTCTTCCGGTACATGCCGTTCGCCAGCGCCCGGATCAGCCCGTTCGTCGAGCTCGGCGGCGCCGTCGTCTCGGGGCAGGGGACGGAGTCCGAGCGTGCGCCGGAGGGCGAGGGCGACTCTGACGAGGACGTCTGGGGCTACGGCCCGGTCGTCGGCCTCGGGTTCGACATCGCGCTGACCCCGCAGTTCTCGGTCTTCCTCGCCGCCCAGGGCACGGCCGTGTTCCCGGACGTGGCGCTCGACGGGGCCGACCCCGGCGCGAGCGACCCGGACAGCGACTTCCCGGACGACGCCGACTTCGACGTGATCGGCCAGATCGGCGGCGGGCTCAAGTTCGCGTTCCGCCCGCCGTACACGGCCGTCGAGATCGAGAGCCTCCAGTGCCCGAGCGAGCTCATCGCCGGCGAGACGGGCTCGTTCATGGCGATGATCAACGACGACGCCACGACGCCGGTCTCGGCCACGTGGCAGTTCGGCGACGGGACGACGGCCTCCGGCCTGACGGTCTCCCACGCCTACGGCG
The DNA here is from genome assembly GCA_964504495.1 of uncultured Rhodothermales bacterium. GTDB lineage: Bacteria > Bacteroidota > Rhodothermia > Rhodothermales > Rubricoccaceae > Rubrivirga. The sequence continues at coordinate 1,785 of CAZDFV010000053.1, forward strand.
CACCGGGGACGTACACCGTCACCGCGACGGCGACGAACCGGGGCGGCGACAGCTCCGAGTCGTGCCTCGTCACGGTCGTCGAGCCGCCCGACCCGCCGGTCCTCGCCGGCTGCCGCGCGACGCCGAGCGAGGTCAGCGTCGGCGAGTCGGTCACGATCGACGCGACGGCGACGGACGCCGACGAGATCCTCGTCGAGTTCGGCGACGGTGAGACGGCCTCGACGCTGCCGGCCCGCCACGCCTACGACGAGGCCGGTAGCTACACCGTCCAGATCACGGCGACCAACCAGTACGGGACCGACACGTGCACCATCCCAGTCACCGTCGGCGACACGTTCTGCGCGGAGATCACCGAGCTCAACCCGGTGTTCTTCGGCTACCGCGAGACCACGCTGACGGCCGACGCCATCAGCCGGCTCGAGGAGAACATCGAGATCCTCCGCCGGTGCCCGGACATCTGCGTGACGATCAACGCCTACTCCGACGGCCAGGAGGGCGACGCCCTCCGGATCTCGCAGGCCCGTGCCGACGCCGTCCGTGACTACTACGTCACGCAGGGCATCGACATGGACCGCCTCCGCGCGGTCGGCCGCGGCGTCGCGCCGGACGCGGAGCCGAAGGAGGACCCGGGCCCCGGCGACAGCCGCGCCCGGATCGCCACCTCGATCCCGTCGTCCTGCGCCGGCTTCGACGCCGACATGGACATGGACGACGACGACATGGACATGGACGACATGGACGGCTAGTCCGTCCTAGACGTCCCCGCGTCCTGAGGGGCGGCCTGCCGAGCGGTGGGCCGCCCCTCTTTGCGTCTGAGCGCATGTGAGGCCCGGGCGCTGTATGTTGGCGCCGTCCTCCCGCCACGCCCCTCCCCCGCCATGCTGCCCCTCCGGCCGGCGCCCGCTGGCGCCCCCCTCACCCGGCTCGCCCCCCTCGCCTTGCTGGTCGGCGCGTTCGGGCTCGCCTCCGTCGCCGAGGCCCAGACCGTCCGCCCGAGCCACTCGGTCTACCTCCTCCTCCGCGGCGGGGCCACGCTCTACCACGGCGACATCGACGAGGACTCGGACGACAACCTGGAGGCCGCCGAGCTCCAGATCGTCGACCAGTTCGAGGACGCCGGGCCCAGCCTCGGCGCCGAGGTCGGGTACCAGTTCGACGAGAGCCTCTCGTTCGGGGTCGGCTACGTCTTCCAGGCGAACGAGAACTTCGACGTCAGCATCGGCCCGTTCGACAACGAGGCGTTCGGCGGGTACTTCGTCCGCAACGACGACAACACGGCCCACCAGGTCCGGGCCCTGTTCCGGTACCTCCCCTTCCCGTCGGCGCGGCTGACGCCGGTCGTCGAGATCGGCGGGGCGTTCGTGATCGGGAACGGGACGGAGTCTGAGCGCGAGGGGTTCGACGCGTTCGACGGGGCCGACGACGACCCGGTGTACGGGTTCGGCCCGGTCCTCGGGCTCGGGCTCGACCTCGCCCTCTCGTCCCGGTTCTCGGTCGTGACCGGGCTCCAGACGACGCTCGTGTTCCCGGACGTGGCCCTCGACGGGGCCGACCCCGGCGTGTTCGGGTCCATCGCCGACGACGCCGACTACGACATCCTAGCCAACCTCGGGTTCGGGCTGAAGTACGCGTTCTTCGACCCGACCGTCCCGCCGGCGGTCACGCGGTTCGACTGCCCCGGCGAGCTGGTGGTCGGCGAGGACGGGACGTTCACGCTCGCGTTCAACGACGACGCGACGCTGCCCGTCGAGGTCACGTGGGACTTCGGCGACGGGGCCGTCGGCCAGGGGACGACCGTGACGCACGCCTACGACGCCCCGGGGACGTACACCGTCACCGCGACGGCGACGAACGCGGGCGGGTCCGACTCGGAGTCGTGCCTCGTCACGGTGGTCGGCCTCCCGCCCGTCCTGGCCTGCACGCTGTCCGAGAGCGTGGTCGGCCCGGGCGAGCAGGTCACCGTCGACGCCGACGTCGAAGGGACCGAGCCCATCGAGATCTCGGTCGACTTCGGCGACGGGACCGTCGCGTCCACGCTCCCGGCCCGGCACGCCTACGCGGAGCCCGGCGACTACACCGTGACGATCACGGCGACGAACGCCTACGGGAGCGACACGTGCCCCCTCCCGGTCACCGTCGAGAGCACGGTCTGCGACGTGACCGAGCTCAACTCGGTGTTCTTCGAGTACGGCTCGGACGCCCTCACGGCCGACGCCCGCGTCCGCCTCGACGAGAACGTCGAGATCCTCCGCCGGTGCCCCGAGATCTGCGTGCGGATCCTCGGGTACTCCGACGGGGTCGAGCCGAACGCGCTCGCCCTCGCGCAGGCCCGGGCCGACGCCGTCCGCGACTACTACGTCGCGCAGGGGATCGACGCGGACCGGCTCTGCCCCGAGGGCCGCGGCGTGGACCCGGAGGCGAACCCGAAGGAGGACCCGGGCCCGGGCGACAGCCGCGCCCGCCGGGCCGACTCGATCCCGGTGTCGTGCGCCGGCTTCGAGTGCGACCGCACCGTGGACCTAGACGACTAGCCGCCTGCGTCCGGCGCGCGCGGGGGCGGCCTGCCACGGGGCGGGCCGCCCCCTCCCACGTTCGGCCCCTGACTGGCGGAGCCGTCGGACGGGCGCCACCAGCGGGCGGCCGTATCCTGCGCGCCCCGCCCCCGCCGCCATGCGACCGCTCCGCTCCGCCGCCGCCCTCCTCGCCCTCGCGCTCCCGCTCGCCGGGTGCTTCCAGATCGCCTCGACGCTCACCGTCCGCCCCGACGGGAGCGCCGTGCTCCGCGACCGGGTGGACCTGAGCGGGATGGCCGTGCTCGCCCTCATGGACGAGGAGGAGGGGAAGAGCGGCGTCGACAAGGCCCGGCTCCGGGCCCGGGCCGCCGCGCTCGGGCCGGGCGTTACGCTCATGGCCCTGGAGGAGCGCGAGGCCGGGTTCACGGCCGTCTACGCCGTCCCCGACGTCGGGCAGCTCCAGTACACCGTCCCCGACCTCCCGCTCGGCGAGGACGACGGCGACGAGACCGTGGCCGACGAGAGCCTCGACCTGTCGTTCGCGTTCGACGCGGGGAGCCCGTCCGTCCTCCAGATCATCGTCCCCGAGGACGGGGCGTCGGACGAGGCGGCGCCGGACGGGGCGCCGGCGGACGGCGGCGACGAGCCGATGACGGCCGCCGAGCGGGCCGAGGCCGCCCAGGGGATCCGGCTCGCCCGGGCGCTCCTGGGCGACGCCCGCATCACCGTCGAGGTGGCCGTCGAGGGCGACGTGGTCGAGAGCGACGCGGCCTACCGCGACGGCTCGACGGTCACCGTCTACGACCTCGAGTTCGACGCGCTCTTCGACGTCGCCGAGGAGAACCCTGAGCTCATGGAGGGCGGCGAGCCCACGCCCGACCGGCTCCGCGCGCTCCTCACCGGGCGCGAGGGCGTCCAGCTCGAGGAGGCCGGGACGGTGACCGTCCGGTTCGAGTAGGGGCGCCGCCAGCCGGCCGCCCGGCGGGCGTGCACCGGCCCGCCGGCGGAGGCTGCGAGGGCCGGCCGGACGTCGGGGACCGCCCCCGAGGCCGGCACGTATCTTTTCGCCCCCTTCCGCCGCCGCCATGTCCGTCGCCCTCTCCGCCCCGCACGCCGCCTCCATCGACCGCCTCCGCGCCGCCGACGCGCCCCTGGGGCTCCAGGCCGTGGGCGTCGTCGGGTTCGCCCTCCTGACGGCGGCGCTGGCGCAGGCCGAGCTGCGGGTGTACCTGTGGGAGGTCCCGCTCACGCTCCAGACCGTCGCGGTCTACGGGAGCGGGCTGTTCCTCGGCCGCCGGAACGGGTTTGTGGCGATGGGGCTCTACCTCCTGCTCGGGCTCGCGCTCCCGTTCTACGCCGGCGGGGGGAGCGGACTGGCCCACCTCGCGGGCGCCTCGGGCGGGTACCTCCTCGCGTTCCCCCTCGTCGCGCTCGCCGTCGGCGCCGTGACCCGCCGCGACCGCGGGTTCGGGCGGACGCTCGCGGCCCTCGTCGCCGGCTCGCTCGTCCTGTTCGCCTGCGGGGCCGCGTGGCTCCACGTGGCCGCCGGACACGGGACGTGGGCGCAGTCGGCCGTGGACGGGTGGCTCCGGTTCGTCCCGTGGGACCTCACGAAGATCGCGCTCGTGGCCTCGGCCTACGCCGCCGCCCGCCGCGCGACCTCGTAGGGGCCCCGCCCCCGACCGCACGGCGCCCGCCCCCCGGGGTGGGCGCCGTGCGGTCGGGCCCGCCGTTACCCGAGCGCGCCCGCCGGCGGCCCTACGCGTGCTCAACCGTTCCCCCGACCCCATGCCCTTCCGCCTCTCCCTCGCCGCCCTCCTCCTGCTGGCGGTCGCCGCCAGCGGCTGCGACACGACCGACGACACGGCGCTCGACGTGTTCGTCGTGGACCTCGAGTTCGACGACGACGACTACTCCGTCGACGGGCTCTACACGGCCTCGTTCGCCTCGGCGAACGCGGTCACGAGCGGTGACGACCTCTTCTCCGCGCTCCAGACGGCCGGTCAGGGCGACCTCGTCATGCTCTACATCGACTCCAACCTGATCGTCCAGTTCGAGCCCGAGCAGGAGCTGGCGACGTGGAGCCCGCTCCCGCTCTCGCGCGGGTTCAACGAGGCCCTCTTCCCCGCCGCCGACCCGGCCGACGACGAGCTGTTTACGACGCTGACCGTCTCGTACGAGTACTCGTTCGAGGACGGGAACGTCTACTTCGACGTGGTCTCGTCGCTCCCCTACACCCAGTTCGACCTCGGCCCGGACGGCGACCCGCGCGACTACTTCGACAGCATCCTCCCGCGCCGGTTCGCGAGCGAGACGGCCGACGACATCCTCCTCCGGCTCGTCGTGATCCCGGACGAGCTGTTCTTCACCGACGGCGCCGCCCGCGTCAACCTCCGCGACTACGAGGCCGTCCAGCGGGCGTACGACCTCCCGGACTGAGACGGCGCGCTGGCGACGCGCGCCGCCAGCGGACCGGGCCTCGTCGGCCGCGTTAGGCGTCGTTCCGCGACACCCAGAGCGCGGCCCGCTGGACGAACTCGTTCGTCGTCTTGAGCCCGAGCTTCTGCTTGATGTGGACCCGGTGGGTCTCGACCGTCTTCGGGCTGACCATCATGGTCTCGGCCACCTCGACCGTCGACATCCCGTGGCCGAAGTGGCGGAACACCTCGAGCTCGCGGTCGGTGAGGTCGGCGACGGGCGAGGCCGCCTGTCCGGGCCCGGCGAGGTAGCTCCCGACGAGCCGCTCCTGCATCGTGTCGGACAGGTGGAGCCCGCCGTCGAGGACCGTCCGGAGCGCGTCGAGGATGAGCTCGGGCGGCTCCTGCTTCATGAGGTACCCCCGGGCCCCCGCCCGGACGGCCCGCTCGGCGTAGACGGCCTCGGCGTGGGCCGAGATGACGAGGACCTGGAGGTCGGGGTAGAGCGCCCGGAGCTGCTTCGTGAGCTCGAGCCCGTCCGACCCCCCGATCGTCACGTCGACGAGGGCGGCGTCGGGGCGGGCCGCCTCGATCCCGGCGAGCGCCTCGGGCCCGGAGGCGGCCTCGCCGACGACCTGGAGGTCCGGCGTCCGGTTGATGAGGGCCCGGAAGCCCTCGCGCGTGATCGGGTGGTCCTCGACGAGGTAGATGCGCTTCTTCATAGGCGGGCGCCCGCCGCCGGGGGCGGGCCAGTCCGGCGCTCCCGCAAGCGCCTGGGGGAGAGGGGGGCGAGGGTCTAATGATAGAGACGGCGGACGGCCGGCGTGCCGCCCCCGCTGGCAGGCCCCGTCGGCGGCCCGCCCCCGAGGGCACGGCCGGAACGGGCCCGCCCGTTCGTCGTGCGAGACGCCCCCCCGCGCACCCCGCGCAGACCCATGCGGTTCCGCTACTCCGAGTGGGACGCCGAGCGCCACGGCCAGGCCCGCTCGACGTTCGACACGCTCCTCGACCTCTTCCAGCAGCTCCTCCTCCACACCGGCGGCGACGCCGACGAGGCGCTCCGGTGGCTCACGGCCATCGACAACGAGTACGGCGTGACCGACGACGAGATGGGCCTCGGCGACTTTATCGAGGAGCTCCGGGAGCGCGGCTACATCGACCGCGACGACCAGACCGGCGTCGTCACGATGACGGCGAAGTCGGAGCGGGCCATCCGCGAGCGGTCGCTCGAGGAGATCTTCACGTCGCTCCGGAAGGCCGGGCGCGGCAGCCACAAGACGCCCCACACCGGCGCCGGGACCGAGCGCCAGCCCGAGACCCGACCCTACGCGTTCGGCGACGACGTCCACGACCTCGACGTCACCGGCACGCTCTCGAACGCGTTCCGGCGCGGCGGGCTCGGCGAGTTCTCGCTCACCGAGGACGACTTCCAAGTGTTCGAGACCGACCACCACACGTCGGTGGCGACGGTCCTCATGATCGACCTCTCGCACTCGATGGTCCTCTACGGCGAGGACCGGATCACGCCGGCCCGGAAGACGGCGCTCGCGCTCGCCGAGCTCATCACGACGCGCTACCCCAAGGACACGCTCGACATCGTGGCGTTCGGGAACGACGCCTGGGAGGTCGAGATGAAGGACCTCCCGTACCTCCAGGTCGGCCCGTACCACACGAACACGCGGGCCGGGCTCGAGCGCGCCCGGACGATCCTCCGCCGGCGGAAGAACCGGAACAAGCAGGTGTTCATGGTCACCGACGGGAAGCCGTCGTGCCACTTCGTGAACGGCCGCCTCTACCGGAACGCCTACGGCCTGGACCGCCAGATCGTGAACAAGGTGCTCGACGAGGCCGCCGTCTGCCGGCGCGAGGGGATCACGATCACGACGTTCATGATCGCGCGCGACCCCTACCTCCAGGACTTCGTCCGCCAGCTCACCGAGGTCAACAAGGGGCGGGCGTACTACGCCGGGCTGGACGAGCTGGGCGGGTTCCTGTTCGAGGACTACGTCCGCAACCGGCGGAAGCGGGTCCGCTAGCGCCCCGCTAGCGGACGGCCCCCGCCAGCCCTACGTTGTGCCCATGCCGCGGACCGCGACCAAAGACCTGCCCCCCGGCAAGCCTGCCCCCGCGGAGGCGGGGGGCGCCCCGGCGCTGACGCCCTACGAGCGCTACGTCGACACCTTCCCCGAGGGGATGAAGGCGGACCTCATCGACGGGGAGGCCGTCATCGACATGTCTACAAGCGTCCTGCACGAGCGTCTGTTTGGGTTCCTGTTCTTCGTGTTGAGGGGGTACGCGGAGGCGCGGGCGCTAGGGGAGGTGTTCGGCTCGCGGACGACGATGCGCGTGGACGACGCCAACGGGTACGAGCCGGACGTTCTTTTTATCCGCCAAGACCGGCTCGGCATCCTCGGGCGGAAGGACGTTCAGGCGCCGGTCGACCTCGCGGTCGAGATCGTCTCGCCGACGTCGGGCCGGCGCGACCGCGAGACGAAGTTCGAGGGCTACGAGCGGGTCGGCGTGCCGGAGTACTGGCTGATCGACCCGGAGCGCCGCGAGGCGGCCTTCTACCGGCTCGACGGCCGGCCGTACGAGACCGGCGGGACGTACCGGGCCGCCCCGCTGGCGGACGGCGTGTTCGAGAGCGAGGCCCTGCCCGGCTTCCGCCTGGACCCGCAGGCGCTGTTCCAGGACCCGCTCCCCGGCGCGTTCGCCGTGCTCCAGGCGCTCCTCAGTCCGGGGGCGGGGAGCTAGCGCCGGCGCCCCCCACCAGCTCCGGGCGCTCGCGGAGCACGTCGAGTGCTTCGAGAAGGACGCGGGCGACGGTTTCGAGCTGGACGCGGAGGTCGGCCGCGGCCTCGACGCCTTCGGCCTCGACCTCGGCTCCGTCGATCTCGACCACGAGCCCGGCCCGGACCGTCAGCAGCCCGCCGACGCTCGCGTCGAGATTGAACCGGGCCCGCACCGAGTCGGCCGTGACCGCGAGCGAGTCCACGTCGAGGCGCATGACGTCGAGCTGGACGGCCGGCGTCGCGGCAAGCGAGTCGGCGGGGGCGTCCTGCGCGCTGGCGGCCGTCGCCAGCCCGGCGAGGATGAGGAGGAGAACGAACCCAGGGGGGAACGACATTGGGGGGGCCGGGTGAGGGGAGCGGCGGGTACGCGAGCCCTCCCCCCGTGTTCGAACCGCCCGTGCCCGTCCGCCCCAAAAAACGCCTCGGCCAGCACTTCCTGACGGACCCCAACACGGTCCGCCGGATCGCGAACGCCGTGGACGCGCCACTAGGCGCCCGCGTCGTCGAGATCGGCCCCGGCGAGGGGGCGCTGACGGGCGCGCTCCTCGACCGCTACCCGGATCTCGTGGCCCTGGAGGTAGACCCGGAGGCCGTCGGCCACCTCCGCTCCCGGTTCCCCGGCCTCGACATCCGCCAGGGGGACGTGCTCGACGCCGACTGGCGGGCGCTGGCGGGGCAGGGGGCAGGAGGCAAAGGGCAAGGGGCAGGGGCACGGACGCACACCGCCCGTAGCGCGGGCGCCGTCAATCCCGAACCTCCAGTCCCCAGCCCCGCGCCGCAGGCGCTCCACGTCGTCGGCAACCTCCCGTACTACATCACCTCGCCCATCCTGTTCGCGCTTCTCGATGCCCGCCAGCACGTGGCCCGGGCCGTCGTCATGGTCCAGAAGGAGGTGGCCGACCGGCTGGCCGCCCCGCCGGGCTCGAAGACGTACGGGACGCTCTCGGTCTACTTCGCGCTCTACGCCGAGGCGCGCACGCTCTTCCCCGTATCACGCCACTGTTTCCGTCCGAAACCGGCCGTCGAGAGCGCCGTCGTGGGCCTCGACTTCGACGCTGCGGGGCCGGACGTAGCTTTCGGTCCGCTCCAGCGGACGGTCCGGGCCGCGTTCGGGCAGCGCCGGAAGATGCTGCGGAACAGCCTCGGGCCCGTCGCCGCGGCGGCCGGGGTGCCCGTCCCCGAGTGGGCGGCCACGCGCCGGCCCGAGGCCGTCTCGCCGGCCGACTTCGTCCGCCTCGCCCGCCACTTCGCCGCCGCCGGCTAGGCCCGTGACCGACGCCCCGCCCGACACCGCCCCGCCCGCCCAGACCGTCGTCGACGACGAGCTGGTCGAGGCCGTGGCCGCGCTCGTCGAGGCGGGGCAACGGGGGATGGTCCTCAACCTCGTCGCCGAGCTCCGCCCGGCCGACGTGGCCTCGCTGTTGCAGCACCTCCCGCCGGAGGCCGCCCGGCTCGCGTTCCGGTGGCTTCCCGACGAGGCCACGAGCCGGGCGCTCCCCGAGCTCGAGAGCGCCGAGCGGACCGAGATCCTCGACGGCGTCCCGACCGCGGACCTCGTGGCCCTCCTCGACCGGCTCGACACCGACGACCAGGCCGACATCCTGGCCGACGTCGAGCCCGACGAGGCCGACCGCGTGCTCGGCCAGCTCGAGGACGGGCCGGCCGTCGAGGCCCTCCTCAGCTACGCCGAGGACACGGCCGGCGGGCTCATGGCGACCGAGGTCGTCGCCGTCCCACTGGCGGCGACCGTGGCCGAGGCCACCGACGCCGTCCGCGCGCAGGCCCACGTTGTTGACCCCGTGTTCGCCGTGTTCGCCGTCGACGGCGAGGGGCGGCTGGAGGGCGTCGTCCCGCTCAAGCGGCTCCTGCTGGCGCCCTCGGACGCGCTCGTGGCCGACATCGCCGAGCCCGACCCGGTCTCCGTCGAGCCGGACCTCGACCAGGAGGAGGTGGCCCGGATCATGGAGCGGTACGACCTCATCGCCCTCCCCGTCGTCTCGTCGACGGGCCGGCTCCTCGGCCGGATCACCGTCGACGACGTGCTCGACGTGGTCCGCGAGGAGGCCGAGGAGGACCTCCAGCGGGCCGTCGGGATCACGGGCGAGGAGGAGCTTTCTTCTTCTGTGTTCGCCGTGAGTCGCGGCCGGCTCGTGTGGCTGCTGCTGGGGCTCGTCGGCGCTTACGTCTCCGGCCTCGTGATCGTCGGGTTCGAGGACGCGCTGCAGGTGGCGCCGGTCCTGGCCCTCTTCATCCCGATTGTCATGGCGATGGCGGGGAACGCGGGCATCCAGTCGTCGGCGATCGCGGTCCAGGGGCTGGCGTCGGGCGACCTCTGGCGGAGCGACCTCGCCCGGCGGATCGGGAAGGAGCTGGCCGTCGCGCTCCTCAACGGGGTCGTCCTCGCCGTCGCCCTGTCGCTCATCGTCATCGCGTCCGGGTTCGGGGAGGACACGCAGCTCTTGGCGCTCACCGCCGGGATCGCCCTCCTCATCGTCATCGTCATCTCGACGCTCGTCGGGGCGACGGTCCCGCTCGCCCTCAACCGCGTCGGCATCGACCCTGCACTCGCGATGGGACCGTTCATCACGGTCTCGAACGACATCCTCGGCCTGACGATCTTCTTCGCCGTCGCGACGTTGCTCTACTTGTGAGTGGGACGTGGAGCGTGGGGGCGCGCTGTCCTACGCTCCACGCTCGACGACCCACGCCCTATGTCTACGATCACCGCCGTCCGCACCGCCAGTGGGACGGCGATCGCCGCCGACGCCCTCACCACGTTCGACGAGACGCGGCTCCCGCCCGAGCTCGACGCGGACGGCGAGAAGGTGGTCCGCGTCGAGACGGCGCACGGGGCGGCCTACGTCGGCATCGTCGGCTACACGGCCCACCACCTCGTGATCCAGGACGCCCTCGAGCGGATGGAGGACGCCGACCTCTCGAGCCGGCGCGGCATCTTCGAGACGTTCCGGGCGCTCCACCCGGTCCTCAAGGAGGAGTACTACCTCCTGCCCGACTCGGGCCAGGAGGGCGACCCGTACGAGAGCACACAGGTCTCGCTCCTCGTGGCCTCGACAGCGGGGATCTTCGGGGTGTACGACATGCGCGAGGTCCACGCCTTCTCGCGGTTCTGGGCGATGGGCTCGGGCGCGGCCTACGCGCTCGGGGCGATGCACGCGCGGTGGGCAGGGGCCGAGGCCGGCGACCTGAGCCCCGGCGCGCTGGCGGCCGTCGGCGTCGAGGCTGGGTGCCTGTTCGACCGCTCCTCCGGCCTCCCGGTAACGGTGTATGAAGTGGGAGGTGGAGCGTAGAGCGTAGGTCTCCTTCCTACGCTCCACGGCTTACGACCCGCGTCGTACGACGGTCTGCGTGGCGCGGGCGACCGCCAGCTCGGCGCCATCGGGCACGCGGACCGTGGCGTCGAACACGAGCTGGCGGCCGGCCCGGGAGACGAGGCGGGCCTCGACCTCGACGTGGTCCAGGTCGGGCGTGACGGGCTTGAGGTACGTCAGCGCGAGGTGCGCCGTCACGCTGGGCGGGGCCACGAGGTAGCTGAGCGGCCCGATCACGTTGTCCACGGCCGCCGCGACGACGCCTCCCTGCATGACGCCCATCGGGTTCTGGTACCGCTCGCGGACGGGGAACCGGCAGACGAGGGCGGCGCCGAGGTGCGTCTCGACCTCACCCGGCCGGTAGTCGCGGACCTCCGCCTCCATGTCGGTAAAGACGGGCGGGGGGATCTGCAGGCCGGCCGCGCCGGCGGCCTCCATCATCTGGCGGAAGCCGTCGAGGTCAGTGGGGGAGGGGACGGACATAGCGGAGGCGGAGGGCACCCCTACACTCCGCGCCCTACGCCCCAGATCCCACCCGGCGCTCGACCTCGGCGACGATCCGCCGGGCGCGGAGCCGGTTCAGGCCGAGGTCGCTCTCGCCCACACGCGACGCGCTGCGGACGTGGAGCGTCGTCTGGCCCCCCTCGTCCACGACGGCGAGGGCCACGTCGTCGCGGAACGGGCCGGCCTTGAACACGGCCGTCGCCCCCAGCTCGGTCGGCGTCACGCGAACGGGCCGGCCCGTCAGCCAGTCGTCGTGGGCACGGAGGGCCTCGACGGCGGCCTCGCGGGCAGCGTCAGCGTCAGCACCGAGCGTGGTCCGAGCGCGGTAGCAGTTGCCGGACCCCGGGCAGAGCGGGAGCGGGCCGGTGTAGCCGGGCTCGTCCGGCCGCGACCCGAGCGCCCGGCTGGCGCCGACGGCGGCCGCCAGCCCGGCGACCGCGAGCCCGACGATCGTCCTCCGCCTCACCGGACGGTCTCGGCCGAGACGGTCTGGACCGGGGCGCCGGAGACGCCCTCCTCGAACTCGCGCCCGTCGTTGTACTTCGAGGGGCACTTGACGAGGATGTGCTCGGCCTCGAACACGTCGCCCGCCATCTGGCCCTCGACGACGACCTGCTCGGCGTCCTCGAACGAGGCCGGCTTCGGGTTGGCGTAGACCACGCGCCGCGCCGTCCCGTCCTCGTCGGCCATCGTAAACGTGAAGACGTTCCGGTCAGGGTCGTAGACGGCCGGCTCGGCCTCGACCCACGTTCCGACGACGTGGGCGCGGCGCTCGCTCTCCTCGGCCTGCGCGAACGTCTCGTAGCCGCTCACCTGGCTCCCAAAGCTCTGCACGACGAGGAACCCGAACAGGGCCACGAAGCCGAGGCTGAGAAACGTCTTGGGTCGCATGGGGGCGGAGGTTCGGGGAGAGGAACGTACGACGGCTAGGCGCCCTCGCGCTCGTCGAGCCGGCGCTCGAGCCGGGCGAGGCGGCGGTCGGTGCGGAGGAGGAGGAGGGCGATCCCGATCCAGACCACGAGGACAACGGCGAGGACGACGGGGAGCTTGTCCTCGGCCAACATGGTGCGCTCGATGCCCACGGGCGGCTGCTCCGTAGCGGCCTGCGCCACGAGCGGATTCAGGACCGTCGTGCTCGTATCGGCGGGCTGGAGCATCACGCGGGGGCAGCCGGGGCGGCCTCGGTGACGACGACGGCCGGGGCCGGCGCGGGCGCCTCCAGCCGCTCGGCCCGGAGCTCGGCCACGCGCGCCCGGACGCGCTGCGTGTAGAGCCACCAGCCGAGCAGGAGGAACCCGACGGCGGCGGCGTAGAAGATCCACCGCATGTCGGCCGCGATGTCCATCTCCGAAAAGGCCGGGTTGCCCTCAGCGCCCGGGTGGAGGCTCGCGAACCGGCGCGGGAGCACGTACGTCAGGAACGGCATGGTCGTCGTCGCGAAGAGCGCGTAGACGGCCGCGAGCCGGGCCCGCTGGCGGGGCGCCTCGACCTGGCCGCGGAGGGCGAAGTACGCCCCCGAGATCAGGAGCTGGACGGCCACCATCGTCTGGCGCGGGTCCGCGTTCCACCAGATGTCGGTCCCCACGTACCACGTGAACCGGGCCCAGACGATCCCCGTCACGAGCGCGATCACCCCGGCCGCCGTCGAGACGGTCCACGCGGCCTCCGAGCGGACGTCGTGGATCGTCCGGCCTGTCGCGAGGTACCGCCCGGCGTGCCACGCGCCGACAATCGCGCCGGCGTAGAGCACGAACCACATGGGCACGTGGAAGTACAGGTTCCGCGCCGTGTGCTCGAGGATCGGCAGGTTCGAGACCGGCCCCGTCACCCCGAGCACGAGGACGACCGCCACCCAAACGACGACGGCGACGCCGAAGACGCCATAGAGCGGGCCGTAGCGGGGCAGGGCGAGGTCGCGGTCCATCACGCCGGGGAACGCCGTAGGATGCGCCCGGGGTGCTCGGAGATGTGCGAAGGGAGTGGGGAAAAGGGGGGAGTCCGGCGCGCAGGTCCACGGCTGGCCCGCCCCGCTGGCGCCGATTCGGGCACCTTTGCCACCTGCCACCTGCCACCTGCCACCTGCCACCTGCCACCTGCCACCTGCCACCTGCCTCAGTCCCGCCAGACGTAGTCGAACAGGACGAACGAGGCCGAGACCAGAAGCCCGGCGTAGGCCGCCAGCAGGGCGAGGTCGCCCCGGGCCGCCGCCCACGCGCCGGACGGGGCGCCGGCCGCGAGTGTCGTCAGGGCCACGGCCGGGAGGAGGACGGGGACGACGACGGGGAACGCGAGGACGGGCAGGAGCGGCC
>CAZDFV010000054.1:0-15571 GCA_964504495.1 uncultured Rhodothermales bacterium
CGGGCCGGCCGCTACGAGCGGGCGCTCGCCGTCGCGGCCGGGCCCGAGGCCCCGGTCGTGCTCCGCGTGGTCTCGCGCACGTTCGCCCCGCGCGTCCACCTGTTCGGGCCGAACGGCGAGGTCGGCGACGGCTGGCGGACCGTCGAGCGGCTCTCGAGCGGGGACAGCCTCCACGCCGTCGTCGTCCGCTACCTCCCCGGGTGGGACGCCCCGTACCGCCTGCTCGTGACGAGCGAGGCGCCCGGCGTGCGCGGGCGGTTCGCCGTCGACGCCCGGACCGTCCCGATCGGCACGGTCGGCGTGCCCGGCCGCGCCAGCGGGGCGCTCGGCGACGAGAGCTGGCTCGAGGACGGCCGCTACGTCGACACGTACCGGCTCCGCGTACAGGACGCGGAGCGGCTGACCCTCCGCGCCGAGTCGGACGAGGTGCCCCCGGCCCTCCGGCTCTGGCGCGTCGAGCGGCGGTCGCGCGAGGCCGTCGCCGAGGACCTCAACGGGGCCGGGGCCTCCGCCGTCGAGGTCGAGCGCGAGCTCGAGGAGGGCCTGTACTACGTCGAGGTCCTCTCCGGCGGCGACCTCGACGAGGGCGAGCCGGCTCTGGGCGGCCCTTACACCCTGACCGTCGAGGCCGAGCGCCCGGACCCGCCCGAGGGCGCGCCCGGCGTCCTGGACGGCCCCGTGCCCGGCTCGCGGTTCGTCCCCGTCGAGGTCCGGCGGACGGGCGAGAGCGGGGGGAGCACGTTCGAGGTCGGCGTGACGGGCGTGGCCGTGTCGTACCCCGGCGGGAGCCGGACGCGCGTCCAGCTCAGCGTGAGCGTCCGCTCGGTCGACTACGCGGGCGCCTGGGCCCCGTGGTCCAACTTCGCCCGGAAGGCGTACCTCGTCGACGGCGGCGGCCGGCGCTACCCCGTGTCGGTCGGCGAGAGCCGGAGCCCGTCCGGGCCGGAGGCCGAGCCGGGGACGGTCCGCCGGGGGACCGTCGTGTTCTACGCCCCCGAGGTCGTCCGCGACATCAGCCGGCTCGTGTTCGTCCCGTCCATCGGCGAGCGGACGCTGACGCTCCTCGTCCCGATGCGGTAGCGCCCCGCTGGCGGCGCGTCCGGCCGGCCGCCGTGGGCGGCGGGTGGGCAGGGGGCCGGGAACGGAGGCCGGGGCTGCGCGCTACCACCGCGACCGCCCCCCCGCCTATGCCCCTCGTCCTCGTCACCGGCGCCTCGCAAGGGATCGGCGCCGCGACCGCCCTCGCGTTCGCCGAGCGGCCCGGCGCGCGCCTCGCCCTCGTCGCCCGGAGCGCCGACAAGCTGGCGGAGGTGGCCGGCCGCTGCCGCCAGCGGGGCGCCGAGGCCGACGCCTTCCCCTGCGACGTGACCGACGACGCGGCCGTCGAGACGATGGCCGAAGCCGTCGCAGAGCGAGTAGGCACGCCGGACGTCCTCGTCAACAACGCGGGGGCGTTCGAGCCGGGCGGGTTCCTGGAGACGACGCCCGCCCAGCTCCGGCGCCAGCTCGAGGTCAACGCCGTCAGCGCGTTCCTCGTCACGCGGGCGTTCCTGCCGGCCATGCTCGCGCGCGGCTCCGGCCGCGTGCTGATGATGGGGTCCGTCGCGTCGGTCCGCGGCTACCCGGGCGGGGCGGCGTACGGGGCGGCCAAGCACGCCCTGCTCGGGCTCGCGCGGGCGCTCCGCGAGGAGACGAAGGGGGCCGGCGTCGGCGTCACGACGCTCCTCCCCGGCGCCACGCTCACGCCGTCGTGGGACGGCGTGGACCTCCCGCCCGACCGCCTGATGCCGCCCGAGGACGTCGCGCGCGTGGCCGTCGAGGTGGCGACGCTCAGCGCGCGCTCCGTCGTCGAGGAGGTCCTCATCCGCCCCGCCGAGGGCGACCTCTAGCCTCCGCCCCGCTGGCGGCGCGCGCCGCCGGCCGTCTCTAACCCCCGCGTCTCCATGTCCTCCACCTCCGTCCGCCACGACGCCGAGGGCCAGCGGTTCGTCCGCGACACCGCCGGCGGCCCGGCCCGCCTCGACTACCGCCGCGATGGCGACGTCGTCGCCTTCACGCACACGTTCGTCCCGCCTGAGGAGCGGGGCGAGAACGTCGGGACGGCGCTCGTCGAGGGCGGCCTCGGCTGGGCCCGCGAGGAGGGGCTGAAGGTCGTCGCGCAGTGCCCGTTCGTAGCAGCCTACGTAGAGGAGCACGCGGAGGCGCAGGACCTCCTGGCCTGAGGCCCGCGCCCGCTGGCGGAGGCGCCGCGAGAGCGCAGAGATCAGGGACACCCCGGCGGCGGAGCCGAGTAGGAGCGGGCCGCTCCCGCTCTCTACCCCCGAGGTGCGCCGGCGGGCCGCCAGTTGTCTCGAATGCGTTCACTCGTCCTCCTCCTCGCCTTCGCCCTGTCCGGCTGCACGTGCAACCGCGACAGCGTGAACCGGGGCGACCTCAACCTGGTCTCGCTCGACGATGAGTGGGCCCTCGGCAACGACCTCGCCGCCGAGGTGGCCGCCCAGGTCGCGTTCGTCGAGGACCCCGTCGTCCAGGCGTACCTCGACCGGATGGGGCAGCAGCTCGCGGCCCAGACCGAGCTGGCCGACCGCGAGTGGACGTTCACCGTCGTCGACGACCCGGCCGTCAACGCCTTCGCGCTGCCGGGCGGGCACGTCTACGTCAACAGCGGGCTGATCCTCGCGGCCGAGAGCCCGGACGAGCTGGCGAGCGTCGTCGGCCACGAGGTGGCTCACGGCGTGGCCCGCCACGCGACCGAGCGGATGGTGAAGGCGTACGGCCTCCAGCTCGTCGCCGGCCTCGTCCTGGGCGACGACCCGGGGTTCGTCCGCGAGATCGTCGCCGGGCTCGTCGGACAGGGCGCGCTCGCCCGGTTCTCCCGGAAGGACGAGCTCGAGGCCGACGCGCTCGGCCTCCAGTTCATGGCCGGCGCCGGCTACGACCCGGACGGGATGCCGGCCATGTTCGAGACGCTCCTCGAGACCCGGGCCCGCCGGCCGCTCCTCTTCGAGCGCTGGTTCCAGACGCACCCGCTGACCGAGGACCGCATCGGGGCCGCGGTCGAGGCCGCCGCCGCCCTCCCCGAGCCGCCGACTCCCGCCCCGGCCGAGCCCGCCTTCGCGCGCGTCCAGCGCCGCCTCGCCGCCCCCGCCCCCCCGACCTCGTGACCCGACGCCTCTGCCTCGCCGCCCTGCTGGCGGCCGCCTCCGCCAGCGCCCAGGACGCCCCGCTCGACTCGCTCGCGCTCCCCGCCGTCCGCGTCGAGGCCACGCGGAGCGCCGGCGGCGTGGCGACCGCCCCGTTCAGCGTCGCCGTCGTCGAGCGTCCGCCGGTCGACCGGCTCGTCGACCCGGGGACGTCACTCGCGCGGTCGCTCCGGCTCCTCCCCGGCGTGCAGTTGACCGACCGCCAGAACCCGGCGCTCGGCGAGCGCGTGATCGTCCGCGGGTTGGGGTACCGCTCGGCGTTCGGCGTGAGGGGCGTCCAGGTGGTCCAGGACGGCGTCCCCCTCACCCTCGCCGACGGCCAGGCCGTGCTCACGACGGTCGACCCCGCGCTCGTCCGGCGGGCCGAGATCGTCCGCGGGCCGGCGTCGGCGCTGTGGGGGAACGGGAGCGGCGGCGTCCTTTTCCTCTCGACGATCCCCGACGCCAGCGCGCCGCCCGCGCGGGCGCGGTTCGTCGGCGGCGGCTACGGGCTGGCGCGCGTCGAGGCCGAGGCCGCCGGTCCGCTCGGGCGCGGCCGGGCCGGGGTCGCCCTCAGCCACACCGACGCCGACGGCTACCGGACGTACAGCGCCCTCCGCACCACGCGCGGACGGGCCTTCGCGGACCTTCCGCTTGGCGATGCCGCCGCGCTCCGCCTGATCGCCGCCGGCGACGCCTCCCCCCTCCAGGAGCACCCCGGCGCCCTCACCGCCGAGCAGCTCGCTGAGGACCGCCGCCAGCCCGAGGCCCGCTTTGTCGACACGCGCTCGGGGAAGGACAGCGCGCAGGGCCAGCTCGCCGCGACGCTCACGGCCGCGACCGGGGTGGGCGACCTCACGGCGACGGTCTACGGGATCGGCCGGCGCCTCCGCAACCCGCTCCCGTTCGCCTACATCCGGGTCGACCGGACGGCCGGCGGCGCGCGCCTCGCCCTGGACCGCGACCTCGGGCCCCTCACGGCGACGGTCGGCGCCGACGCCGCCACGCAGCGGGACAGTCGCCAGAACTTCGAGAACGTCGAGGGCGAGGCCGTCGGCGCCCCGACGCTCGACCAGTTCGAGACCGTCACGCAGGGCGCGCTCTGGGCCCGCCTCCGCCTCGACGGCGCCTCCGTGGGGCTGGCGGGCGCCGCCGTCGAGGGCGCCCTCCGCGCCGACGGCATCCGGTTCGAGGCCGACGACCGGCGCCTCGACAACGGCGACGCCTCGGGCAGCCGCACCCTCAGCGCGCTCAGCCCCCAACTCGGCCTCACGTATCGGGCGGGCCCGGCCCTCCTGTTCGCCTCCGTCTCGACGGCCTTCGAGGCGCCGACGACGACCGAGCTCGTGAACCGCCCGGACGGCGACGGCGGGTTCAACCCGGACCTGGAGCCGCAGCGCGTGGTCGGCGTCGAGGCCGGGGCGCGGGGCGTGGCCGGTCCGGTCCTGTTCGACGCCGCCGTGTACCGCCTCGCCGTCCGCGACGGGCTGGCCCCGTTCGAGGGCGACGACGGGCGGACGTACTTCGTCAACCGCGCGCGGACGGACGGGCACGGCGCCGAGCTTCTGGCCGAGTGGGCGCCGACGCCCTCCGCTAGCCTCGCGGCGAGCTACACGTGGAGCCGACTCACGTTCGGCGACGACGTGCTCAGTCCGGCCGGCGAGGCCGTCGGGGGCAACCGCCTCCCGGGCGTCCCCGAGCATCGGCTCGCGCTCCGGCTCCGGGCCGAGCGCGCCGGGTTCGTCCTCGAGCCCGAGGTCGAGGCCGCAAGCGGGCTCTGGGCCGACGACGAGAACACGGCCCAGACGGACCCGTTCGCCGTCCTCGACATCGCCCTCGCGTACGAGTGGGGGGGCGCCGTCGCGCTCCGCCCGTTCGTCCGCGTGGCGAACGTGCTGGGGGCCGAGTACGTCGGCTCCGTCGCGATCAACGCGCGGGGCGACCGCTTTTTCGAGCCGGCCGCCGGCCGCGCCGTCTGGGCCGGCCTCGGCGTCTCGCTGTAATGCTAGCGACGGGCTCCGCCAGCAGGCGGCTCATACCAAGTCCGGTTGACCTGTGCCGGTTCCGACTCGGCCCCCACGCTGTCATTCCCGCGCAGGCGGGACCGCGAAGCGTCGGCGCCCGCCAATCCAGAGCGGACGAGCACGCCGAGCCCAAACGTCCTGGCCCCCCGCCTGCGCGGGGGTGACTCGTAGGGAGAGTGTCCAACCGGATTCGGCATCAGGCGTCCATGCGCTCGACCGGCGCGAGATCGTCCGCCTCCTCCTCGGTGTAGACCCGGGAGTCGGTGATAAAGCGGAGGCCGAGCGGGATCTCAATCGAGAACGACGCGCCCCGCCCCGGCTTCACGTCGATCGTGAGCTGCGTGTGCTTCCAGTACTCGAACTGGTTCTTCTCGATGTAGAACGGGACGCCGTGGACCTCGCCGATCTTGAGGTCGGAGCGGCCCAGCTTAAAGTCGCCCTCGCCGTAGCACATCGGCGAGGACCCGTCGCAGCACCCGCCCGACTGGTGGAACATGAGCGGGCCGTGGCTCTCGCGGAGCTGGTCGATGACCTCGGCGGCTTCGTCGGTGATTTTGACGCGGGGCGTGGGCATGGGATCAGGGGGCAGGCTGGCGGCGGCCGCCAGCGGGACAGACAGCGCGGGACCGCACCCTCACAGGCGCGGCCCCGACGGTAGGGAGAACGCGGCGGCCTAGAAAAAGCCGAGGGCGCTCTTCGAGTACGAGACCAGCATGTTCTTGGTCTGCTGGTAGTGGTCCAGCATCATCTTGTGGTTCTCGCGCCCGATCCCGGACTTCTTGTACCCCCCGAACGCGGCGTGCGCCGGGTACAGGTGGTAGCAGTTGACCCAGACGCGCCCGGACTCGATCGCGCGCGGGACGCGGTAGAGCTGGTGCGCGTCGCGCGTCCAGACGCCGGCGCCGAGGCCGTAGAGCGTCTCGTTCGAGATCCGGACGGCCTCCTCCTCGTCCTTGAACGTCGTGACGGACACGACCGGGCCGAAGATCTCCTCCTGGAACACGCGCATCGAGTTGTCCCCCTTGAACACCGTCGGCTGGACGTAGTAGCCGCCGTCGGGTACGCCCGCGTAGCCGTCGCCTCCCGCGGCCCCGTCGCCCGCGCTGGCGGGCGTGGCCGGCGTCGGCGTGGCGGCCGAGTTGGGCGCGTCTGTCGAGTCGTTCCCGCCGTTCGCGACGGCCATCTCGGGCTCGCCGGCCCGGACGACGTCGCCGCCAGCCAGGACCTGGGCGCCCTCCTCCTTCCCGATCTTGAGGTAGCGCTGGATCTTCTCGTACTGGTCGTTCGAGGCCTGCGCGCCCACCATCGTGTCCGAGTCGAGCGGGTGGCCCACCTTGATCGCGTTGACGCGCGCGACGAGCCGCTCGATAAACGCGTCCGCGATCGACTCCTGCACGAGGATCCGCGAGGGGCAGGTGCAGACCTCGCCCTGGTTGAGGGCGAACATCGCGGCCCCTTCGAGGCACTTGTCGAAAAAGTCGTCGTCCTCGTCCATCACGGACTCGAAAAAGACGTTCGGGCTTTTCCCGCCGAGCTCGAGCGTGACCGGGATCAGGTTCTCGCTCGCGTACTGCATGATGAGGCGGCCCGTCGTGGTCTCGCCCGTGAACGCGATCTTGCGGATCCCGTCGTGCTGGGCGAGCGGCTTGCCGGCCTCCGGCCCGAACCCGTGCACGACGTTGAGCACGCCGGCCGGGATCTCGTCCTTGACGAGGTCCAGCCACTCCATGATCGAGACCGGCGTCTGCTCGGCCGGCTTGAGGACCACGCAGTTGCCCGCGGCGAGCGCCGGCGCCAGCTTCCACGCGGCCATCAGGAGCGGGAAGTTCCACGGGATGATCTGGCCGACGACGCCCAGCGGCTCGTGGAGCTGGATGCTGACGGTGTCTTCGTCGAGCTCCGAGATCCCGCCCTCCTGCGCCCGGATGACCGACGCGAAGTAGCGGAAGTGGTCGACGACGAGCGGCATGTCGGCGGCGAGCGTCTCGCGGATCGGCTTCCCGTTGTCGACGGTGTCGACGAGGGCGAGGCGCTCGAGGTTGTCCTCGGTGATCTGGGCGATCCGGAGGAGCATGTTCGCGCGCTCCGTGACGGACGTGTGGCGCCACGTCTCGTCGAACGCCTTCTGCGCCGCGGCCACGGCGTTGTCGACGTCCTTCTCGTTCGAGCGGGCGACCTGGCAGAACGTCTGCCCGTCGATCGGCGAGGGGTTGTCGAAGTACTGGCCGTCGACGGGCTCGGCGTACTCGCCGCCGATAAAGTTAGGGTAGCGGTCCTTGAACTGGGGGCGGTCGTAGAGCATGACAGTGGGGAGAAGGGTTGGCGCGCGCGCGTTCTGTTCTATGCGGTGGAAGCGCTTCCGGGTTCCTTCGATCTTCCGGGATTTCCCCAGGTTCTCCCGGGCGCCCGAGCCAGCCACCTCCCGCCCCGCTGGCGGCTCCGCTCAGCGCGCCCGCCAGCTTGTGGCTACGCCCCGGCGCGTTCCACCGGGCCCGCCGGGGCGGGTCGCGGGACCGACGCGGCGGGAAATACGGCCGTGAACGTGGCGCCGGCGCCGAGCACGCTCTCGACGCGGACCGTCCCCCTGTGGAGGTCCACGATCCGCTTGACAATCGCGAGGCCGAGGCCGGCGCCCCCGCCCGTCCGGCTGGCGTCGGCGCGGACGAAGCGGTCGAACACGCGGGGGAGCACGTCGGGCGCGATCCCTTCGCCCGTATCGCGGACGGCGACCGCGACGCCGCCCCCATCGGCCCGCGACACGTCGACTGAGACGGACCCGCCGGGCGGCGTGTGCCGGAGCGCGTTGTCGACCAGGTTGGCGACGGCCCGCTCCGCCAGCCGGGCGTCGGCGGCGACGAGCCCGAGCCCATCCTCGGCCCGGACGCGGAGGCCCACGCCGCGCGCCTCGGCCGTCCCCTGGCACTCGGCCACGACGTCAGCCACGAGCTCGGCGAGCGCCGTCGGCTCGAGCTCGGCGCGGACCTCGGCGGCGTCGAACCGGGCGAGGTCGAACAGGTCGGTCACGAGCGCGGAGAGCCGCTCGGCGCTTCGGAGCGCACGTGCGGTGTAGGTCCGCCGCTCGTCCGGCCCGGCCCGGTCGCCCATGACGTGGACCGTCTCGAGGTAGCCGCGGAGGGCGGCGAGCGGGCTGCGGAGGTCGTGGCTCACGTTCGCGACGAGCTCGCGGCGCTGGGCGTCGGTCCGGCGGAGGGCCTCGACCTGCGCCTCGATCCGCGCCGCCATCCGGTTAAAGGCGGCGCCGAGGCGCCCGACCTCGTCCGGCCCGGCGTGCGCGCGGACGGCCAGCCCGCCCCGCTCGAACGCGCCGACCGTCTCCGCCAGCCGCCCGAGCGGGCGCGTGAGCCACACGACGGCGGCGACGCCGACGAGCGCGGCGACGAGGAGCGCGAGCACGAGGCCGCCGAGCGCCGTTCCCGCCAGCGACTGGCGGCGGGCCGAGGCGGCGACGGCGTCGTAGCGCTCGCCCTGGAGGACGAGGTAGAGGTAGCACCCGTGCTCGCCCATGATCTGGATCGGCGCCACGCTGAACGGCCGCTCGGTTCCGGGCCGCGCCGGGTCCGGGCCGAGGAGCGGGAGCGCGGCGCCGGCGAGGAAGGCGTCGAGCGAGGCCGTCTGGACGGCGGGCTCCAACGGCCGGCGGCGGGCGTCCGAGAACCACGACTTGATCATTCCCTCGCTTCCCAAGAGGTACACGTCGAGCCGCCGGTTCACCTGCGTCAGCCCGTCGATCGTCTGCTGGATGGCGACCGAGTCGATGTCCGTCATCAGGTGCGGCTGGAACCGGGGCGCCAACCGGGCGGCGAGGTCGCGGTGGAGCTCCTGGTCGGCCACGGCGACGGCCTCCTCGGCGGCCCGGCCCGTCGCCCATACGAGGACGGCGCCGAGCCCGACGACGAGGGCCAGGACGAGCGCCGAGAGGCGGACGGCCAGGCGACGCGAGAACGGGACGCTCGCCGGCCGGCGGGCGCCGCCAGCGGGACGGACGGGGGCGTTGGACTCAGACATCGATGTCGGTGGCGGAGCGCTCAGAGCAGTCCCCCTCCTGGACAGGAGGGGATAGGGGTGGTCGACCGGCCGAAGAACCATACACGCCCGGCTGGCGGAAGCGCACCGCCAGTGGGCCGCTCGGTGCCAGAGCGAAGCGCCGTGCTCGGTGCAGTCTGCCCCCTCCCCGGAGCCTGCCCCCGCGCAGGCGGGGGGGGACTCCCCCCGTCCAGGGGGAGGACATGAAGCGGGCGGCCCCGCCCGGCTGGCGGTGCGCCTCCGCCAGTGGGCGGGGTTCAGGCATCGTCGGCGAAGCGGTAGCCCACACCCCAGACCGTCTGCACGAACCGGGGCGCGGCCGGGTCCGGCTCCACCTTCGCCCGGAGCCGGTTGACGTGCGTGTTGACGGTGTGGGCGTAGCCGGCGTACTGGACGCCCCACACGGCGTCGAGGAGGTCCTGGCGCGAGAACACACGGCCCGGCTGGCGGGCGAGGTAGACGAGCAGGTCCAGCTCCTTCGCCGTCAGCTCCACGGGCTCGCCGTCGAGGCAGACCTCATGGCGGTGCGGGCGGATCGCCAGCCGGCCGGTGCCCAGCGTCTCGTCGGGGTCGGCCGGCGGGCGGTCCATGTCCACACGGCGGAGGAGGGCGCGGGCCCGGGCCACGACCTCGCGGACGGAGAACGGCTTGGCGACGTAGTCGTCGGCCCCGATCTCGAGCCCGGCCACCCGGTCGTCCTCCGCGCCCCGCGCCGTGAGCATGAGGACCGGCACGGTCCGGCCGGCCGCGCGGAGCCGCTGGCAGACCTCCTCGCCCCGCATCCCCGGCAGCATCAGGTCGAGGACGACGAGGCCGTACCCGTCCGCGAGCGCCTTCTGGAGCGCGAGGGCCCCGTCGGCGACGGCCTCGACCTCGAGGCCGGCGTCCTCCAGGTGGAGCTCGAGGAGCGCCGCGAGGTCGGCGTCGTCCTCGACGACGAGCACGCGCGGGCGGGCGTCCGGGGCCGTCGGCGTGGGCGGGGCGGCAAGCGGGGCGGCAAGCGGGGCGGCAGGCATCGGTCGGGGAGGGTGTGCCCGGCTGGCGACGCGCGCCGCCAGCCGGGCGGTTCGTCAGCCGTCGACCGGCGTGACCGTCACGCGGATGACGTCGGCGGCGTCGGGGTAGGCGAACCCGCCGCGGCCGGGCGTGCCGTCGGAGATTCTACCGAGCACGCCGTCTTCGGCTGGCCCTACGTCCGGGCCGGACTGGCGGGGCGCCTGGTCGGGCCCGACGCCGGGCTCCTGGTTGACCTCCGTCCCGGCGTCGTAGAGGAGGACGCTCCCCGTCACGTCGCCCGAGACCGGCGCGCCGGCCGCGGTGAACAGGGCGAGGCCGTCGCCGGTGAACGTGTAGAACAGGTCGTTCGACTGGATGAACATCGTGGCGAACGCGAGCCGGTCGCCGGGCTCCGCGTCGACCTCGAAGCTGTAGCTCCCGCCCGGGCCGATCGGGCTCGGCGCCGACGCCCCGGCGGGTGTGTTGAACGCCTCGGCGCTCTGGACGCCGGCCGCGCCCGCCAGCCCGGCGACGGCGGCCGACGGGTCGCCGTCCTCGGCGATCCCCTCGATCCCGGCCGAGGCGGCCTCGCCGGACGTGAAGAAGCTCACGGCGTCCGTGTGGACGACCGCCACGCCGGGCGAGAGCGGGACGGTCACGCCGGTGAGCGGCTCGAACGTGGCGGCGAACGGGGCCGGGTCGCCGTCCTCGGCGATCGCCTCGACCCACTCGGGCGCGGCCTCGCCGCTCGGGAAGAAGCTCACGGCGTCCGTGTGGACGGCCCAGCCGCCCGGCGAGAGCGGGACGGCGTCCGAGCCGCCGCCGGGGAGCGCGAGCGTGCTCGCGTCCGAGACGTTCTCGATGCGGACGGTGAACGCGACATCGCCGTCGTGCGCGACCGTCACGCGGATGACATCGGTGGCGTCCGGGTAGGAGAACCCGCCGCGGCCGGCCTCGCCGTCGTCGATCCGGCCGAGCGTGCCGCCCTCGTCCGCGCCCGTGTCCGGGCCCGACTGGCGGGGCGCCTGGTCGGCGCCGGTCCCGGGCTCCTGGTTGACCTCGGTGCCGGCGTCGTAGAGGAGGATCTCGGCCGTCACGTCGCCCGTGCGCGCCGCGCCGCTCGCGTCGTAGAGGGCGAGGCCCTCGGCCGGGAACGTGTAGAACAGGTCGTTCGACTGGATGAACATGGTCGCCAGCGAGAGGCGCATCCCGCTCCCGGGCGTCACGTTCGTGCCGGCCGTGAACGAGAACTCGTAGGCCCCGCCGGGGCCGATGGGCCCGGGCATGGCCGCGCCGACGGGCGTGTTGAACACGCCGCTCTTGAGGACGCCGAAGGCCGGCGCCACGTTTTCGATCTCGACGCGGAAGCGCTGGGCGTCGTCGCCCGGGTCGACCACGTCGTCGGAGTCGCAGGCGGCGAGGGCGAGGGCGCCGGCGAGGAGGAGGGGGAGGGATCGCATGAGGAAGGTGGTGGGGGTGCGATCCGAGTGTCCGGCGCCGGGGCCCTTCAGGTCATCACGGAGTTCTAAACCCTTATTCCTCATACACCGTCGTCTCGGGGCGGAACGCGAACCAGGCGAACGCGAACGTGTCGTGGTGGCGGACCGGCTCGAGCCGCGCGCCCGCCAGCGGGCCGGCCGTGGCCTCGCCGGTCACGGCCCACCGGCTCCCCGTCTGCTCGTCCTCGAACCCCTCGCCCTCCGGACGGAACGTGAGCGCGAGCCGCTCGCCCCCGTGCTCGACGGCCGTCCGGAACGCGCCCGTCGTCCCCACCTCGCGGGCCTCGGCGATCGTCTCCTCGCCCAGCGCCGTCGTCGCCCCGTCCGTGTGGAACACGACGAGCGGGACGCCGCCCAGCGTGTCGTGGACGGCACGCCGATCGCGCGTGACGCGCGCCGGGTACGCCCGGGACGCCCCGCCCGCCTCGACGGCCACGACACGGGCCATCGGCGGGAGCCGCCCGTCCTCCGGGCCACGGAACAGGAAGGGTGCCTTCGCCACATCGTCATAGCCGACGTAGGGGTTCTGCCCGTAGGACCGCGCGTGGCCCGTCTCGCGCGACAAGACCGGCGCATCCGGCGCAGACCCTCGCGCCTGCTCGAACGAGACGATCTGGGCCGGGAGGACGTCGAGCGTCGTCCCGACGAGGTCGCCGACGAGGGCCTCGCCGGTGAACTGCTGCCAGAGCGTCTCCGTCTGGCGGTCGTACATGACGAGGTCCGAGTGGCGGAGGAGGCCGGAGACGCCGAACGTGAGCGTCCGCTGCCCCTCGCCGGTCTGGACGCGCCGGCTCAGGGCGACGGCGCTGTAGCAGAGCGGGCAGAACGTGACGGCCACGGGCGCGCCGCCGAGCGAGTCGTTCACGACCTCGTGCCACGTGAGGATCTGGAGCGGGTAGACCTTGGCCTCGCCTCCGTACCGGAGCAGGATCACGGGCTCGCGGTCCGCCAGCCAAGCGCTAGCGGCGTCCTGCGACACGAACCGCGGCGCGTCGATGGCGGGGATCCCACCCTTCGGCGGGCCCCCCGCTTGCAGCTCGTCCAACTCGATCGTCCGCCGGGCGGTGTTCGTCTCGAACCCGGGCAGCGCCCGCTCAACGGCCGCCTCCTGGGCGTCAGCGCACGCGGCCAGGCCGAGGGCGAGGATCAGGACGAGGCGCATAGCGGTCGGGGCGGGTCCGCTCGTCGGACGCGCTGGGCGCCCCGCCGCTTACGAGGGGCGGTGTCCGTCCGCCGGAGGCGGGTTCATCAAGTGGTACACGGGGACGGCGAGCGCCGCCCCGACCGGTGTGGCGACGAGGTACACCCACAGGCCGCCCAGTGAGCGCCCGTCGCCGAGGGCGAGGTCCACGAGGGCCGGCCCGAGCGCGACGGCCGGGTTGAACGCGCCGCCCGAGATCGGCCCGGCCGCGTACGCCCCGCCGAGCACGACGAACCCGATCGCCAGCCCGTAGTGGTCGTTCCCCGCGAGGCCCGGCGCCGTCGCCACGTTGAGGATGACGAGGGCGAGGGCGAACGTGAACAGGACCTCCAGGAGGACGAACGCGCCGAGTGCCGTCTCGTCCGCCGGCGCCACGACGAGGACGTCGCCGGTCACGACGGCCGCCACGAGCGCCGCCAGCGCGGCGGCGGCGACCTGGACGGCTAGGTACGGACCGATCTCGCGCGCTGGGAACGTCCCCCGCAGCCAGAAGGCGAGCGTGATGGCCGGGTTGAAGTGGGCGCCCGAGACGTGCCCCGTGGTGTAAATCATGGCCGCCAGGACAGTCCCGATGGCGACCGGCGCGAAGGCCGTCCCGACGAGGGCCGTCAGCCCGATCGTGAGGACCAGGAAGAACGTGCCGACAAACTCGGCGACGAGGCGGGCGCGCATGGGGCGGGGGGGACGCCCAAAGCTAGCGGGAGCGCCGGCCCCGCGTGCGCCGCCGGCGTCCTACTGGCGGCGGCCGCCGCCAGCCGGCCGAGACGGCTCGTCGTGCGCAACGAGCACGTCTGCGACGTCGGCGCGGCCGTGGGCGAGGTCGAGGGCCGTCCGCCCCTGCGGGTCCTCCGCCGTCGCATCCGCGCCGTGGTCGAGGAGGAGGCGGACGATGTCGGCCGGCCCGAACGTGACGGCCATCATGAGCGGCGTGGCGCCGGCCCCGTTCCGGGCCTCCACGTCGGCGCCCGCCGCGATCAGCCGCTCCGCCAGCGCCGCGTGACCCTTGAAGCAGAGGCCGGCGAGCGGCGTGTTGCCGGCCGGGTCCGGCGCGTCGGGGTCGGCGCCGCGCTCCAAGAGGAGGTCGACGGCCTCGCCCCGGTCGTTGTAGGCGGCGACCATGAGGAGCGAGTGGCCCCGCTCGTTCTGGAGGTCCGGGTCGAGGCCAGCGTCGAGGAAGACGGCCAGCACCTCGGCGTCGCCGCGCCGGGCGATCTCGTGGAAGTCGACGTTCTGGAGGTCGACGGGCTCAGGCATCGGGGAGTGGGCGGGCCGCTGGCGGCGTCCGCCAGCGGGGAAACAGGAGCGCCCCGACGGCCGAGGCCACCGGGGCGCGGAGCGTTAGCGCCGGGCGGGCTAGCCGCGCTTCGCCTCGCCCTCGGGGACCATGTCCTTGACGGCCATCGCCGCCTCGGTCCCGGCCGCCTGCCCGTCGCCACCCGCGTTGCGGACGTCGGCGACGGCCTCGCGGACGCGCCGGCCGTAGTCCTCGTCGACCCGGTCGAAGAGCGCGAGCTGGCGGTCGACGATCTCCTGGCGCGTGACGCCGCCGAGGGCGGCCGCCAGGTTCTGGACCAGCCGGCCCTTCTCCTCCTCGCTCATGAGGTTGTAGAGGTCGGCCGCCTGCGTAAAGTCGTCGTGGTCGAGGCGGCTGTTGTAGCGGTCGACGGTGACGTCACCGAGGTGCCACGCCGGCTCGGCGTACGACGGGTCCGGGCGCGGGGCGCCCTCGACCGAGTTGGGGTAGTAGTTCGGGTGGCCGGTCCCCTCGTCGAGCTGGCCGCCGAACTGGCCGTCGCGCATGTAGTTGCGGACGGGCGCCTTCGGCCGGTTCACGCGGAGGTCGCGGTAGTTGGCCCCGATCCGGTAGAGGTGGGCGTCCTGGTACGACATGAGCCGGGCCTGGAGCATCTTGTCCGGGCTCGGGCCGATGCCCGGCACGACGACGTTCGGGTTGAACGCGGCCTGCTCGACCTCGTGGAAGTAGTTCTGGGGGTTCCGGTTGAGCTCCATCGTCCCGACCTCCTGGAGCGGGAAGTCCTCGTGCGGCCACACCTTCGTGAGGTCGAACGGGTTCCACCGGAAGCCCTCGGCCTCCTCGTGCGTCATCGTCTGGATGTACATCGTCCAGGAGGGGAAGTCGCCCCCGTCGATGGCCTCCCAGAGGTCGCGCTGGTGGCTCTCGCGGTCCTGCGCGATGAGGGCTGCGGCCTCCTCGTTGGTCAGGTTCTCGATCCCCTGGTCCGTCTTGAAGTGGAACTTGACCCACGTCCTCTCGCCCTCGTCGTTGACCAGCGAGAAGGTGTGGCTCCCGTACCCGTTCATGTGGCGGTACGTCTTCGGGATCCCGCGGTCGCCGAAGAGCCACGTGACCTGGTGGAGGCTCTCCGGGCAGAGGCTCCAGAAGTCCCACTGCATGTCGGCGTCGCGCAGGTTCGTGTGCGGGTGCCGCTTCTGCGAGTGGATGAACATCTGGAACTTGTACGGGTCGCGCACAAAGAACACGGGCGTGTTGTTGCCCACGAGGTCCCAGTTGCCCTCCTCGGTGTAGAACTTGAGCGAGAACCCGCGGGGGTCGCGCTCGGCGTCGGCCGCGCCGCGCTCGCCGGCGACGGTCGAGAACCGGGC
>CAZDFV010000055.1:0-15313 GCA_964504495.1 uncultured Rhodothermales bacterium
AGCGCCGCCGGACCGAGGCCGCGGAGGTCGCCGCCGAGGCACAGGCCGAGGGCGCCGACGAGGTCCAGGGCGCCGTCCCCGACGGTCCGCCGACGGCGACGATCTACCCGCTCTTCCCGCCCGCGGCGGCCTAAGGCGGGCCCGGCAGGGGCCGGCTCCCGCACCCGGCCCCGACCGAGGGGGCGTGCCCGTTCTGGGTGCGCCCCCTTTCTCGTTGCGTCGGGCGACCCGCTGGCGGCCGTCGCCGGCCGAGCGGCTACTGGTCCAGCGTCCGCCCCTTCCACTCGAAGCCGCCGAGCGGGCCGAGCGCGCCGGCCACGAGCGACTGCGGCGCGTGGAGCACGAGGTGGACCGGGTACGCCGCCAGCAACCGGCCCTGCCCGAACCGCCGCACGGCCGGGACGAGGACGGCGAGGTCGCCCGTCGCCTTCAGCGCCAGCGCGCCGACCACGAACGGCCACAGGCCAGGCGCGAACGGGAGGGCCAGCGCCGACGCCACGAGCGCGGCGAAAAAGGCGGCCACCCCGACGAGCATCCGCTGGAGCCGCCGCGGGTAGTGGGCCCCCTTCGAGGCCCACCGCTTCCGTTGGTGGACGAACGCCCGCACCGACCGGACCGGCTCGGTCACGACGACGGCCCCGGGGTCGGCGCAGAACCGGACGTCGAGCGGGGTCTGGTAGGCCACCTTCTGCATCAGCAGCTCGTCGTCCCCGCTCGTCACGTGGTCGATCCCGGAGAACCCGCCGAGCGCCCCGAACGTCTCGCGCCGGTAGCCCACGTTCGCCCCGTTCGCCAGGTTCGGCCGGCCCTCGCCGATCCCGCCGGCCCCGCACGCCATCAGGCCGAAAAAGTCGAGGGCCTGGAGCCGGACGAACAGCCCGTCGCCTGGGCGCACGCGGTAGCGGACGGGGCCCGAGACGAACGCGACCTCGGGCCCCTCGAACTGGGCGGCCATCGACCGGACCCACCCCGGGGGAACGGTGCAGTCGGCGTCGGTCGTGAGGATCACCTCGCCGCGGGCGTGCTCGACGGCCTTCTCGATCGCCCGCTTTTTGTGCGCCCGGTCGCGCCGCCGGTTCTCGGGGATCTGGACGAGCCGGAGCCGACCCGACCCCTCGGCCTCGCCGCGGTCGGCCTCCGCCAGCGCGAAGCCGGCGACCGCCAGCGCGGGCGCCCCGGCCATCCGCCGGCGGACGACGGCGGCCGTCCGGTCGGCGCTGTCGTCGTCGACGACGATCACCTCGAGCCGCTCGCGCGGGTAGTCGCAGGCGAGGACCGAGTCCACACACGCCCCGATCGTGGCCTCCTCGTCGCGGGCGGGGACGATGACGGTGACGGAGGGGAGGGCGCCGCGAGAGGGCGTCGGCGTCGCGTCCGACTGGCGGCAGGCGTGGCCGAACCCGCGCGCCCACGCCGCGAGCCGCCAGAGGTAGGCGACCCCGAGCACGAGGAGCACGGTTCCCCAGACGGCCGTCATGCCGGGACCTCCGCCGTGCGGGCTGCGGCGCCGTCGGGGCGGAGCCGGAGGCGGAGGAGGAGGGGGGCGCCGGCGAGGGCGGGGAGCAGGAGGTTCAGCGCGAAGAGGGCCAGCGAGGCGTCGAGCGCGGCGGCCGGGGCCACGCCGTAGGCCCCGAGGAAGAAGACGGCCGCCCCCTCGCGGACGCCGAGGTCGCCCAGCGTCACCTGCGGCACCGCGCTCTTGGCGAAGAAGACGAGCGCGACGCCGGTCCAGAGCCCGCTCAGGGCCGCGTCCGGTGCGAAGGCGTGGGCGAGCAGGACGAACTGGCCCGAGAACACGACGTAGCGGACGGCCGAGAGGACGAGGAGCGCGGCCCCCTCGTCTGGCGGGACGTGCTCGAACGCGGCGAGGGCCCGCCGGACCGGCCCGAACGGGAGCGCGGCCCCGAGTGCCGCCCGCGCGACGGACGGGAACAGGATGAGGAGGACGAGCGCCCCCAGCCCGAGCGCGCCCGCGGCCGTCACGGCCGGCCAGAGCGGCGACGGCGCGGCCTCAGCCCGGAGGTACGGCCCGAGCGCGAGGAGCCCGCCCGCGAGGCACGCCGCGAGCGTCGCCATCCGCTCGCCGAACGTGAGCGCGGCCGAGGCGCCCGGCGCGACGGCGTCGCGGAGGTAGAGCGCCCGGCCGGCGTAGTCGCCCACCCGGCCGGGCGTGAGCAGGCCGAGCGGGTACGACCCGACGACGGCCGCCAGCGCGTTCCGGTACCGGACCTCGGGGGCGATCCGGCGGACGAGCCGGGCCCAGCGGTACGCCTCCAGCCCCACGTTCACTGGGACGAGGGCGAGGGCCGCGAGCGCCCACCGGAGGTCGGCCCCGACGAGCGCGGCGGCGACGGCGCCGGGCTCCGCCAGCCGGACGAGGAGGGCAACGGTGACGGCAGCCAGCACGCCCTTCAGGGCGAACGGCCAGCGGGGCGGGGGGGGCACGGCGTCCGGGAGGGGGAGGAGAAAGGTAGCGGGGCGGGCGCCGGGCGGCCCCCGAAGAGCGGGTGCAAGCCGGCCGGATCCCACGGAGCACTCCCCCGGCCATCTCCGTGCCACCGCGCGGCCGGCGACCGGGACCGCCAGCGGGGCGCCCGTCGGCAACGTCGCGCGCGGGCGCGCGTACAGAGGCGCATGGCCGATCCGCCCGCCCCCACCTCCGACGCGGTCGCCGTCTCCGCCGACGGGCTCGCCGTCGGCACCCTCCCCCCCGGCCCCGTCGCGGGTCTCCTGGCCGACGCGATGGGCTACGTCCCCGACCGGCCCGACCGCGTGCTCGCCCTGGCCGCCGAGGCCGAGGCGCTGGCGGAGGCCGAGGGCGACGTGCTCGGGGCCGCGCTCGCCCGGGGCTACGCCGGGTTCGCCCAGTACCTCCGGTCCGAGCACGAGGGCGCCCTCGACACGCTCACGCGCGCGCTCGCCGAGATCGACCCGCTCGGCGACCTCGCCGGCCGCTCGCTCATCCTGGGCGCGCTCGCGAGCGTCCACGTCAGCCTCGGCCACTACGACGAGGCCCTCGGGCTGGCCCTCGAGAACCTCCGCGTCGCGCGGGCCCTCGGCGACGTTGACCGCGAGGCGTGGGTGCTCGCGACGATGGGGAACACCTACGTCGAGCTCGACCAGCCCGAGACGGCCATCGAGCACGGGGAGCAGGCGCTCCGCCTGTTCGCCGACCTCGACCACGCCGGGGGCCAGGCCCGGGCCCACACCGTCCTCGGCGGGGCCCTCTGCGACCTCGGCCGCTACGGCGAGGCCCAGGCCCACCACGAGGCCGCCCTCCGCCTCGCCCGCGAGGAGGGCGCGGAGCTCACCGAGGCCCGCGCCCTCGACGACCTCGGCGCGCTCGCCCACGTCCAGGGCCGCCACGACGGGGCCCTCGGCCTCCACGCCCAGGCCCTCGCCATCCGCCGCCGGCTCGGGAGCCGCCAGGCCCAGGCCACGAGCCTGATCCACACCGGCCGGGCCCTCACGGCGTTGGGGCGGACGGACGAGGCCGCCGAGGCGCTCGCCGAGGCGCTCCAGATCGCCGAGGAGACGGGCGCCCAGCCCCGCGCGGCCGAGGCCCACCGCGTCCTCGCCGACGCCCACGAGGCGGCCGGCCGCCACGCCGAGGCGCTCGGCCACCTCCGCGAGTACCAGCGCCGGCGCGAGGCGCTCCTCTCGGCCCAGGCCCGGAGCCGGATCCACTCGCTCGAAGTCCGGGCCGAGGCCGAGCGGGCTACGCAGGACGCCGAGATCGCCCGGCTCCGGACGGAGGAGCTGGGCGCCCTCAACGACGAGCTGACCGTCGCCCTGGACGGGCTGAGGTCGGCGCAGCGCCAGCTCGTCCAGGCCGAGAAGCTGGCCTCGCTCGGGCGCCTCTCGGCCGGGCTGGCGCACGAGATCCAGAACCCGCTCAACTTCGTCGCCAACTTCGCCGACCTCAACGCCGAGATCGCCGCCGACCTCCGCGAACGGTTCGCCCGCGGCGACACGCTGGGGCTCGACGAGGACCTCGCCGCGATCGCCGAGAACGCCGCCCGCGTCCGGGACCACGCGCGGCGGGCCGAGCGGATCGTCCGGGGGCTCATGGGCCACGTCCGCGACGTGGGCGGCGAGCGCCGACCGGCCGACCTCCACGAGCTCCTGGAGCGGGCCGTCTCGACGGGGCTGGCGCGCGCCGAGGGCGTCCGCGTCGAGCGCCACTACGACGACGCCCTCGAGCCGGTCGAGGTCGTCCCCCGCTCGATCCAGCGGGTGTTCCTCAACCTCGTCGAGAACGCCCGGCACGCCGTCGAGCGCCGGGCCGAGGCCGAGGGCGACGGGTTCACCCCGACCATCACGATCGCCACCGAGCGGTTCGACGGGGGCGCCGAGGTCCGCGTGGCCGACAACGGCGTCGGCATTCCGCTCGACCACTGCGCCCGCGTCTTCGAGCCGTTCTTCACGACGAAGCCGGCCGGGCAGGGGACCGGCCTCGGCCTCTCGCTCGCCTACGACATCGTGACGGCGGGCCACGGCGGGACGCTCGGCGTCGTGAGCCGCGAGGGCGAGGGCGCCACGTTCACCCTCACGCTGCCCGCCTGAGGACCCGGGCCGGGCCCGCCCCGCTGGCGGCACGCGCTGCCAGCCGCCGGCACAAGCCGCCAGCCGCCGGCACAAAAAGAGAGCGCCCGACGGCGGACCGTCGGACGCTCAGTCGGGGAGCGCGCCTGGAGGGCGGGGCTGGCGCGCTCAACCCGAGTCGGTGGCCGCGTGCGCGACCGGAATCGGAGCCCTAAGGTACGGCCGCTCGCGGGGGGCGGCAAGCGGGCGGACCGTGAAGATCCGCCCCAGACGGTTACACCGTCCCCATCGCCGTGCGGAGCCGGTTCCGGGCCCGGTCGAGCTCGGCCTGGAGCGCCTCGCGCTCCTCCGGGGTCTGGGCCGCGGCGAGCCGGTCGGCCGCGCGGTCCTCGGACGCCCGGGCCCGTTCGACGTCGATCTCGGACGCCGGCTCGGCCGTCTCGGCCAGCATGATCACGTGGTTGTCCAGGACCTCGACGAACCCGCCCGACGTGGCGAACTGGACGCGCTCGCCGGCCACGGTCGTGACCGTCACGACGCCGACCTGCGTCGCCGCCAGCATCGGGGCGTGCCCGCGGAGGACCTCGAACGAGCCCTCGACGCCCGGCGCCTGGAAGGACCGGGCCTCGCCCCGGTAGGCGGCCCGGTCGGGCGAGACGATCTCGACGAGGAGGGAGTCAGAGGGCATGGGGCAGGGGGGGTGGGGCAAGGGGCGGGGAGCGAAAGGGCCTCTCGCCCCTTGCCCCGCCCCCCTTGCCGGCGCGCAGCGCTTACGCCTCGGCCAGCATCTTCTCGCCGGCCTCGATGACCTCCTCGATGCCGCCCTTGTAGAGGAAGGCGCCCTCGGGGAGGTGGTCGAGCTCGCCGTCGAGGATCATCTTGAACCCGCGGACGGTCTCGTCCACACGGACGTACTTGCCCGGCGTGCCGGTGAACTGCTCGGCCACGAAGAACGGCTGCGACATGAAGCGCTGGATCCGCCGGGCCCGGTTGACGACCTGCTTGTCCTCGTCCGAGAGCTCGTCGAGGCCGAGGATCGCGATGATGTCCTGGAGCTCCTTGTCGCGCTGGAGGAGCTCCATCGTGTCCTGGGCCACGCGGTAGTGCTCCTCGCCGACGACGTCGACGGTGAGGATCCGGCTCGTCGAGTCGAGCGGGTCGATCGCCGGGTAGATGCCGAGCGACGCGATGGCACGCGAGAGGACCGTCGTGGCGTCGAGGTGGGCGAACGTCGTGGCCGGGGCCGGGTCGGTGAGGTCGTCGGCCGGGACGTAGACGGCCTGGACCGACGTGATGGCGCCCGTCTTGGTGGACGTGATCCGCTCCTGCATCTCGCCCATCTCCGTCGCCAGCGTGGGCTGGTAGCCGACGGCGCTCGGCATCCGGCCGAGGAGGGCCGAGACCTCGGAGCCGGCCTGCGTAAAGCGGAAGATGTTGTCGACGAAGAAGAGGACGTCCGTGCCCGAGCCCTGGTCGCGGAAGTACTCGGCGAGCGTGAGGCCGGAGAGCGCCACGCGGGCCCGGGCCCCGGGCGGCTCGTTCATCTGGCCGAACACGAACGAGGCCTGGCTCTCGCGGAGCTGGTCCATGTCCACTTTCGAGAGGTCCCAGCCGCCCTCCTCCATGCTGTGCATGAAGGCCTCGCCGTACTTCATGATGCCCGACTCGAGCATCTCGCGCATGAGGTCGTTCCCCTCGCGCGTCCGCTCGCCGACGCCGGCGAAGACGGAGAACCCGGAGTGGCCCTTGGCGATGTTGTTGATGAGCTCCTGGATGAGGACCGTCTTGCCGACGCCCGCGCCGCCGAACAGCCCGATCTTCCCGCCGCGCGCGTAGGGCTGGATGAGGTCGATGACCTTGATCCCCGTCTCGAGCACCTCGACCGACGTCGCCAGCTGGTCGTAGCTCGGCGGCTCCTGGTGGATGGCCCGGGTCTCGGCCGTCTTCGGCTGCGGGAGCCCGTCGATCGCCTGCCCGACCACGTTGAAGAGCCGCCCGCGGACCTCCTCGCCGACCGGCATCGCGATCGGCCGGCCCGTGCTGACGACGACGGTCCCGCGCGTGAGCCCGTCCGTCGAGTCCATCGAGATCGTCCGCACGCGGTTCTCGCCGAGGTGCTGCTGGACCTCCAGGACGAGGGTCTCGCCGGTCCCCCGGTCGATCTCGAGCGCGTCGAGGATCTCGGGCACGGCCTCGGACGGGAACTCGCAGTCGACGACGGGGCCGATCACCTGGAGGACCTCGCCGGTGGCGGCGCCGACGGGGGACGGGACGGTTGCCATTTCCATCTTTCGCGGGGGGCTGAAGGCGGGGCCCAAAGCTACCCTGACGGCCCGCTGGCGGCCGTGAACGGCCGGCCCCCCCGGGGCGAAGGTTTTGTGGAGAGGGGCGCGCTACACGGCCCCCCGCTGGCGGCGGACCTCGGCGGAGACCCGGACGAGCCCCCACACGAGCACCGCTAGTGGAGCGAGGCTTGCCGCCGGTACATACCGGTACCTCTTCAGATGGAACTGTTCGCTCTCTCGACGCTCTCACTGATCCGGTCCAACACAGGGTTGAAGAGCTGATCCAGGGCTTCAGCCACTTCTGCCTCCCCAGGAATCTGATTTCCTCCCCATTGTTCTACGTCGTCCCGTAACTCAAGGCGAACCAGGAAGTTGCCCGCCTCTATCTTGAACGACGTCCACACGTCTACTCTTGGGTCTGCCCTTAAGGCACCTCCTGCTAACCTTACTTCGCACAGACGCCAATCATCATGGGCAATCATGTCAAGGGCAGCCTGGTCTGCTACATCTATCATGTCATCGCTGATAGATAAGTCGAACCCGCGAACATGAACGGAGTGCGTAGTCGTGCCGAAGAGGGGAGCGAGCGCGCGGAGTCGTTCTATAGACCCACTCACAAGCGGGAGGACGAAGCGCTCACTAAGCACCCTCTTCTTCTCCGGTGTGAACTCGGGTGAGTCGACGTTCCCGGCTTGGCGCTTGAGCAGAGCCACCCTCTTGGCGAAGAGCGACGGGTCCGGCTCCCCCCTCAGCGCCCGGACGTACAGCTCCATCGTCTCCGCCAGCTCCCTCGCGACGAACTCGACGAGCGGCTGGCGGTCCCCGGCGTCGGCCGCCGCCAGCGCGCCGTAGTAGGCCGGGCGGCGGTCCTGGCGGAGCACCGCCGGCACGTACCCCGCCCGCATCAGGACGAGGTTCATCAGGAGCCGGGCCATCCGGCCGTTCCCGTCGTCGAACGGGTGAATCGCGGCGAGCCGGTGGTGGACCTCGGCGGCGAAGGCGACGGCGTGGACATCCCCGTCGTCCACCAGCGGCGTCGTCTCTCGGACGTCGTCCAGGAGCTCCTGCATCAGCGGCTCGACCTCCTCCGGGCGCGCGTAGTAGTGCGTCTCGCCCGTCTGCGTAACGACGTGGTTCGGCTGCGTCTTGAACTGGCCTGGCGTGATCGTCCGCCGCACGCGGACGCCCCCTGGCGTCTCCGCCCACGCCTCGTACGGGTCGCCGAGAAGCACCTTGTGCAGTTCGCGGACGATCGCGAGCGTGAGCGGCTCGCGCTTCTGGACGAGCGCTTCGAGGTAGTCGAGCGCCTCGCGGTGGCCGCGGATGTCGAGGTGGTCCTTGAGCGGCTTCCCCTGCGCCGTCACCCCGTGCATCAAGAGCGCGACCGTCTCGCCGTAGGTCAGCGAGTTGCCCTCGATGGCGTTCGAGTGGTACGTCCATTCCAGGCGGAGTCGCTGCATCGCCCGTCCCACCTGGTCCGCGTCGAGCGGGCGCATGGCGCCGAGGTCGGCGAGGAGCGCGTCGACGCGGGCGAGGGAGGGCGAGTGTGCGTCCATCAGGATCGGAGGGCGGATCGGCGCAAGATGGGGCGGTTCCGGGCGCCGGCGCCAGCCGGGAGCTACGCGCCCTCCCGCTGGCGGC
The DNA here is from genome assembly GCA_964504495.1 of uncultured Rhodothermales bacterium. Classification (GTDB taxonomy): domain Bacteria; phylum Bacteroidota; class Rhodothermia; order Rhodothermales; family Rubricoccaceae; genus Rubrivirga. The sequence continues at coordinate 8,472 of CAZDFV010000055.1, forward strand.
GGACCTCGGCCGAGACCCGGACGAGCCCCCACACGAGCACCGCCAGCGGGCCGACGACGGCGAGGAGCCCGCCGGCCAGCACCCACGGCGCCCCGTCCGAGCCGTGGGCCGCCGTCCACGTGCCGACCTGGATGAGGGCGAAGGCGAAGAGGCAGGTGACGCCGACGGCGTACAGGAGCGCCGCCACCCGGTCCAGAACGGGCGCCCGCCGCTCGGGCGGGAGCGCCAGGACCGCCGCCTTGTCCGGGAGGTTGACCGCCGGCATCTCCGGGTGCCGGACCGCCCACCGCGCCACGCCGTCGAGCCCGGCCGCGAGGGCGAGCCCGACGAGCGGGAGCCCGAACCAAGACCAAAGGGAGCGCTCGGCCCACCGGTCCGGCGCCCCGTCCGCCCCAAAGTGGACGGGCACGCGGGCGGGGACGTCCGGCCACAGCCACAGGGCGGCGGCGAGGAGCGCGAGCGCGGAGGCCCACAGGAGCAGGCGGGACGGGAGCACGGCGGGCGGTGGGGCTCGCCCGTGCTACCCGCCAGCGCCGCGGACGCTCCCCGGGACCCACCGGCCGACCGCCGCCGTTCGCGCCCCCGCCCCTCCTCCGTCGCCATGCGCCTGCCCCTCTCGCTCCCGCTTCTCCTCAGCCTCGCCGCCTGCCAGACCACGGACGACGGGGTCCTCAGCGACGACCCCGGCCCGGCCGGGTCGTTCCAGACCGTCCCCCTCGCGGTCGAGGACGTGGAAGACCTCGCCGCCCGGCTCCAGGGCGCCGGCGTCGAGATGGAGCTCGAGTCGTACAGCACGATCAACGCCCGGACCACGTCGGGCGCCACCTACGCGCTCCCCGGCGACGACACGCTCGTCATCGTCCAGTACGCGAGCGCAGCGGCCCGCGACGCCGACCTCGGCGTGCTGGCGGCCGAGACGAGCCCCGGCGGCGTGGCCTCCGTCTATACCGCCGCCGACCGCTTCGCCGTCGTCTACAGCGGGACCGACGCCGACACCCGCGCCGCCCTCGCGGACCTCCTCGACCCGGTCGAGTAGCGCGGGCCGCTGGCGGAACGCCTCCGCCAGCCGCTACGCCGTCTGCGCCTGGCGGTCGGCCCCGTCGCCGCCGGGCTGGGCGTCGTCGGCCGAGCCGCCGCCCCGGGCCCCGCCCGCGTCGTCGACGGCCTCGGGCGGCTGCTGGCTCGCGTGGACGACGTCGACGTCGTCCTCGTCGTGGCCGAGGAACGCCGTCTCAAAAGCCCGCTGGCCCCGGAACTGGAGCATCGAGAGGGCCGGGACGAGGAGCATGAGGATGAACGTCGCGAACAGGATCCCGAACGCGAGCGAGGCCGCCATCGGGATCAGGAACTGGGCCTGGAGGCTCTGCTCGAAGACGAGGGGCGCCACGCCCAGGAACGTCGTGAGCGACGTGAGGAGGATGGGCCTGAACCGGGCCTTCGCGCCCGCAATCACCGACTCGCGGAGCCCCTTCCCCGACAGCCGCTCGGCGTTGATAAAGTCGACCATGACGAGGCTGTCGTTCACGACCACGCCGCTCAGCCCGATGATCCCGAACAGCGACAGGATGCCGATCGAGAGCCCGAGCAGGAGGTGCCCGGCGATCGCCCCGACGACCCCGAACGGGATCGCCGCCATGATCACGAGCGGCTGGAGGTACGACCGGAAGGGGATGGCGAGGAGCGCGTAGATCCCGAACAGGGCGAGCAGGAACCCTCGCCCGAGCGCCCCGAACGACTCGGCCTGCTCCTCCTGCTCGCCCCCGACCTCGTAGGTCAGCTGCGGGTACTCCTCCTGGAACGACGGGATGATCTCGTCCTCGATCTGGCCCGTGGCCTCGCCGCCCGAGATCACCGCCGGGTCCACGTCGGCCGTGATCGTGACGGCGCGGCGGCCGCCCTCGCGCTGGATCGCGCTCGGCGACGTCCCGAACCGGACGTCGGCCACCTGGCGGAGCGGGACGGCGCCCGAGACCGGCGTCCCGGCCACGGCGCCCGCCCCCGTCCCCGGCCCGCCGACCGAGCCGGCCGCGACGCCCTGCGGGAGGATCACGCGGTAGTCGAGGACGTCGGCGACCGCGTCCCGCTCGCGCTCCGGCAGGCGGACGTAGACGCGGACGTCCTCGCGCCCGCGCTGGACGCGCAGGGCCTCCTGCCCGAAAAAGGCCGCGCGCACCTGGCCGGCCACGTCCTCCAGCGTGAGGCCGAGCGTCCGGGCCTCCGGCTTCAGCTCGAGCTGGAGCTCGCGCGTCCCCTGGTTGAGGTCGGTCTGCACGTCGAACACGCCGCCGATCTGGGCCGCCTGCTCGGCCACGCGGTCGGAGACCTGGGCCAGCACCTCCTCGTCGGGGTGCGAGAGCTCGACGTTGACCGGCGACCCGACCGAGACGAGGCTGGACGAGAACGAGAGCGACTGGGCCTCCGGCACCTGCCCGACGCGCTCGCGCCAGGCCGTCTCGAACGCCTTCGACGAGACGCTGCGCTGCTGGGCGTCGAGGAGCTTGATCTGGACGGCGGCCCGGTTCGGCTGGATCCGCGAGAACCCGGCCCCCTCCGGCCCGCCCTCGGCCGGGAGCGAGCCGACGGTGAGGTACGTAGCCTCCAGCAAGTCCTCCCCGCCGCCCTGCCCCTCGCCGTCCTCTCCGTCACCGCCCTGCTGCTGGCGGAGGCTGTCGGCGACGGCGACGCCGGCCGCGCGGACGCGCTCGGCCACCTCCCGCGTCTGCGCCGCGACCGTCCCCTGCGGCATCTCGACCTGGGCCGTGACGATGTCGGCCTCGACGGACGGGAAGAACTGGACGCGCACGAGCCCGGCCGGGACCGTCGCCACGGCGAGCGCCAGCAGGCCGACGGCCGCCGCGACGACGACGCTCGGGGCCGACGTCGCGAACCGGAGCGCCGTGTCGAGCGGGCCGTTGATGAACCGGCTCAGCTTGTCGTCCACCCACGCTTGGAGCGTGTTGAAGAAGCGCTCGACCCGGTTCCCCTCCTCGTCCGGGTCGGGGAGGCTGGAGAGGTGGTGGGGGAGGACGAACAGGCTCTCGATGAGTGAGAGCGAGAGGACGGCGATGACGACGACCGGGATCACGCCGAGGATTTTTCCGATCGTTCCCGGCACGCTAAGGAGCGGGCTGAACGCGACCATCGTCGTGAGGACGGCGAACACGACGGGCACGGCGATCCGCGTGGCCCCCTTCACGGCCGCGTCGACGCCGCTCAGGCCGCGCTCGCGCTCGGCGTAGACGTTCTCCCCAATCACGATCGCGTCGTCGACGACGATGCCGATCGCGAGGATGAACCCGAAGAGGGAGATCTGGTTGATCGAGACGCCAAGCCACTGCATGACCGCCAGCGTCCCGACGAACGAGACGCCGAGCCCGACGGCCACCCAGAACGCGAGCCGGAGGTTCAGGAACAGCGTCAGTGCGAGGAAGACGAGGGCGAGGCCAATCGCCGCGTTCTTGAGGAGGAGGCGGATCCGGTCGCGGAGGATCTCGGCGTCGTTCTCCCACACCTCGTACTCGACGCCGCGCGGGAGCGACGGGGCGAGGTCGTTCTCGAGGTAGTCGTCGACGGCCCCGGTCACGTCCAGCACCCGCTCGTCGGACGTCCGGTAGACCTCGACGAAGGCGGCCGGCTGGCCGTTGTAGCGCGTGACGAGGTCGGTGTCGGCGAAGGCGTCCTCGACGGTCGCGATGTCGCCGAGCCGGACCGTGGCCCCGTCGGTGGATGCGACGAGGACGATGTCCTCGAACTCCTGCTGCGTGTAGTTCTGGCCGAGCGTCCGCACGCGGACCTCCTCCTCGCTCGTCTCGACCGACCCGGCCGAGAGGTCGAGGCTCGACTGGCGGACGCGCTGGGCCACGAGCGGGAGCGAGAGCCCGTACGCCCGGAGCGCCCGCTCCGAGACCTCGATCGAGACCTCGTAGTTGCGGATCGCGCTCGTCTGGACGTACGAGACGGCGCTCAACTGGCTCAGCTCCTCCTCGGCCCGGTACGCGATCTCCTTGAGCGCCCGCTCCTCGGCGTCGCCGTAGATCGCGATCCGCATCACGCTCTGGCGGTTCGTGAGCTCGCGGACCTCGGGCTCCTCGGCCTCGGCCGGGAACGTCTGGATCTGGTCGATCTGCGACTTGATGTCGTCGAGCGCCCGGCCCACGTTGACCGTCCGGTTGAGCTCGACGGTCACGTTCGCGACGCCCTCGGCCGCCGTCGCCCGGATCTCCTTGACGCCCTCGACCGACTCGACCTGCTCCTCGATCTTCTCGACGATCGACTCCTCGACCTCCTCCGGCGTGGCGCCCGGGTACGTGACGGTGATCTGGACGGCGTCGAGGCTGAACTCGGGGAAGACCTCGATGACGATCTGGAGCAGCGCGAACAGCCCGGCCGCCACGAGCCCGACCATGAGGAGATTGGCGGCGACCCCGTTCCGCGCCATGTAGCCGACGGGGCGCTCGAGGAGCCCGCCGCTGTGGCGGCCCTCGTCGTCGCGCTGGTCCTCGTCGTCGCGCTCGTCGTCCGACTGGCGGTCGTCGTCGTCCTGGGCGACGGGGTCCGGGTCCTCCGCCAGCCCGCCGTGGGCCCGCTCGGGGTCCTCGGGGAGGTCGCCGTGGTCGCGCGCGTCGGCCATCGTTAGGGGGAGGGGGTCGCTGCGACCCGTCTCCGCGTCACCCCGTCATCCTGAGCGGAGCGAAGGACCTCGGCGCGGTGCGTCCGTCCCCGTGCGACCGCACGAGGTTCCGTGTGCAACGGCCGCCAGCCCGGGTCCCGGTGCATCGTTCGATCGGCCATGTAGACCCCCCCTCTCCAGGAGACTGGTAGGGAAAGGCGCTCATGCAGCCGTATGTAGTAGCCCCTTCCGGAGTCATTCCCGCGGAGGCGGGAATCCAGAGTAGCGAGCGCCGACGTGCCCCTGGCGTCCTGGATCCCCGCCTCTGCGGGGATGACGGGGAGGGGAGACGGGCGTTCGGTGGTGAACCCCTTCCTTCGCCAGTTCCCACGAAGGGGACCGGACCGGCTGGCAGTCCTGGGAGGACGGAAAACCTCTTGATCTTGCATGGATTGATTCTGTGCGAGGTGTCCACGCCTACGTCCTGGACGACCCGCGCTGAGATCCTTCGTCGCTGCGCTCCTCAGGATGACAGGATCTGGACCCCTCGCCGCAGCGGGCGGGGCACCGCGTCGTCGAGGGGCGGCGGGCGGGGAGGGGCGGAGCTGGGCCACGGGACGGTGCTGGCGGTCGGCGCGGGCGCTCGCCGGCCCGCCGGACGGGCCGCCCGACCCGCCGCCGTTTACGCGGCTCGCCAGCCGGACGGTCATCCCGTCGACCGGCGCCTCGACCCCGCTCACGATGACGGGCTGGCCCTCGCGGAGCCCGTCGCCCCGCACCAGGACCTCCTCGCCGACCCGCTGGATCACGGTCACGTCCACGATCGCCAGGAGCGAGTCCTGCTCGACGGCGAACACGCGGTCGCCCCGCTGGAGGGCCCGGCGCGGGACGACGGCGTAGCGCTCCAGCTCGACCCCGTCGATCTGGACCTCGACGAACTCGTTGACCAGGAGCGGCGGGGCCCCGCTCGCCACGAGGTCCGTCCCGTCGCCCAGCTCGGCCTCGCGGCGGCCGAGGTCGACGGGCCGCGCGCCGGTGAGCGGCTCCGGCACCCGGACGACCGCGTCGATCGTCCGCGTCTCGGCGTCGACGGCCTGCTCGGCCCGGTCGACGACGCCGCGCCAGCCGAACGTGGCCCCGCCGTAGACGGTCGTGACGAGGACGGGCGCCCGGCCGGCCGACGAGAACAGCGTCGGGATGAGGGCGGCCTGCTCGTCCGAGAGCGGGACGACGACCTCGAGCGCGTCGGCGGCGTAGAGCGTGACGACCGACTGCCCCGGCGAGACCGTAGAGCCGACGTCGACCGACTCGCTGCGGACGACGCCGGTGAACGGGGCCGCGACCGTCGTCCGCGAGAGCTGGAGGCGGGCGTCCTCCAGCCGGGCCTGGGCGCGCTGGAGCGCAGCCTCGGCCGCCCGGAGCTGGGGCTCGCGGAACAGGAGCGGGCTGGGCTCGCCGGCCCCGACGCCCCGCCGCGCGTCGTCGCGGAGCCCGCCGGGCGGGACGAACCGGGCGGCGTAGTCGTCCTCGTCCACGACCGTCACGTCGTTCCGCGCGGCCTCGAGCTCCTGGAACGCGTCGTACTCCTCGCGCGCGAGCCGGACCTCCTCCTCGGCCCGGAGCACCGAGACCTCCTGCTGCGCCACGTCGGCCCGGGCCTGCTCGACGGCGTTCCGATAGTCGGCCTGCTCGATCCGGAACAGCGTCTCGCCCCGGCGGACGACGCCGCCCGACTTGAGCGCCGGGTTCACCGAGACGACGCGCCCCGAGACCTGCGGCGCGAGGCCGACCTCGGCGCGGGGGCGGACGGTCCCGGCCGCCGTGACGGTGATCGCGCCCGACCGGATCTGGACCGGCTCGGTCTGGACGAGCGGGGACGACGGCGGCGGCTCCTGCGGCTCCGGCGTGCTCTTCGAGCTGATGAGGAGGTAGACGCCGAGCCCGGCCGCGGCCAGGATGCCGACGACGATGGCCGTTTTCTTTTTGCCAGAGAGCTCTTCAGCCATCGGTCAGGGGGATGGGTCGGGCGGCTGGCGGCCGTCCCGGGGCGCAGGCTGAAGGGCCTCGCGGACGCGCGCGGCCTCGCCCGGCTCCAGACTGAACAGCTCCTCGATCCCGACGTCGCGGAGCGGGGGGAGGCCGTCGGCGTCGGGGAGCGGGACGGGCGCCTGGACGAGCCCGAGCGTCGGCGCGGCCACGCCGTCGGGGTAGGCCTCGGCCGGCTCGACCCACC
>CAZDFV010000056.1:0-14943 GCA_964504495.1 uncultured Rhodothermales bacterium
CCCGCGCGACGGGCCCAGCCGCCCGCCGACGCCGTCCCGCGCCAGCCGCCCGACGGCGTAGTTGACGAGGCACCCGGCCGTGTTCCCGGCCGTCGCCCACGCAAGCGCCGTCGCGGGCGCTAGCCCGGCCGCGACGGCCGCCACGAACGCGGCCTCCGACGAGACCGGAATGAGCGTGGCGCCGACGAACGCCGCCGCGCACAGCCCGACGGCCCCGTACGCCGCCACCCACTGGACGACCTCCGGGCTCACGCCGGCTCCGTCTCACCGGGCGGCCGGTCGCGCGTGAGGAGCCGGTGGAGCCACCGCGTCCCCTCGAACTCCCCGAACGCGACGACGACGGCGGCCGTGAGCGGGACGGCGATAAAGGCGCCGGGGATGCCCCACACCCACGCCCAGAACGTGATGGCGACGAGCACGACGAACGCCGAGAGCTCGAGGTAGCGGCCCTGGAGCTTCGGGTCGACGTATGCCCCGAGGACGAGCTGGATGGCCGCCAGCCCGAGCAGGACGACCGCGGGCTCCCACCCGAGCCCGAACTGGAACAGCGCGAACGCCGTCGGCGGGACGACGGCCGCGATGCTCCCGACCGTCGGGACGAAGTTGAGGACGCCGGCCAGGAGCCCCCACGTGAACGCGAGGTCCACGCCCACGAGCCAGCAGAACAGGCCGGTCAGGACGCCCGTCAGCACGCTCGTGAACGCCTGGACGACGACGAACCGCCGGACCTGCCCCGCGATCCGCCCCGTCGTGTCGAGCACGTCGCCGGGGATCGGGTGGTCGAACCGGGTGCGGAGCTTGTGCCCCCACGCCGGCACCTCCGAGAGCGCGAGCGCGAGGAGCGCGTAGACGAGGACGGTGTACCCCAGGACCGACCACACGTCGCCCACGAGCGTCCGGGCGACGCCGCGGATGGCCCCGTCTGCGGCCCCCCCCCCGGCGGAGCCCCCGAGCCCCGCGTCGGCCAGGAACGCCTGGACCCGCCCGCGGAGCCGCTCGAACTCGTCGCCGTAGTCCTGGAGGCCGGTCACGGCCTGGTCGGCGGCGGCGTAGACGGCCCACCCGAACAGGGCGAGCACGGCCACGGCCAGCAGGAACGTGAGCCCGACGGCCGCGGCCTGCGGCATTACGTCCGCCAGCCGGCGGCGGACGGGCTCGAACAGGACGGCGAAAAAGAGGGCGAACGCGAGCGGCATCGTCACCGGCCGCGACTCGATCAGGAACCAGACGGTCGCGACGGCGACGAGGACGGCGAGGAGCCGCCGGGAGAGCACGGAGAGGGGCATACCGGGCCCAACGCTCGCCCCGGCCCTCGGGGTTCGACGCCCCGCAGAGCTAGGGCGAACCCCGGCGCGCCGGGCTGGCGGCGCGCGTCGCCCGCCCGACGTCGAGCGCCGGCTTCGCGGTGGGCCTCAGCGCCGGCGCTCGGCGGCCCACACCTTGTACTGCGGCGAGGCCACGAACCCGGCCCACAGCGGGTCGCGCTTCAGGACCTCCGGGGCGAACTCGAACGCGAACTCCCGCTCGAGCCGGAGCATGAGGGCCGTGACCGCCGCGTAGTCCCCCCGCACGACCGCCACGTCGAGCCGGAGGAAGAGGACGTCGGCGACGTCGGGGAGCGACGCGGCGAGCTGGTCGGCGGCGGCCTGCGCCTCGTCCAGCCGCCCGGCGTCGAGGTGGGCGCGGGCGCGGTACAGGTCGAGGTAGGGGTCGCCCCCGACGCCGGCGTCGAGCCGGTCGACGGCCGCGAGGACGCCGTCGAAGTCGCCCCGGAGGTAGTGCCGGTCGATGAGGACGAGGTCGGCCGTCGGGTCGCCGGCGAAGTCGCGCTGGAAGAGCTCGAGGGCCTTCGTGTAGTCGGCTGGCGAGACGGCGGCGGCGGCCGTGAGGTAGAGGACGAGGAGCGGCTTCGCGTCCTCGTCGCGCGGCTCGATCCGCGGGTACGTCTCGACGACGGTCCAGTGGTCCCCGCGCTGGGCCGCCGCCGTCAGCTCCGCGATCCGGAGGCCGCGCGGGCCCGGCGGGCCGCCCGACGCCCCGGTGTACCCGCCGAGGAGCCGGCGGACGCTCCGGCTCAGGTCCTCGCCCCCGGTGAACGTGTAGACGTCGCGGAACCGGCCCACCCCGTCCGCCCCCCGCACGAGGAGGACGTCGTGGTAGTTCAGCCCGCCGCCCGCGTCGACAAACCGGAACCGGGCCCGGGGCTCCCCGCCGCGCTCGGCGAGGCGGAGGAAGGCGTACGACCCGCCGGCCGCGACCTCGGCCGCGACCTGCTCCGGGAACGAGACGGCCCCCTCCGCCCCCCGTCGGACCCCCTCGGCGTAGGCGGGGTCGAGGTCCGCGAGGGCGCGCTCGAAGTAGCCCTCGGCGTCGAAGAGAGCGGCGGCCGCCTCGGGGTCGCCCGTCTGGACGGCAGCGGCGAAGAGGCGGGCGTCCTCCGCGAGATCGCCGGGTGGCGCCGTGGCCGCCTCGGCGGGCTGGCGGACGGCGGCGTCCTGGGCGGACGCGGCGGCGGCGAGGAGGCAGAGGGCAGCGGCGAGGGCAGTGCGCACGGGCTAGTAGAGGGGGCGCCGGGCCGTGGCGGCGGCGAGCGCCAGCAGGAGGGCGGCGAACGTAGCGCTAACGAGGGCCGCCAAGCCTGCGCCAATCGTCGTGCCCGGGATGCTCTCCGGGAGCCCGTGCAGCCCGTGCCGGAGGAGGGCCACGCCGTACGTCGCCGGGTTCAGGCGCATGACCAGTTGGAGGAGCGGCGGCGCTCCGGACAGGGGGAAGAACGCGCCCGACAACAGCCAGATCGGGATGAGCAGCACGTTCATGACGGCGTGGTACGCCCGCGTCGTCTTCAGCCGCCAGGCGAACACGAACCCGAGCGCCGTGAACGTGACGGCGAGGAGGACGGCGGCCGCCAGCGCCACGGCCGCGCCCCCGATCCCGGGGGTGAGGTCGACGGTCGGCGCGAGCAGCGCCACGAGCGCGCCCTGTCCGACGGCCAGCGTCGTCCCCCCGAGAACGACGCCGAGGACGAGGGCGAGCCGGGGCTGTGGGGCCACGAGCGCCGCCTGGAGCACGCCCGACTGGCGGTCCTCGACGACCGAGATCGTCGCGTAGATCGCCGTGAACAGGAGCGTCAGGGCGACGGCCCCCGGGAGGAGGTACTGGAGGTACGACGCCTCCGAGCCCGGCACGCGGACGGCGCCCTCGAAGCCGAACCCGAACAGGAGCCAGAACAGGACCGGCTGGGCAACGACGCCGGCCACGCGCGCTCGGTCCCGCACGAACCCGAGCACCTCGCGGCGCCAGAGGGCGAGGGCGGCGCGCGTCATGCCTCGACCGTCTCGGCGGCGCCCGTAGTGGCGACGCGGAACACGTCGTCCATCGTCGGCTCCTTGACCGCCGCGCCGCGGACGTCGGGGCGGGCGTAGAGGGCGGGGAGGAGGCCCGCCGGCGCCGGGCTGGCGACGAGCACGCGGCCCCCGACCGCCCGGGCGTCGTGCCCCTCGGTCTGAAGCGCGGCGGCGAGGCGGAGCGCGTCGTCAGTGTCCAGCCAGAGGGCGTCGGCGCCGATCTCGGCCTTGAGGGCGGCCGGCGCCCCCAGCGCGGCGACGCGCCCCCGGTCGAGGACCACGACGCGGTCGCACCGCTCGGCCTCGTCCATCAGGTGCGTGGCGACGAGTTGGGCCGAGCCCCCGGCCCGCTGCCCGTCGAGCAGGTCCCACACGTCGGCCCGGGCAATCGGGTCGAGACCGCCCGTCGGCTCGTCAAGGAGGAGGAGGGCCGGGCGGTGGAGGAGGCCGCGCCCGAGGTCCAGCCTCCGCGCCAGCCCGCCCGAGAGCGTGCCGACCCGGCTGCCCGCGCGCCCCGCCAGCCCGAGGTCGGCGAGGAGGGCGTCGATCCGCCCCGGCGTCTCGGCCCGGCCCAGGCCGACGAGCGCCGCCTGGAGCTCCAGCGACTCCCGCACCGTCAGCGCCCCGTCGAGCGCGGCCGACTGGAACACGACGCCGAGGCTCCGGCGGACGGCGTCGGGCGCGCGCGCCGCGTCGTGCCCGGCCGCGACGACCCGGCCGGCGTCGGGGGCGAGGAGCGTCGAGACGGCCCGGAGCAGCGTCGTCTTCCCGCTCCCGTTCGCCCCAAGCAGCCCGACCCGCTCGCCGGCCCCGACCGCGAACGTGACGCCCCGGAGCGCCGGCACCTCGCCGTAGCGGTGGGCCAGCCCGTCAACTTGGAGCACGGGTGTCGTCTCAGGACGGGGAAGCTCGACGCCCACCGCCCGGCCCCTGTCATCCTGAGCGTCGGCGAAGGATCTCAACGCCGACCCTCCAGGGCGTAGGCGCCGGTGCAACCGACGGGCGCACCACGTCGAGGTCCTTCGTTCCGCTCAGAGGCTGTTCGGGTTTTCCTCCTCCCTTGAGGGAGGTGACCGCGCCAGCGGGCGGGGGGTGTCCGGGCGGGCGGGGCGGTCGGGCGGACACCCCCACCCCGCTCCGCGGGGAGCCCCCTCCAGCGGGCGGGGTCGGCCCCAGACCCGAACCCGAACAGCCTCTCAGGATGACACACTGAGGACCCGGCGCCGCTGGCGGCCGGCGCCAGCGGGGCGCGGCGCTCCCCGTCCATCAGCGGACGAGGAAGTCGAGGACGACGAGGACGAAAAACGCCGGGACGTAGGCGATCGAGGCCAAGAGCAGCCGCCGCGCCCGCTCGTCGCTGGGCTCGGCGTAGAACGAGAAGGCCGGGAGCGTGAACGCCGTCCCCAACAGCCCCATCCCGCCGAGGAAGAGCGGGCCGGCCTCGCCGACCGCGGCCGGGAGCACGCCGGCGAGGAGGAGCGCGAGCGAGGCCGCGAGGACCACCCGGGCCGTCCGCCGCACCCCGTTCGGGGCCGAGGGGAGCATCCGGAACCCGCCGCTCTCGTAGTCGGCGCGGAACATCCAGGCGAGGGCGAAAAAGTGCGGGAGCTGCCAGAGGTACAGGATGGCGAACAGCGACCACCCCGTCGCGTCGAGCGCACCCGTCGCCGCCGCCGCCCCGCCGAGCGCCGGGAGCGCGCCCGGCACGGCGCCGACGAGCGTGTTGTGGACCGTCCGCCGCTTGAGCGGCGTGTAGACGGCGATGTAGAGGACGACGGTGAGGAGCGCGAGCCCGGTCGTCAGCCGGTTCGTCGTCGCCGCCAGCGCCACGGTCCCGAGCGCCACGCAGAGGAGGGCGTAGGCGGTCGCCGCGCCGGCCCCGCGGCGGCCCGTGGCGAGCGGGCGGTTCGCGGTCCGGGCCATCCGAGCGTCGTGGGCGCGCTCGGCCACGTGGTTCAGGGCGCCGGCGCCCCCGCCCGTCAGCGCCGTGCCGGCCATGAGCCCGACGAGGGCGAGCCAGTCGAGCGGGCCCGGCGCCGCGAGCACGTACCCGGCCGCCGCCATGACCACGACGAACGCCGTGATCCCCGGCTTCAGCAGCTCCCGGTAGTCGGCGAGCAGCGGGCCGACGGCGTCGGCCGGGGCAGCGCGGGTCGAGACGGCGGAGGACGGCATGGGGCCCGGGGGGTGGCGGAAGGAAACGCGCGAGCGGCGCCCCGTTTCATCAAGATGCTAAGAGAAGGGGTTGAGGACGCCGCGCGCACGGGGAAAGGGGAGAATCCGCACGCGCGCACGCGCGCCGCTGGCGGACGGCCCCGCCGGCGCCGAGTCTCCGCCAGCCGGGCGTGCGTCCCCCTTTGGGGGAGACGCCGGGGGCACCGACGGAGAGTGTCGCCGTGCTCTGGTGCCCAGTACGACACCCCCACCCCGCTCCGCGGGGAGCCCCCTGGAGGGGGCGGGCAGACGCAGGCCCCGGCTACAGGTCACAGACGGGAGCCTTCCCCATTCTCCACCCGCATTTACCCCCGCTCGCTGGCGCCGCCTGCCGCCTGCCGCTCATCTTCCCGAACCCCGAACCCCGAACCCCGAACCCCGAACCCCTATGCCCCTCATCGCCTCCGTCTCCGGCATCCGCGGCGTCTTCGGCGACGGCCTCGACGCCGCCGCCCTCGTCCGCTACGCCTCCGCCTTCGGCGCGTGGCTCCGCCAGCAGGGCGAGGGCCGCCCGCGCGTCGTCGTCGGCCGCGACGGGCGCGTCACGGGCGACGTCTGCGCCCGGCTCGTCACCGCGTCGCTCCAGGCCGCCGGGTGCGACGTGATCGACGGGGGCCAGGCGACGACGCCGAGCGTGGCGATGGGCGTCCTCAAGCACGACGCCGACGGGGCCGTCATCCTCTCCGCCAGCCACAACCCGGCCGAGTGGAACGCCCTGAAGCTGCTCGACGGGAACGGCGAGTTCCTCGGGCCCGACGAGGGCGCCGCCGTCCTCGACCTGGCCGAGCAGGACGTCGCCGCGCACACGGTCGGCTACGAGGATCTGGGCGGATACGAGACCGACGACCTCCTCCCGTACCACGTCCAGAAGATCCTGGACCTCCCGTACGTCGACGCCGAGGCGATCCGCCAGCGCGACTTCCACGTCGTCGTGGACGGGATCAACTCGGTCGGGGCGTTCGCCATCCCGGCCATGCTGGAGGCCCTCGGCGTCCGGCGCGTCGAGGTCTTGAACGGCGAGGTCACGGGCCGCTTCGCCCACAACCCGGAGCCGCTCCCTGCGCACCTGGACGAGATCACGAGCCGCGTGGCCGAGGCCGGCGCCGACCTCGGCGTCGTCGTGGACCCCGACGCCGACCGGCTGGCGTTCGTCGCCGACGGCGGCGAGTTCTTCGGCGAGGAGCTGACGCAGGTGGTCGCCGCCGACTTCCTGCTCGGCAAGAAGAGGGGGCCGGTGGCGACGAACCTCTCGTCCAGCCGGGCGATTGAGGACGTGGCGGCCCGGCACGGCGTCGAGGTCGTCCGGTCGCCGGTCGGCGAGGTCCACGTGGTCCGGGCGATGCAGCGGGCCGGGGCCGTGATCGGGGGCGAGGGGAACGGCGGGGTGATCCTCCCGGACCTCCACTACGGCCGGGACGCCCTCGTCGGCGTCGCCCTCGTCCTCCAGCACCTGGCCGAGACCGGGAAGCGGCTCAGCGAGATCCGCCAGTCGCTCCCCAGCTACCACATCGCCAAGCATAAGCTGCCGCTCACGGACGACGTGGACGCCGACGCCCTCCTCGCCGGGCTGGCGGCCCGCTACGCCGGCGGGCGCGTCTCGACCGAGGACGGCGTGAAGGTGGACCTCGACGAGGGCTGGGCCCACGTCCGCGCGTCGAACACCGAGCCCATCCTCCGGGTCTACACCGAGGCCGCCAGCCCCGAGGCCGCCGACGCGCTCGCGGAGCGGTTCAAGGGCGAAGTCGCGGGGGGGGCGTCCAGCACGTGACCCGCCTCCTCGCGCTCGGTGCCGCCCTGCTGCTGGCCGGATGTGCTGGGCTGAGCTACGAACCGGTCCGCAACGCCACCACGCTCACGGCGACGTACCCGTCCGCCCCCGAGCCAGTCCTCCAGGCCCTCGAGGAGGCGGCCCGCGCGCTGCCCGAGGTCGCCAGCGTCTCGTCCACGCCGAGCGGGTTCGTAGCCCGCGAGCCGTCGGGCGGCAACGACGGCGTCCTCACGGTCGTCGCCCGCAGCAGGGGCGGAGGGACGGAAGTCGGTCTGACGTACGCGTACGTCCCGCGCGATTGGGACGCCTGGACGCACCTCCCCCTGCTCGTGGTCGGCGAGGCGGCGGGGAGAGGGCTCGCCGGCGCGGTCCTCGCACAGGCGCGGGCGCCCGCCCCGGCCGACGACTGCCCAGCCGCGGAGACGTGGCCGCTCCCACCCCCCCGATTCGCGGCGGACGCCGAGGGCGACAGCTCGGGCTACGACCGGCTCCCGAAGCTGGTCGGTGGGCTCGAAGGGCTCCAGCGCCGCGTCCCGTACCCCGACGCGGCGCGACGGGCCGGCATCGCCGGTCAGGTGATCGCCCGGTTTACGACCGACGCCGAAGGCCGCGTCCGCTGTGCGGAGGTCGTGAGCGGGCTCCCGGGGGGGCTGACGGAAGGCGTGCTCGAGGTGATCGCGGACGCGCGGTTCGTGCCCGGCGTCGTCGACGGGGAGCCGGTCGGGGAGGCCTTCACCCTCCCCATCTCGTTCTGGCTGCGCTGAGCGTCTCGCGCCGCGTCTCGCCCTCGACGCCGCCCGGAAGCCACGTCCGCTCCGCGACGACGCCGGAGCCGTCCGCGTTCAGGACGAGGGCCGTGCTCACGCGTGTGCCGTAGTCCTCGGTCGCGATAAACACCGACCCCAGCCGGCGCTCCCACTCCAGCCCGACGCCGGTGTCGGGGAGGGCGTCGTCGGGCGGCACGGCGTCGTCGCGGAGAAGCGCTAGCAGCCGGTCCGGGTCGACGGAACCCTCGCCCAGGGCGTCTGCGAGCGCGGCCTTCCCGCGTTCGACCTTCGGCCAGGGCGTGTCGAGCCGGTCGTTCGAGAGGCCGTAGACGCCGGGCGCCAGCCGGTCAGGCGCGTCGGCTCGCGTAGAGACGGCCCACGCGGCCTCGGCGTCGGCCAGGACGAGGTTGAACCCGTCGTAGGCGTCCCGCTGGCGGTGGACGTGGGCGGCCGTCTCGGCGGCTGAGCCGGGGCCCGTGAGGTAGTCGGCGACGAGGGCGCCGCGCGAGCGCGTGGCCGGCCGCGGGTTCAGCGGGTCGCGGACGTTCGTGAGGGCGGCCCAGCGGCCGTCGCACGTGAGGCCCATCCACGTGCCGCCCGCGCGGAGGTCGCGGCCGGCGAGCACGTCCGGCGCGTCGTCCCACGGGCTGAGCGGGGCGGCCGGGCGCTCGTAGACCTCGTCGCGGTTGGCGGCGACGACGAGCCGGTGGCGCGGATGCGCTTGCCACGCGAACAGGAGGAGGCACATGGGGCTGGGGAGGGGGACGTAGAACGTGGGTCTGCCCCCCCACGTGCCGCGCTCCACGCGCTGGATTCTACGTGCCGACCGGCACGGCCGCCTCCGCCGGTTCGGCCACGGGCGCCGCCAGCGCCTCGGCCGCGAACACGACGAGCCCGACCCAGATCACGTCCGTCACCAGGAGGTGGACGATCTGCATCCAGATCGGGGCCATCAGCCACACGTTGAGCGCGCCGAGCCCCATCTGGGCCACGAACAGGCCGAGCACGGCCATCCCCATCTGCGTCACGCGCGGCCCGGCCGGCCGGCTGGCGACGACCGCGCCGGCGAGGACGCCGAGCGCGACGAACGCCATCGTCGGGTGGAACACGCGCGCGGCCACGAGCGCCCCGACGACGGGGTCGGTCTCGGGGTCGAGCCCGCCGCCGACGACGAGCGTGTCGCCGAGCGCCGTGACCGCGCCGCCGGCCCCGAGGATCAGGGTGGCGACGAGGGCCGCGCCGACCCACGCGGTCCGCCGGTCCGCCCGGAGGCGGGGGACGCTGCCGCCCTCGGCCCACCACGCCGTGAGCGTGAGGGCGCCGAGCAAGAGGAACGTGTTGGCGAGGTGGGCCGCCATCCAGTAGGCCCGCCCGATCGACGGGTTGTAGGCGACGAACTCGAACAGGACGAGCGCGGCGCCGATCGCCCCCTCCGTCACCATAAAAAACAGGGACCAGAGCGCCGCCTTCCGCACGGGCGACCCGCGCGGCGTGGCCCGGAACGCGGCCCACGCGAGCACGAGTGCCGCCAGCCCGGCGAGCGCGCTCGTGACCCGGTGCCCGAACTCGACGGCCGTGTTGAACGTCGGCGACGTCGGGACAACCTCGCCGTTGCACAGCGGCCAGTGGTCGCCGCACCCGGCCCCCGACCCCGACGCGCGGACAAAGGCGCCCCACAGGATCACGAGGACGGTGTAGCCGAGGACGCCCCAGGCGAGGCGGCGGAATCCGACGGGCGCGACGGAGGGGCGGGTCATGGCGGCGGGGACGTACCCGACGAACGCGCGGGCGGCGTCCAGGGCGTCCCCTTTCGGCAAAGCCCCCGCGAACTCGCCCCGCCGGCAGCGCGCCCCACCGGCCGAGGGCTCCTCGCAGAGAGCTACCACCCGTGCCCGGTGCGCCGTCCGCCCATCCTGTCATCCTGAGCGTCAGCGAAGGATCTCGACGGGATGTTTCAGCTGTAGACGCCGGTGCTGCCAGCGTGAGCGGCTCGCGTCGAGACGCTTCGGCTCCGCCGCTGCGCGGCCCCGCTCAGGATGACACAGGGTGCAGCGCAAGGTGAAGGGCGGCCCCTCGTGAGGAGGGCCGCCCCGGGCTGGCGGGGCGCGTCCGCCAGCGGGCCGCCAGGCAGGGGTCCATGCCGCCGGCCAGTCCGATGGGCTCGGGCGCCGGCCCGTCTCCGACGACTCTCCAGGTCATCGCTGGTGGCACGCGGCGCACGAGTACGCCGAACCGAACAGGATCTCCGGCTCCTCGACGTCGCTGTCGGGGGCTCGCGCCTGTGCGAACAGGGCGGCCGCCTCGTCCGCGCTCAGCACTCGCTGCTCCAGCTTGTCCCGGTACGGCCACTCGTCGTACGCCGGCGAGAGCCGGGCCCGCCCGTACACCGCCCGGGCCCGGTCGGGATCGCCGGCCTTGACGAGCAGGTCGCCGAGGGTCAGCATGAACCCCTCGTAGTTGTGGGGCGCCTTCGCCGTGTTCCCGCACGACACGTCCGTCCGCACGGCGAGGTCGTAGACCGAGGCGTCGTCGAGCGCGTCGCCGGCCCGGACGCCACTGCACGCGTCGACGTTGGCCCACAGGTGCCCGAGCGCGGCCTCGAACCGGGGGTCGTCGGCGGGGAGCCCGCCGAGCGAGAACCCGGCCGTAAAGTGGTTGAACTCGGGGTACCGACGGACCGCCTCCTCGAGCAGGTCGTACCCCTCGCGTGCGAGGACGGAGTCCTGGCGGAGCCCGCCGAGCGGCATCCGCACGCTCCCCAGCCACCCGACGATCCGGTGGTCGTCGGGGGCGAGCCGGTACGCCTCCTCGAAGTACGCCTCGGCGAGGGCAAGGTGGTCGGTGACCGTCGGGTCCGGCTCGGCAAGCCGCCGCCGCTCGGAGACGCGCCAGAGGTGGGCGTGGGCGAGGAGGAGGGTGAGCTCGGGGTCGCGCGGGTTTTCGAGGTAGGCGGCCGTCAGGAGGAACGTGACTCGGTCGAGGGCCCCGTAGTCGCTGGCGTAGAACGCATCCCAGAACGTCTGCCTCGCCATCTGGGCCAGGCCCGAGTCCGACCGCCGGGCCGAGCGGGGCTCGGGGAGGCGGAGGTCGGCAGCTGTCAAGGGCGGCGCGGCGGTGCTCCTCATGGCGGTCTCCGAGGGCGCCGCCTCGGGCCCCGCGCACGCGGCGAGTGTAGCGGAGAGACCGAAGAGACAGAGGGCTGAGGCGCAGCGCATGGCTGGAGTGGGGCGGCGGGGCCGAAGCCTAGCCGTCGGCCGGCGGGGGAGCCTGTCCACACACGTCGTTATCCTGTCATTGAGTGCCACTCGTCCCCCCTCATGGTCCCCGCAACGACCCTCCACGCCGTTCTCCGCGGGTTCAGCGCCGTCGGCCTCGACGCTGCCGCCCTCGCTCGCGCGGTCGGGGTCCCGGCCGACCTGCCGCGAGACCCGTTCGCCGTCGTGCCCGACGGGGCGTTCGGCCGGCTGTGGCGGGCAGCGCTCGAGGCCGACCCCCGCCCCCACCTCCCCGCCCTCGTCGGCGCCGCCGTCCCGTTCGGGGCGTTTGGGCTGACCGACCACCTCGTCGGCAGCGCGCCGACGCTCGGCGCCGCGCTCCAGGCGCTCGCCGGCTACTTCCGCCTCGTCTCGCCCGTGTCCCGGCTCGACGTCGAGCCCGAGCACGTGTGGGTCCACAACGAGGCGCCGTCGCCCGCGACGGCCGTGAGCGACATGTTCACGCTCGCGGTCACCGCCGCCCGGTTCCGCCCGCAGCTCCCGAGCGGGGCACCCCGCGAGGTCCAGCTCACCTACCCGGACGTCGTCCCGGTCGCTCCGTTCGAGCAGGCGTTCGGCGCGCCCGTCCACCTCGGCCGGCCGCGGTCCGGGCTGGCCCTCCCTCCGGACACGTGGGACGCCCCGTTGACGCGACCGGACCCCGCCCTCCACGCGACGCTGGAGGCGCTGGCCGGCCGGGTCGACGTCCGGACCTACAGCGCCCGGCCCGTCGCCTACGCCGTCCGGCTCCGGCTCCCCGACGCGCTCCGGGAGGGGAGAGCCGGGGCCCCAGCGATGGCCCGGTCGCTCTACCTCTCGCTCCGGACGTTCCAGCGTCGCCTCGCGGCGGAAGGAACGCGGTACGAGGAACTCGTCGACACCTACCGCCGCGAGGAGTCTGCTCAGCTCTTGGACGGCGTCGCGTCCGTCGGGGACGTGGCCGCCCGGCTGGGGTACGCCGAGCCGACCTCGTTTACACGGGCGTTCCGGCGGTGGTACGGCGTGCCGCCCTCGCGGCGGGAACAGTGAGCGGAACGGCCACTGGCAAAAAAAGGGCGGCCCCCCGAAGGGAGCCGCCCCGCTGGCGGAGCGCGTCCGCCAGTGCGTCAAGGCGCGGGACTTAGAAGTCCATCCCGCCGCCCATGCCGCCCATCCCGCCGCCGCCGGCCGGCATGGCGGGCTCGGGCTCCGGCTTGTCCACGACGACCGTCTGGGTCGTGAGGAGCAGGCCGGCGACCGAGGAGGCGTTCTCGAGCGCCGTCCGGGCCACCTTCGTCGGGTCCACGACGCCCATCGAGAGGAGGTTGCCGTACTCCTCCGTCCGGGCGTTGAACCCGTAGTCGTCCTTGCCGTCCTTCACCTTCTGGACGACGACCGAGCCCTCGAGCCCGGCGTTGTTGACGATCTGGCGGAGCGGCTCCTCGAGGGCCCGGCGCACGATGCGCACGCCGATCTCCTGGTCCTCGTTCTCCGTGTCGACGTTGTCGAGGGCCGGGAGCGCGCGGATAAAGGCGACGCCGCCGCCGGGGACGATCCCCTCCTCGACCGCAGCGCGGGTCGCGTGGAGGGCGTCCTCGACGCGGGCCTTCTTCTCCTTCATCTCGGGCTCGGTCGCGGCCCCGATCTTGAGGACGGCCACGCCGCCGGACAGCTTGGCGAGCCGCTCCTGGAGCTTCTCGCGGTCGTAGTCCGAGGTCGTCGTCTCCGTCTGGGCCTTGATCTGGTTGATCCGGGCCGAGATCTGGTCCTGCGAGCCGGCGCCGTCGACGAGCGTCGTGTTGTCCTTCGTGATGACCACGCGCTTGGCCTTGCCGAGCGTGTCGAGCGTGGCGTTCTCGAGCTTGAACCCCTTCTCCTCCGAGAGGACGGTCCCGCCCGTGAGGACGGCGATGTCCTCGAGCATGGCCTTCCGGCGGTCGCCGAAGCCCGGGGCCTTGACGGCGGCCACGCGGAGCGTCCCGCGGAGCTTGTTCACGACGAGCGTGGCGAGGGCCTCGCCGTCGATGTCCTCCGCGATGAGGAGGAGCGGGGCGCCCATCTGGGCCACCTTCTCGAGGACCGGGAGGAGGTCCTTCATCGCCGAGATCTTCTTGTCGTGGATCAGGACGAGGGCGTCCTCCAGGACGACCTCCATGTTGTCCGGATCGGTCACGAAGTACGGCGAGAGGTAGCCGCGGTCGAACTGCATCCCCTCGACGGTGTCGAGCGACGTGTCCGTGCCCTTGGCCTCCTCGACGGTGATCACGCCGTCCTTGCCGACCTTGTCCATCGCGTCCGCGATGAGGTCGCCGATCTCGTTGTCGTTGTTGGCCGAGATCGACCCGACCTGGGCGATCTCGTCCTTCCCGCCGACCTCGCGCGAGAGGTCCTTGAGGTTCTCGACGACCTGGCGGACGGCCTTGTCGATGCCCCGCTTGAGGTCCATCGGGTTGGCGCCCGAGTTGACCGAGCGGAGGCCCTGGTTCATGATCGCCTGGGCGAGGACCGTGGCGGTCGTCGTCCCGTCGCCGGCCACGTCGGAGGTCTTGCTCGCGACCTCCTTGACCATCTGCGCGCCGACGTTGGCGAGCTTGTCCTCGAGCTCGATCTCCTTGGCGACGGTCACGCCGTCCTTGGTGACGGTCGGGGCCCCGAACTTCTTCTCGATGATGACGTTGCGGCCCTTCGGCCCCAGCGTCACCTTGACGGCGTTCGCGAGCGCGTCGACGCCCTCCTTGAGCTGGTTCCGGGCGTCGGCGTCGAATGTGATTTGCTTAGCCATTGGTGTGTTTGGATTCGTGTGGTGCGGCTGGCGGGCGCGGCCGCCAGTGGGGAAGGGTGGGGGCGGCCGGGGCCGCCGGGCCCTCTAGTCGTTGACGACGCCGAGGATGTCGGACTCGCGCATGATGAGGACGTCGTCGCCGTTGAGCTGGATCTCGGTCCCGGCGTACTTGCCGTAGAGGACGGTGTCCTTCTCCGAGACGGTCATGTCGACCTTCGTCCCGTTCTCGACCTTGCCCGGGCCGACGGCGAGGACGGTCCCGCGCTGGGGCTTCTCCTTCGCGGTGTCGGGGATGTAGAGGCCGCCGGCGGTCTGGGTCTCGGCCTCTTCGGGCTTGACGACGACGCGGTCGCCGAGCGGCTTGATCGATGTTGCCATTGTGGGGGTTGGGATGTGAGGGTCTGGGGCGCGGCGGGTGCCGCGGGGAGAGCTTAGCACTCTCCGCCCGAGAGTGCCAAGTCCTCCAACCATCCTTCCCCCCCGAGGGTCCCCGCGAGTCCGTTAAGAGGCCGTCAAGCCCGCCCCCGGCCCGCCGACGCGCGGGGTACCGGCACGGCGGACGGGGCCGTAGGTTCCGGCCGTGCCCCCCGTCCGACCCGTCTCCATCGGCTGGGCCGTCGCCACGGCGACGGTCGGCGTTCTCGTCATGCTGGCGGCCTCGCCGCCGTGGCTGGGCGCCGAGGCGGCCGCCGTCGTCCGCCACGGCTTCTCGGTCGTGTGCCACCAGCTCCCCGGGCGGTCGCCGCACGTCGACGGCGTGGCGCTCGCGCTGTGCCACCGTTGCTGGGGCGTCCTCGGCGGGCTGGCGCTCGGGCTCGCCGCCGCGCCCGTGCTA
>CAZDFV010000057.1:0-14642 GCA_964504495.1 uncultured Rhodothermales bacterium
GCTCACGGCCGGCGGGCTCGGCGGCGTGTTCCGGGCGCACGTCCTCGCCACCGAGCCGCGCGCGGCCGAGGCCGACCTCGCCCCGAGCGACCTCCGCGAGGCCGACGCCGTCCGCCTCACGAATGCCGTCCGTGGCTGGATGCCGGTCCGGCTCGTGGGCTAGCCCGCCTCGTGGCCGGGCAGCCGCGCCCCGGCCCGTCGTCCTGAGCCGCCCAGCGGTCCGTCGTGGGAGCGCGTGCCGCGGTGGGGGCCGGGCGCACCAGGCCGCATCCGGCCGGTTCCAGACGGGCCCGATCGGCGGGCCGGCCTGGGCGATCTTCCAGGCCCCCGCCACCCGCCCGGCCCCGATGCGCCTCGTCTTCCCCGCCCTTGTCGCCCTCGCCCTGGCCGCGCCGGCGCGGGCCCAGTTCACGTTCTCGACGTCGAGCGACACGGTCCGCACGCTGATGGTCTCCGGGAGCGGGGAGGTCCGCGTCCCGTCCGACCGGGCCGTCCTCAGCGTCGCGTTCGAGACCGAGGGCGAGACGGTCGAGGAGGCGTTCCGGCGCCACGAGGAGGAGGTCGAGCGCGTCCAGGCCCTGCTCCGGGCGCGGGGCGTCCCCGAGGACGAGGTCTTCCTGGACCGGGCGTCCGTCGGCCCCCAGAACGGCGAGCGGTTCGGGCCGCAGGGCCCGTCGGAGGACGGCGGGTTCGCCGTGAGCCGCCAGCTCACCGTCTACGTCCACGACCTCGACCTCGTCCCGCGGCTCATGGCCGAGCTCTCGTCCGACCGCGAGGACGACCTCCTCGCCGTCCAGCGCCGGACGATCAACGTGTCGTACGGGGTCGAGGACTACGAGCCGCTCCGCCGCCGGGCGCTCCGCGAGGCCGTCGCCGACGCCCGCGACCGGGCCGTGCTCGTGGCCGAGGCCGCCGGCGTCGCGCTCGGCGAGGTCGTCGAGGTGACCGAGAGCGGGGCCGGGGCGGCGGCGCTCGGGGTGGGCGGCGGCGGGTTCGAGGCCATGATGCGCGAGGAGGCGATGGGCGGGAGCGGCGAGCACCGCGTCGGCGCGACCGTCGTCGTCACGTTCCGCATCCGCTAGCGCCCCACCGGCGGACGCCGACCGCCAGCCCGGCGCGTCGGCGCCCTCCCCGCCCCCGCTCCCTGACCGTGGCCCACCCGACCGTCCCGCTCGCGTTCGAGGCCCGGCCCCCGTCCGAGGTGGCCGCCCGGGCCGAGGCGTTCTACCGCGAGATGGCCCGGCGGCGGTCGGTCCGCGACTTTTCCGACCGGCCCGTCCCGCGCGCGGTCGTCGAGCGGGCGATCGCGACCGCCGGCACCGCGCCGAGCGGGGCCCACATGCAGCCGTGGACGTGGGTGGCCGTCCAGGACGCGGACACCAAGCGCCGAATCCGCGAGGCCGCCGAGGCCGAGGAGCGGGAGAGCTACGGCGGGCGGATGTCCGACGAGTGGCGCGAGGCCCTGGCCCCGCTCGGGACCGACTGGCGGAAGCCGTTCCTCGAGGCGGCGCCGTGGCTCGTGGTCCTGTTCGCCCAGCGGTGGGGGCGCGGGGCGGACGGCGCCAAGCGGAAGCACTACTACGTGCAGGAGAGCTGCGGGATCGCCGCCGGCCTCTTTATCGCCGCGCTCCACCACGCCGGGCTGGCGACGCTCACGCACACGCCGTCGCCCATGCGGTTCCTGGGCGAGATCCTCGAGCGGCCGGCCAACGAGGCCGCCTTCGTCCTCTTCCCCGTGGGCTACCCGGCGGCCGGGGCCAGGGTCCCCGACATCGAGCGGAGGGGGCTCGACGAGGTCGCCGTCTGGCGATGACGGGCCGGCGCCCCGGCCCGCTCGACGTCGAGGGCGTAGAGCCCGGTCATCCCGCCGACGAGCCGGAACGAGACCCGGTCGCCCTCGGCGAGGTCGCGGCCGCGCGAGGAGAACGGGACGAGCGTCCCGGCGACGCAGCAGACGGTGCCCGTGCCCTTGGTGGGGTTGAACTGGTGGACGGTGCCGGTGGTCATGGGGCTGCGGGGGGGTGAACAGGCCGCCCTACGGGACCGCCGCCGAGGGGATGCACGCCGTTCACCCGGGGCGCCTGTCGTCGCCCGGTGAGGCTCCGGCGCCTCAGCCGGAGGCCGAAGTCCCCCGGCGGCCACCCCCACCGGGCCGGTGCAGCCCCCCGCGTACGCGGAGGCTACGCCCCGCCGACCGGGGGCGGACCGTCCCGGAGCTCGGCGGCGTGCGGGCCCTCCCCCGGCGCGTCGTTTGGGACCGTGGGCGTCGCGTCCTCGTCGGGTCCGCTCGTGGGGCCGTCTCCGGGCTCGGGCTCGTCGGCCGGCGGCGCTCCGTCGGCGGCCGGTCCGGCCTCGGGCTCGTCCGGTCCCGCGTCGTCGGCGCCCTCGGCGGCGTCGAGGACCCCGAGGACGGCGGCCTCCAGCGCCCCCACCTCGTCGAGGTCGATGTCGCCCTCGCCGCGCCACGCGATCCGGCCGTCGCGGGCGACGAGGAAGGCGTAGACGTCGCCGGTGTCCTTTAGCCCGAGCGCCTTGCGGAACGCCTTGACGTCGACGTAGAGCGGGACGGTCCGCTCGCGCTCGGCGTCGGTCTCGACCTGCCCCCGGATGCCGGTCGTGGCGAGGCCGCCGAGGAACTTCAGCTTCTTGTTCACGACCGGGGCCTCGACGACCGCCACGCGCTCGCCGTGGGCGTCCGCGAGGCGGGCGCCGAGCCGGGCCCACTGGTCCGCCAGCGGGTCGAGGTCGTCGCGGAACAGGACGACGAGGAGCGTCGCGTCCGCCGGGAGGTCGTCGGGGAACGCGACGTCGGTGCCGTCGAGCCGGCGGCCCTGGGCAGGCGGGAAGTGGGTGGCCGGCTCGGAGCGAGAAAAGAGGCCCATGTGCGGGGAGGGAACGGGGTCCGTAGACCGGCTAGGCGTCGGTGGCGATCCCGAACCGGGCGAGCGCGGTCTGGATCGACTCGCCGGGCAGGACCTGGTGGCGCATCGTCCAGTCGGCGTAGGCCCGGAGGGGGACGGCCGAGCGGGCGAGGACGCGGACGTCGGTGTGGCGGCCGTCCCGGACGATCCGGCGGAACGCGGCGGCGACGCTGCCCTCCGGGCCCTCGAGCCACTGGACGTAGGCGCCGGGCCCGCCCTGCGCTTCGGTCAGCACGAGGAGGCTCCCGGTCACGGCCCGGCGGGCGTTGAACGCCCGCGCCGAGGCGAGCAGCGCGTCCATCTCGGGCTCGGCGAGGGGCCGGGCCGGTCGGGAGACGTAGACGAGGCGGACGAGGTCGGGCACGCCCTCGATACTACGGCCCGGGCGTCGAGTGGGACAGGGCGGCGCCCCGCTGGCGGCGGCCGCCGCCAGCAGGACCGTCGGGGGCGGCGACGGCGTCCGGCGGCCGCGGGGTGGCCGGGCCCCGGGGTTCGGCCGGCGGGGTTAGTCGTCGTAGTTGTCGATCTGGGCGCGCTGGAGCCCGCCCGAGAAGTCGATGTAGCACGTCTTCGTCTCGGTGTAGAAGTCGTAGACCTCCCAGCCCCCCTCGCGGTGGCCGTTCCCCGTCGCCTTGACGCCGCCGAAGCTCAGGTGCGCCTCGGCCCCGATCGTCGGGCCGTTGACGTAGGTGATCCCGGCGTCGATGTCGCGGAGGGCGCGGAAGGCCCGGGCCACGTCGCGCGTGTAGACGGCCGACGAGAGCCCGTACTCGACGTCGTTCGCCACCGAGATCGCCTCGTCGAACGAGCCCACCTTGAGGACGGAGAGGACGGGCCCGAAGATCTCCTCGCGGGCCACCCGCATGTCGCGCGTCACGCCCGTCAGGAGCGTCGGCTGGAAGAAGAACCCGCCGTCCAGGCCGTCGCCCGTCGCGCGCGCGCCGCCAAGGGCGATCGTCGCGCCGTCCTCGCGCGCCACGTCCATGTAGCCGCTCACCTTGTCGAGCGCCCTCTGGTTGACGAGCGGGCCCATGTCCACGCCCTCGTCGTTCCCGTAGCCGAGGCGGAGGGCCTTCGCCGTCTCGATCACGCGCTCGACGAGCTCGTCGTGGACGTCCTCGTGGACGATGAGCCGGCTCGTGGCCGTGCACCGCTGGCCGGCCGTGCCGTAGGCGCCCCAGATCAGCCCCTCCATCGCCAGGTCGAGGTCGGCGTCCTCCATCACGACGGCCGGGTTCTTCCCGCCCATCTCGAGGCTCACCCGCTTGTGGTCGCGGGCGGCCCGCTGCGCCAGGCTGGCGCCGGTCTCCGACGAGCCGGTAAAGGAGATCGCCGCGACGTCCGGGTGCTCAACGATGGCCTGGCCCGTGGCGCCGGCGCCCTGGACGAGGTTGACGACGCCCGGCGGCACACCGGCGTCCTCCATCACCTTCACCAAGAGCATCCCCGAGTGCGGGGCGTCCTCGCTGGGCTTGAACACGACCGTGTTGCCGCTCAGGATCGCTGGGAACATCTTCCACGTCGGGACGGCGACGGGGAAGTTCCACGCCGTGATCAGGCCGCACACCCCGAGCGGCCGCCGGACCGTCATGTTGAACTTGTTGTTCATCTCCGACGGGACGGTGTGGCCGAAGAGCTGGCGGCCCATCGTCATGGCGTAGTAGGCCGTGTCGATGGCCTCCTGGACGTCGCCTTTGGTCTCGAAGTGGGGCTTGCCCATCTCGCGCGTCATCTCGAAGGCGATCTCGGCCTTCCGCTCCGCCAGCAGGTCGCCCACGCGCTTGAGGACCTCGCCGCGCTTGGGGGCCGGCGTGAGCCGCCAGGCGTCGAACGCCTCACGCGCCGCCGCGACCGCCGCGTCGACGTCCTTCGGCCCCGAGGCGGGGAAGTGACCGACGAGGTCCGACTGGCGGGCCGGGTTCCGGCTCTCGAACGTCTCGCCGCTCGCGGCGTCGACCCACTGGCCGTTGATGTAGTTCTGGAAGGTCGGGGCGTCGGCCATGCGATCGGGGTGGGGGGGGGCGCGGAAGCTAGCGGGGCGGCCCGACCGCGGCCGGCCGGGCGGGGATTCTCCGCGCCGGGTTCGCAGTCGCCACACGCGGGCGACGGCCGCCAGCGGGGCGGGGCCGCTACCGCCCCCACACGACGAGCCCGGCCCCGACGGCGGCGATGACGAGCGCTTGCGGGGCGTGCCCGAGCGCAGCGTACGCCATCACCCTCCCGAATGGGACACCCGCCGCGCCCGCTGCTGCGTCCACGAGCGGGCCGCCGCCAGGGAGCCACCGTCCGCACGTGAGGACGGCGGGGTGCCCAAGCGGGAGCCGTCGGAGCCACCGGGGCCGTGCACCGCTCTCCGCCGCCTCGCGCGCGGCCGACCGGCCGAAGGCGTACTGGCACGTCGCGGCGACCATCCAGGCCGTCCAGTTGAGCGCGGCGCCAGTCCAGAGCCCGTAGAGCGCCCCGTTCGCCACCCCGAACGGGACGACCTCGCCGAGCGGGGTGAGCGTGGTGGCGATGTGTGCCGGGACGGTCAGGGCAAGGGCCCACGGCCCGAACCGCCCTCGGACGGCCTCGGGGCCGCCCAGGCCACGGACCCACACGACGACGCAGGCCGTTATTGCAAGCGCAACAACCAACACTACGGTCGAGCGGACGGGGACGTGGCGCGCGGGCACGTCGCAATCTCGCCCCGCCCGCCCGCCGGCCACAGCGAGCCAGCCGGTTGGACAGGGGTGGGGGTATCGCCGACTCCACTTCGGGACCCGTCACTCTGAGCGCCAGCGGAGGACCTCCGCGCGGATCCGTCAGCCCACGGGCGCCGCCTACGGCTCGGACGGCGGACCTCCGACAGGCTCAGCCCGCTGTCGGGGCCCTCCACTCCGCTCAGAACGACGATGAGGGAGGGCGCGATAGCCCTGGTAGAGCGGGGCGGGGCCGCCCTCCGGGGTCTACCTTCGACCTCGTCTCCACCCCGCCCCTCATGGACGTCGCCGCCCCCGCCGAGCGCCTCGCCGGCCGCCTCTCCCACCGCATCCGCTCGGTCCCGCCGTCGGGCATCCGGCGCTTTTTCGAGATCGCCGCCACGATGGACGACGTGATCTCGCTGGGGATCGGCGAGCCCGACTTCGTCTCGCCCCGGCCGATCATCGACGCGGCCGAGGCCGGGCTGGAGGCCGGGCGGACGGGCTACACGGCCAACCTCGGCCTCCTCGACCTCCGCCGCGCGATCGCCGGCGAGGTGGACCGGCTCTACGGGCTCGACTACAACCCGGACAACGAGGTCATCGTCACCGTCGGCGCGTCGGAGGCCATGACGATCGCCATGCTCACGCTCCTCGACCCCGGCGACGAGGTCCTGATCCCCGAGCCGTGTTTTGTGAGCTACGGGCCGCTCGCGGAGTTCGCCGGTGGAAAGGTCGTCTGGGTCCCGACACGCGCCGAG
Organism: uncultured Rhodothermales bacterium; assembly: GCA_964504495.1. Lineage (GTDB taxonomy): Bacteria > Bacteroidota > Rhodothermia > Rhodothermales > Rubricoccaceae > Rubrivirga. The sequence continues at coordinate 6,364 of CAZDFV010000057.1, forward strand.
AACGACTTCCAGGTGACCGCCGACGACATCAGAGAGCGGATCACCGACAAGACGAAGCTCCTCTTCCTCGGCTACCCCAACAACCCGACCGGGGCCGTCCTCCGCCGCGGAACGATGGAGGACATCGCCGAGGTCGTCGCCGAGCACGACCTGTTCGTGCTCTCGGACGAGATCTACGACCGGCTCGTCTACGGCGCGGCGTACGAGGCCGGGCACGTCTCGGTCCCCACGCTGCCCGGCCTGTGGGAGCGGACGGTCCTGATCGGCGGGTTCTCGAAGGGGTACGCCATGACCGGCTGGCGGATCGGCTACGCCTGCGCCCCCAAGCCGATCCTGGACCAGATGTACAAGGCGCACCAGTACGTCGTCATGAGCGCGCCGACGCTCGCGCAGATCGGCGCGCTCGCCGGCGTCCGCGAGGCGCAGCCGGACGTCGAGGCCATGCGCCGGGCGTACGACGAGCGCCGCCGCGTGATCGTCGACGGGCTCCGGGCGGCCGGGCTCCCGACGTTCGAGCCCGAGGGGGCGTTCTACGCGTTCCCGGACATCACCTCGACCGGGCTCTCGTCGGAGGACTTCGCCCAGCGGCTGTTGGAGGAGGAGCACGTCGCGTGCGTGCCGGGCGACGCCTTCGGGCCGAGCGGGGCGGGCTACCTCCGGTGCTCGTACGCGACGGCGCTCGACGAGATCGAGGAGGCCGTCCGCCGGATCACGGCGTTCGCCGAGCGCGTGCGGGACGAAAGTTGAGAGACTGCGCAGCCGAAGGGCATAGGTGTTGCGGTGTGCTCCGTCTACCATTGCTCTTTCATCCATGCGAACGTTCACACTCTGTCTGCTAGTCGCCGTCCTCACCCCGCTCGCGAGTGCGCAGGCTCTGTACCACGCCGGCGAGACCGGCTTCGTGCTCGGGTTGGGATACACGCGGTCCACGGGCGGCACCGACATCAACACGTATGCGGTAGACGGCGTCGCGACCGTCACCCCGAGCGTCGATCTGTCGGCCGGGTTTGCGTCGGCAGGACGGGACAGGAGCCGTGCCGTGCCGGCGCTCGGGCTTGGCGGGACGGTCTACCTCCTGAGGGGCCCGGATGTCTGGCTCGGGCCGACGGCTGGGCTGTCTGTGGCAGAGGTGTTCACCGGCCGGCCAGTCGGGGTGTACGGGACGGGGGGCGTGACCGCTGCGGGACGGTGGGAGGCCGGGCCCGTCGGCGTCGTGGTGCGGGGGGAGGTCACGGCGAGCACGCCCTTTACCGACCGCACGGCCGATGACCCGTTCACGACGGCAGGCCTCGGTGTGGGGCTCCAGTTCACGTTCGACGAGGGCGCGTTCCTGGCGGTCGAGCCGACGGTCGGGCACTCGTTCTTCGACAACAGGAACGGGCTCACGGTCGTCGGTGGGACGCTTCGCTTGGGGCTGTAGCGGACTGTCCGAGCGCGCCCTGTTCTGCTAGCCACCCTCCTTGGATTGGCAGGTAACGGGGTCAAGACCGGGGCGTCGTATCCTCACGGTCCACCGCAGGACCGACGTGGTACGCCCTCTCGCCCACTTCGTCCTCGCCGCGCTGGCGACGGCCGCCAGCGCCCAGGGCTCCGTCTCCGGCCGCGTCACGGACGGTGAGACCGGCGAGCCGCTCCCCGGCGTCCACGTCTACCTCGACGGCACGACGGCGGGCGCGGTCACGGACCGGACCGGCGCGTACCGGATCGACGGCGTGCCGGTCGGCGCGCACGTCCTCGTCGCCACGTTCGTCGGGTACGCCCCCGGCGTCCGGCCGCTCGGCGCGCGCGCGGGCGACTTGACGGCCGACGTCCGGCTCCGGCCCCGGACCGAGGCCCTGGGCGGGCTCACCGTCGAGGGCGACCGCTCGGCCTGGCTCCGCCAGCTCGACCGCTTCCGGCGGGCGTTCGTCGGCGGCTCCCGCGACGCCCGCGCGGTCCGCCTCCTGAACCCGGAGGTCCTCGCCTTCGAGGAGGCCGACGGGCTCCTCCGCGCCCGGGGCGAGGGGCCGCTCCGGTTCGAGAACCGGGCGCTCGGCTACCGCGTCGCCTACGACCTCGCGGACTTCGCGCTGGCAGGCGAGGCCGTCGCGTTCCGCGGCTGGGCGCGCTTCCGCCCGCTCGAACCCACGGACGAGGACGAGCGCGCGCGGTGGGCGGCCGCCCGGCGACGGGCCTACGCCGGCTCGTTCGCCCACTTCGTCCACACGCTCGCGGCCGGCCGGCTGTCCGGGAGTGGGTTCCGCGTCTACCGGGCCAACACGCGCCACCGGCTCCCGCCGTCGCAGGCGCTCGACGGGGACCGCCTCGACCCGGTCGAGGACGGGGCGCTCGTGCTCCGACGGATCGGCCCTGATGAGGGCGTGCTGACCGCCGACCCCGCCCTCTACCTCCGCGTCGACTACACGGGCGAGCGGGAGGAGCGGGCGTTCCGGGCCGCCGCGAACCGGGGCCGCGACCCCCGCCTCGTCCGCCGCCGGTCGGGCGACCAGGTCTCGTGGGTCGAGACGCCCGATGGGGCCGCCCGCGTGAACCTCCGGACGGGCCAGCTTGCCGGAGCGGGCCGGGGCGTCTACCCGCTCCTCGTCAGCGGCTACTGGGCCTGGGACGAGCGGGCCGCCCGCTGGCTCCCCTCCGACTACCGCCCCGACGGCGACCTGTGACGGCACGCTGGCTCCCGCTCCTCGTCCTGTTGCTGGCGGCCCCCGAGGCCCTGGCGCAGCGCGTCGCCGGGCGCGTCTACGAGGCGACCGACACGGGCGAAGCGCCCGTCCCCGGCGCGACCGTCCGGCTCGTCGCCGGGGCCGACACGGTCGCGGCGACGGCGGCCGACGCGACGGGGCGCTACCTCCTCCGCGCGCCCGGCGCGGGCGCCTACCGCGTCGTCGTGACGGCCGTTGGGTACGGCCGGGCCGAGGGCGACTCGCTCGCGCTCGCGGAGGGCGAGGCCCGGATCGTCGACGTCGAGCTAGCCCCGTCGCTCGACGTGCTGGGGGACGTGTCCGTGGAGGCGAGGCGCGAGCCGCTCCACGAGGTCGGGTTTTACCGCCGGAAGGGCCAGGGCCAGGGCCGCTTCATCGACCGCCAGCAGATCGAGGACCGGCGGCCCCGCGTGCTGAGCGACCTGTTCAACGGGATGCCGGGGTTCATCCCGCTCCACTCCGAAGGCGACGTCCGAGTAGCCTCGATCAACTACCCCGCTACGCGCGGGACGAACTGCCGGCCGACGGTCGTCGTGGACGGAGCCGTCCTCCGCTCGTTCGGGAGCCCCATCCCGGGGACGCCGGAAGAGGACGGGCTCCCAACGAATCCGATGTTCAACCTCGACCGGGCCCTCCGCGTAGACGAGGTGGAGGCCGTCGAGGCGTACGCCCACGGCGGCATCCCCGCCCAATACGGCGGGACGATGAGCCCGTGCGGAGCCATCCTCATCTGGACTCGGTACCACGCAGCGCAGGACGCGGGGGACAGCGGTGGACAACGCTGACCCCCCTCACCTGAGCTGGCGTGAACGCGGGGCAGGGTGCCCGCACTATAGTCATCCGTTATTGGAATGATCGTTACGTGTTTTCAGTTCGACCCCGAGAAGGGCGCGACCGGACAGAACCTCGACGCCGTCGAGCGCGCGGTGGGCGAGGCCGACGCCGACCTCGTCGTCCTGCCGGAGCTGTTCGCCTCCGGGTACTTTTTCGACTCGACCGCGCAGGCCGCCGCGCTGGCGGAGCCCGTGCCCGACGGCCCGACCGTCCGACGGATCGAGTCGTGGGCCCGCCAGTCGGGCGCCACGTTCGTGGCCGGCCTCCCCGAACGGGACGGCGAGGACCTGTACAACTCGGCCGTCGTCGTCACGCCGCGCGGGTGGCTCGGGACGTACCGGAAGGTCCACCTGTACTACGAGGAGAACGACCACTTCGCGCCCGGCGACCTCGGCTTCCCCGTCTGGACGGTGACGACGCGGGCGGGCCGGAGCTATCGCCTGGGCGTGATGATCTGCTTCGACTGGTTTTTCCCGGAGGCCGCCCGCACACTCGCGGCCGCGGGCGCCGACGTCGTCGCGCACCCGGCGAACCTCGTCCTCCCGCACTGCCCCGAGGCCATGCCCGTCCGCGCGCTCGAGAACGGCGTGTTCACGGCGACGGCCAACCGGACCGGGTCGGAGTCGAACGGGCGCGAGACGCTGTCCTTTATCGGCCGGAGCCGGATCTGCTCGCCGCGCGCCGAGGTCCTGGCCGAGGCCCCGCCCGCCGAGCCCGCCCTGGTCTCGGCCGTGGTCGACGTGGGCCTCGCGCGTGACCGCCAGCTCAACGCCTACAACCACCGCGACCGCGACCGCCGGCCGGAGACCTACGCCGGGCTGGCGGCGTCCGCCGGCGGCTAGAGCGCGGCCTCGAGCGCGGCCCGGATGCGGGCCTCCGGGTCCGGGCTCAGGTCCGGTTGGAACGGCCGGCCCGTCACGACCTCGAACAACTCGACGTACCGCGCGCTCACCTCGCGGACAAAGTCGGGCGGGAGGTCGGGGAGCCGCTGCCCGTCGAGCCCCCGGAACCCGTGGTCCATGAGCCACTCGCGGACGAACTCCTTCGAGAGCTGGCGCTGCGGCCGGCCGGCCGCCAGCCGCTCGGCGTACCCGTCGGCGTAGTAGTACCGCGACGAGTCCGGGGTGTGGACCTCGTCGATGACCAGGAGCCGGCCGTCGGGGGCCCGCCCGAACTCGTACTTCGTGTCCACGAGGACGAGCCCGCGCTCGGCGGCGGTCTCGGTCCCCCGCCGGAAGAGCGCGAGCGCGAGCGCCGCGGCCTCCTCGAGCGCGTCCGCGTCGAGGAGGCCGCGCGCGACGATCTCGGCCCGTGACACGTCCTCGTCGTGGCCCTCCTCGGCCTTCGTCGCCGGCGTGAGCAGGGGCTCGGGGAGCCGGTCCGCCTCGCGGAGGCCGTCCGGGAGCCGCTCGCCGCAGAGCGCCCGCCCGCCGTCCCGGTACACCCGCCAGGCGTGGCCGGCGAGGTAGCCGCGGACGACGAACTCGACCGGGAGCGGCCGGCACGCCACGCCGACCGTCACGTTCGGGTCGGGGACGTCCAGCACGTGGTTCGGCGCCACGTCGGCCGTCTGCTCGAACCACCAGGCGGCGACCCCGTTGAGGACCTGCCCCTTGAGCGGGACCGGCTGGCGGAGGACGTGGTCGAACGCCGAGATCCGGTCGGTCGTGACCAGGACGAGGCGGCCGTCGCCGAGGTCGTACGTGTCGCGGACCTTCCCCTGGCGCCGCCCGCCGAGGCCGAGGTCCGTGGCCGCCAGCGGCGGCGGGAGCGGGGGCGGTCTCACGCGCGGGCCCCCGCTACCGGACCGGGGCCGACGAGCCCCGGACGACGAGCTCGACCGGGAGCTGGACGTCGAGCCGCTCGTCGGTCGAGGCCCCCACCCGCTCGAAGAGCCGCTCGGTCGCGCGGCGCCCGGCCTCGTGCATCCCCTGGGCGACGGTCGAGAGGTCGAGGAAGCGGCTCAGCTTGAGGTCGTCGTACCCCACGATCGACACGTCGCGGGGGACGCGGACGCCGTTGTCGCGCGCGTACGCCCACGCCCCGTACGCCTGGACGTCGCTGGCGGCGAACACCGCCGTGGGCGGGGCGTCGAGCGCGAGGAGCTGCTCCATCGCCTCGGCCCCGGCCTCCTCCGAGTACCCGGCGTGCTTCGTGGTCCGCCCGGCCACGACGAGGGCCGGGTCGAACGAGAGCCCGGCCGCGGCGAGGGCCGCCCGGTACCCCGCCAGCCGGGGGGCCGAGCTGTAGCTCCAGGCGTGGGCCGCCACGAACCCGATCCGCTCGTGGCCCGCCCCGATCAGGTAGGCCACGGCCTCGCGGGCGCCGGCCTCGTCGTCCCACCAGAACGCGTCGAACGTGGGGTAGCGGCTCCCGAGGAGGACGACGGGCGCCTCGATCCCGCCGAGCTGGTCGGCCAGCCGGTCGTCGGGCGGGAGCGAGACGAGGAGGAGGCCGTCGACGGCCCCGCGGCTCAGGAACCGCTGGAGGGTCGGGTAAGGGTGGGCCGACCCGAGGTTGCAGAGGAGGAGGTCGATGTCCCGCTCGCGCGTGGCGTCCTTGATCCCCTTCAGGATCTCGACGTAGAACTGCGACGTGGCCGACGGCAGGGCGACGGCGAGCGCCGAGGTCGACTTCCCGGCGAGCGTCCGGGCCGTCCGCTGCGGCTGGAACCGGAGCTTCTGGATGGCCTCGCGGACGCGCTCGCGCGTGGCGTCGGCCACCTCGTTGGACCCGTTGAGGACGCGGGAGACGGTCGAGATCGCGACGCCGGCCTCGGCGGCGACGTCGTAGATCGTGGGGCGGGACGAGCGAGCGGCCATGACAGAGAGCCCGGGGTGGGGCCGTAAACTAGGCGCGGGGCCATGCCGGGACCGCCCGCCAGGTCACGACGGCGTCCCGCGAGCGTCCGGGGCCCGCTCCCAGAACGGCGAGGGCCGGCGGCCCCGGCCCTCGACGGCCTGGCCGTGGCGGACGGCCTCGGTCGCGAACCGCTTGGCCGAGCGGAGCGCGTCCTCCGCCGACCGGCCGGCGACGAGGTCGGCGAGGGCCGCCAGCGCGAACCCGCTCGACGCCCCCGTCACCTCCCCCTCGACGAGCGGCCCCTCGAACAGCGTGAAGTCCTCGCCGTCGTAGTACAGGTCGGCGAAGAGGGGCGGGCCGGACGCACCCGGGCCGGAGGCGCCCGGGTCGTCGGCCGCGTCGTAGAACCGGTACGGGAGCGACCCGCAGCGGACGACGACGCCACGCGCGCCCCGGTTCGTGATCCGCTGCGCGGCCACCTGCGCGTCGTCGAGCGACGCGATCTCGGCGCCCGTGACCAGCTCGGCGTCGGCGCGCGAGAGCGTGACGAGGGTAGCCACCCCCAGCCGGTCCGCCAGCGCGTCGATCCCGCGGGCGGACAGGACCGTCTCCCCGCTCGGCCCCGACGCGACGACGTCGAGGACCGTCGGGGCGCCCCACGCCTCGACGGCGTCGAGGACGGCCCGGACCGTCTTGGGCCCGCCGAGGATGCCCACCTTGACGCCGGCGACGGGGCCGGTCGCGGCGACGTGCTCGAGCTGGGCGGCCACGGTGTCGACGGGGACGTCCGTGACGTCGGTCACGAGGCCGTCGCTGGCGACGACGACGGACGTGCAGACGGGGAGCGGGGCGAGCCCGAGCGCGCGGGCCGAGAGGACGTCGGCGGCGAGCCCGCGCTCGGATGCCGTGTAGACGGCGCCGACGACGGCGACGGGGGGGAGGGGCATGGGGCGGGGCGGGGCGGGCCCGAAGGTACGGGCGTCCCGAACGCGGCCCGGCCGAGGCGGTCCCTATCTTCGCCCGCCGCCCGCGTCCGCTTCACCGTTTCGTCATGGCCCGCGTCACGCTCGAGAACGTCCGCAAGGTGTACGACGGGGGCGTCACGGCCGTCCACGGCGCGACGCTGGAGGTGGCGGACGGCGAGTTCGTCGTCCTCGTCGGCCCGTCCGGGTGCGGGAAGAGCACGGTGCTCCGGATGGTCGCCGGGCTCGAGTCGGTCACGTCCGGCACGCTCACGATCGGCGACCGCGTGGTGAACGACGTGGCGCCGAAGGACCGGGACATCGCGATGGTGTTCCAGAACTACGCGCTGTACCCCCACATGACGGTCTTCGACAACATGGCCTTCGGCCTCAAGCTCCGCAAGACCCCCAAGCCCGAGATCGCCGCCCGCGTCCGCCGCGCCGCCGAGACGCTCGGGCTCGGCGGCGTCCTCGACCGGCGGCCGAAGGCGCTCTCCGGCGGGCAGCGCCAGCGGGTCGCGCTCGGCCGGGCCATCGTCCGGGAGCCGGCCGTGTTCCTGTTCGACGAGCCGCTCTCGAACCTCGACGCCAAGCTCCGGGTCCAGACGCGCGCCGAGATCACGGGGCTCCACCGACAGCTCGGCGCGACCATGATCTACGTCACGCACGACCAGGTGGAGGCGATGACGATGGGCGACCGGATCGCCGTGCTCGACGGGGGGCGCGTCCAGCAGGTCGCCCCGCCGCTCACGCTCTACCAGCGGCCGGCCAACCGGTTCGTCGCCGGCTTCATCGGGAGCCCCGCCATGAACTTTGTCGAGGGGGCCGTCGCCGCCGGCCGGTTCACGTCGGCCGACGGGGCGCTCTCGGTGCCCGTGGACCCGGGCGTGCCGAGCGGCCCGGTGGCGCTCGGCGTGCGGCCCGAGGACGTCTACGTCGCCGGCCCGGCGGCCGGCCCGGCGTCGGGTGGCGGGTCGCTCTC
>CAZDFV010000058.1:0-14364 GCA_964504495.1 uncultured Rhodothermales bacterium
CGGGCGACCGACGCGCTCTTGTCGACGCACGGGTTGAGCGTGAGCGTGGCGACGGCGTCGGGCACGGGGCGCGTCGTGTGGGCGCGGCACCCCGCTGGCGACGGCCGCCAGCGGGGCGGGGCGGTTCAGCCCGCGTCGGCGAGCGCGCGGAGGGTGCTCGCCACCCGCTCCACCTTCTCGGCGGCCGGGCCCGTAGCGTACGGGGCGACGTCGCTAGCGAGCTGCATCAGCATCTGCCGCTGGCGGTCGCCGCTGGCGGCCTCCGCGCCGTCCAGGCCGGCGCGGAACGCCGCGAGGTCGGAGGCGGAGAACTGGCCCATCCGCTCGGCCTGGTCCACGTAGGCCCGGACGAGGGCGAACGAGGGCGGCCACTCGTAGACCGGCTGGCCCTGCGCGTTGAGGTAGTCGAGCCGGACCGTGTTGGCCGCGTCGATCTCGTTCTGCGTCAAGTGCTTGCTCGGCACCAGCTCGAACACGTCGAGCCCGCGGGCGATCTCCGACGAGACGATGGCCCCGTTGTACCAGTAGACCGACCAGCTCCCGCCCGACGCCATCCGCTCGGCGTTGACCGGCCCGCGGTCGTGGTACGCGATCTCGACCGGGCGCTGGGCGTCGGTCCAGTCGAAGACCGAGATGCCGCCCTGGTACCAGCTCTGGACCATCACGTCGCGGCCGGGGATCGGGATCAGCGAGCCGTTGTGGGCCACGCAGTTCTCCTCCGTCGTCTGCGGCGCCGGCATCTTGTAGTACGACGCGAACTCGAGGTCCTCGCCGTCGATCTCGAAGATGGCATTCGCGCCCCACTCGTAGGGGTCGTCGGCCCGGCACTTCGGCTGGCCGCCGCCGCCCCACTCGTCGGTAAAGAGCACTTTTGTGGCGTCATTGTTGAACGTGGCCGAGTGCCAGTACGAGAAGTTCGAGTCGGCCACGGCGGCGAGCCGCGTCGGGCGCTGGGGGTCCGAGATGTCGAGGAGGAGGCCGTACCCCTCGCACGCGCCGCCTGCCAGCCCGACGGCCGGGTAGAGCGTGATGTCGTGGCACTGGTCCGGGCCGGGCCGCTCCGCGAGCGCGTCCGGGTCGGGGGCCTCGGGCGTGATCCCGAACCGCTCCTCGGCGATCTGCTGGATCTCCTCCCGGAGCCGCGTGCTATCGGCCGCCGTCGGCTCGCCCTCGCCGCCGCGCTCGGTCACCAACATGCCCAGGAGCTGGCGGACGTACTGGTCGGGGACCACCATGTCCTGCCCGTTCATCCGAATCATGTAGGCCCCGCGTGCCCGAGCCTCGGCCATCATGCGGGCGTCGGCCGGGGAAGCGCTCCGCCGCTGCGGCGGGGCCGTGAGACCCTCAAAGATGCGCGGCGAGTTGACGATCCGCGCGCTCGCGGGGTCGTCGAGTGGGACCTGGATCACCTCGATCCGGAACAGCGCCGTCTCGGGGTCCTCGTCGGGGCTCGCCGAGACGCAGCCCGGGAGCTCGTCGGCCGGCCGGACCGGTGCCGAGCCGGAGACGTAGATGTAGACGTTCTCGTCGTCCCCAGGATCTTTGAGGACGGAGTGCGTGTGCGAGCCCCGGCACGTCTGGACGTTGGCGACGTACTCGGGCTCGCGGATGTCCGAGATGTCGAAGATCCGGATGCCCCGGAGGCGGTCGGCGCTCACGGCCGAGTCGACGCCCTGCGTGCCGCAGTCGAGCCGGCCGCCGAGCCCCTCGCCCGAGACGAACAGGAGGTCGCCGTAGACCGAGACGTCGCTCTGAGAGGCCGGGCAGACATACTCCGTCACGAGCTCGGGCGCGGCCGGGTCGCTCAGGTCCCAGACGATGACCCCGTTGTAGTTGCCCTGGATGGCGTAGTTGTCCTTAAACGCGAGGTCGGAGTTGGTCACCCCGACAAAGTCCGCCGGTGGCGGCGTGGACGAGAGCTTGCGGAGGCCGGAGATGGCCTCCTCGGCATCGAACAGCCCGGCCCCGAGCCCGACGCGCGGGTCGGCGGAGGACTGGGCGACGGCGGGCGCCGCCAGTGCGAGGGCGAGAATCGCCGCGAACGGCGCGCGGAAGGCGAGGGGTCGCATGACGGTGGGGGGTTAGTCGTTGGTGAGGTCGTCGAGCAGGAGCTGCATCCGGGCGATCTCGGTCCGCTGGTCGACTTGGATGTCGGAGGCCAGCTTGAACGTGTTGCCCTCCTGGGCCGCCCCGTCGGCGGCGAACAGCTCGTCCACCATGACGACGGCGCCGCCGTGGTGCTGGATCATGTAGGCCAGGAACAGCCGGTCGAACTCGATGCCTCGGGCGGCGTCGAGCTCGGCGAGCTGGGCGTCGGAGAGCATCCCGGGCATCTGGCTGTGGTCCATCCCGCCGTGGTCCATCTCGGAGTAGTCCATCCCGGAGTGGCCCATTCCAGAAGGGTCTGCCTGCCCGTGGTCCATCCCGCCGTGCCCCGCCCCGGCGTGGTCGTCGCCGTTCATGTGGATGGTGAGCCGCGTCCCCTCGATGTGGACCCGGGGGACGGGCTCGCCGCGGTCCTCCAGCCACCGCTGCATCGTCCGGATCTCGTCCCGCTGCGCGTTGTCGATCCGGGCCGCCAGCCGGCGGACGGCCGGGCCTGCCCCGTTCCGCCGCGCCATCTCGGCCATGACGAGGGCCTGGGCGTGGTGCCCGATCATGCCGGTCATAAAGCGGACGTCGTCGGCCGTGTAGCGCTCCTGTGCGGCCCGCTGGCGCTCCCAGTAGAGGGCCTCGAGCTCGGCCGTCGAGGGCGTGTCGGTCTGAGCCCCGGCGGCGGGGCTGGCGGCGGCCGCCAGCAGGGCGAGCGCGGCGCCGAGCAGGGGGCGGGTCCGTACGGTCTCGGCCTTCACGTGTGCAGCCCGTCGGGGCGGAGCGGATGCCCCAAGGTACACGACGGGGGCGCCCGGTCGGCGGGCCCGCCCGGCGCCCCGGCCCTGCCGACCGGCCAACGTGCCGTGAACGCTGAACCATCCGACGGCGGGCCCGTACTTTCACCCGCCGCTGAAACTCCCCCACGCCCCCCCGCCGATGGCCGGCCTCGTCGTCATCCCCGACCCCGCCGCGAGCGACGCCCGCGTCGAGGCCGTCGCCGAGGCCCTCCGCAGCTTCGGGTTCGACGTCCACCGGACGGGCGGGGCCCCGGTCGTGCTCGGGGCGACGGGCGTCGCGGCCGACTTCGACCTCCGGCACATCAAGGTGCTCCCCGACGTCCGCGACGTCGTCCGGATCACGAGCCCGTACAAGTTCGCCAGCCGGACGTGGCACCCCGAGGACACCGTCGTCGAGGTCGACGGGGTCCGGGTCGGCGGGGGCGAGCTCGTCGTCATGGCCGGGCCGTGCTCGGTCGAGGGCGTCGGGCAGATCGAGGCGGCGGCCGCGGCCGTCGCCGCGACGGGCGTCCAGGTCCTCCGGGGCGGGGCCTTTAAGCCGCGGTCGAGCCCGTACTCATTCCAGGGCCTGGGCGTGGAGGGCCTCCAGATCATGCGCGCCGCGGCCGACGCCCACGGGCTCAAGGTCGTGACCGAGGCGATGAGCGAGAGCCAGGTCGAGCCCGTCGCCCGCTACGCCCACGTCGTCCAGATCGGGGCGCGGAACATGCAGAACTTCCCGCTCCTCCAGGAGGTCGGGCGGGCCGGGCTCCCGGTCCTCCTCAAGCGGGGGATGAGCGCGACGGTCGAGGAGTGGCTGATGTCGGCCGAGTACGTCCTGGCTGAGGGGAACCCCGACGTGATCCTGTGCGAGCGGGGGATCCGCACGTTCGAGACGGCCACGCGCAACACGCTCGACCTCAGCGCCGTGCCCGTGGTCAAGCAGCTGAGCCACCTCCCGATCATCGTCGACCCGAGCCACGGCGTCGGGATCCGCGACAAGGTGGCGCCGATGGCGCTGGCCGCCGTCGCGTGCGGGGCCGACGGGCTCATGGTCGAGACGCACCCGAGCCCGCCGGAGGCGCTGAGCGACGGCCCGCAGTCGCTCTACCTCGACGCCTTCGCCCGGTTGATGGAGGAGGTCCGCCGGGTGGGCGAGGCCGTGGGCCGGGCCGTCCCCGAGCCCCGCCCGGCGCTGGCGGCTTAGGCCGGCGGCAGCGGGTCCGCTGTGCGAGGCCGGTGGCTTCCACGCCTGCCCGGTCAACCACGCAGCCCCCTCCTGGACAGGAGGGGGACTCCATGCGCCCCGGCCTCCGGCGGCGCCAGTGGGCGCGCGTGGGGCCTTCCATGAAGCGTGCGCGCGGGGCGGGGCCCCGGCCCAGGACGGACCTATTCTTGCCGGGCCCGTCCCGGACCCCCCCTCCCCCCGTCTCTATGTGTGGCATCGTCGGTTACATCGGCTCGCGGAAGGCGAGCGACCTCCTCGTCCGCGGGCTCCGCCGGCTCGAATACCGGGGGTACGACTCGGCCGGCGTGGCCGTCGTCAACGGCGCGCTCGACGTCCGGAAAAAGGAGGGGAAGGTGGACGAGCTGGCTAAGCTCCTCGACGCCCGGCCCGTCGACGGGACGGTCGGCGTCGGGCACACGCGGTGGGCCACGCACGGGGCCCCGACCGACCTCAACGCCCACCCCCACACCTCGACCGACGGCCGGTTCGCGATCATCCACAACGGGATCATCGAGAACTACGGGTCCATCAAAAAGCGGCTCTTGGAGAAGGGGTACACGTTCGAGAGCGAGACGGACACCGAGGTCCTGGCCCACTTTATCGAGGACGTCCAGAAGGAGGCCGGGCTGGCCTTCCCCGAGGCCGTCCGCCAGGCGCTCACGCAGGTCGAGGGGGCGTACGGGATCGTGGCCGTGAGCATGGACGACCCGGACGCGCTCGTCGTGGCCCGGAACGGGTCGCCGCTGCTCTTGGGCGTGGGCGAGGGCGAGCACTTCGTCGGGTCCGACGCGAGCCCGTTCATCGAGTTCACCAAGAACGTCGTCTACCTCGCCGACGGCGAGATGGCCGTCGTCCGCCGCGACGGGTACGAGTGTTTTGAGATCGACGGGGCCCCGGTCTCGAAGGAGGTCCACGAGCTCGAGTGGGACCTGGAGGAGATCGAGAAGGGCGGCTACGAGCACTTCATGCTCAAGGAGATCATGGAGCAGCCCGAGTCCATCGCCGACGCCATGCGCGGGCGCGTCCGGCCCGACGAGGGGCGCGTCAAGCTGGGCGGGCTGGGCGAGGTGCTCCCCCAGCTCCGCGAGGCCGACCGGATCGTGATCTGCGCGTGCGGGACGTCCTGGCACGCCGGGCTCGTGGGCGAGTACCTCATCGAGCGGTTCGCGCGGATCCCCGTCGAGGTCGAGTACGCGAGCGAGTTCCGCTACCGCGACCCGGTCCTGAACGAGGGCGTCGTCGTCGTCGTCATCAGCCAGTCGGGCGAGACGGCCGACACGCTCGCCGCCGTTCGCCAAGCGCAGGACGCCGGCGTCCTCGCCGTCGGGCTCGTCAACGCCGTCGGGAGCACGATCGCGCGGGAGACCGGCGCGGGCGTCTACCTCCACGCCGGGCCCGAGATCGGCGTCGCGTCGACGAAGGCGTTCACGGCGCAGGTGGCCGTGCTCGCCCAGATCGCCCTCCTCCTCGGCCACGAGCGCGGCGTGCTGGGCGACGACGACGTCCGCCGCCACCTCGACGCGCTCGCCCAGATCCCCGACCAGGTCCGCCGCGTGCTCGCGAACGACGAGCAGATCGAGCGGATGGCCCGGGACTACCGGTTCGCCTCGAACTTCCTCTACCTCGGGCGCGGGGCGAACTTCCCGGTCGCGCTCGAGGGCGCGCTCAAGCTGAAGGAGATCAGCTACATCCACGCCGAGGGGTACCCGGCGGCCGAGATGAAGCACGGGCCGATCGCGCTCATCGACCAGTTCATGCCGGTCGTGTTTATCGCCACGCGCGACGCGACGTACGACAAGGTGGTCTCGAACATCGAGGAGGTCGTCGCCCGCGGCGGGACGGTCGTCGCCATCACGGACGAGGGGAACCGCGACCTCGACAGCCTGGCGGAGTACGTCGTCGAGATCCCCAAGACGCTCGACGCCTTCGAGCCGCTCCTGACCGTCGTCCCGCTCCAGCTCCTCTCGTACCACATCGCCGTGATGCGGGGGTGCAACGTGGACCAGCCGCGCAACCTCGCCAAGAGCGTGACGGTGGAGTAGGAACGGACCGCAGGCTCCGCCACCTCACCGGCTGGCGGCCGTCCAGCGGGCCGTGCAGCGCCAGTCCGATGGGGTCCGTAGAGGAGGAGGCACAGCCCCTGCTGGAATGCTCCGCCTCCCGCTCTCGGTTCTCGCCCTGGCTGTCGCCGGGTGCGACACGGCCGAGGAGGACGTGGCGGGACCCGTCGAGGGTCCGCTCGTCGTCTCGGTCGTCCGCCTCGACGCCTCCGCCACGGGCTCGGACCGGACGCTGCTCCAGATCGAGACGGAGGAGGAGTACCACTGCCTGCTCCCGCTCGCCGTGCGCTACGACCGGGAGCGGCGCACGCTCCGGGCCGGCGTCCGGGGGATTGCCGAGACGGACGCCTGCTTCACGGCCATCGGCCCGGCCTCGGCCCGGCTCCCGCTTGACCTGAGGGACGGGGCGTACACGCTCGAACTCCACCACCTCGGCGAGACCGATCTCTACGCCCTCGTCGTCGTGGAGGGCGTCGTGCGGGCGGAGGCGGTCCGCACGGAAGTCTCTCGCCTCGGCCCCCGGTAGCGCGCTCCTGACGACGCGCCTCCCCACGCCCTTCCCGCTGGCGACGGCCGCCAGCGGGCTGCGGTGCAGCGCCGGGCCGGCGGCGTTCGTAGAGGAGGGGACACAGGCCCTATCGGAATGCTCCGCTTCGCGCTCGCCGCTCTCGTCCTACCCCTCGTCGGGTGTGACTCGTCGGGCCCGGACGTGGATGCCCTCGACGACGTGCTGCTCGTGGACCTCGTCGAGGGCGGATCGGCCGTCCGGCTCGAAACGGAGGGCACACCTGGGTGCTTCGTGCCGATCGTGTATGAGACCCGGGTTCAGCCCGCCCTCATGACCGTTCGGGTCGAGGGGCTGGCCGTGCAAAGCGGGCCGGTGTGCCGGGCGATCACGACCTCGCAGATCCGGGTGGCCCTTCCGCAGGGGGAAGCTGGCAGGCTCACGCTCCGGATCGAGCACCGAGGACAGGCCGACGTCTACGCTGTGCGGTCGAGGGGGGACGGCCCGGCGCTCGATCCGGTCCGCCAGTCGGTCACGCGGCTCCGAGACGTTGGGGCCGCGCCGGACGGAGGGTGAGCGCCGGCCGGCGGTAGCTTCGGGCCGCCGCACACGTCTCTGTCATATGCTCATTCGGCCGTTCGTCGCGCTCGTCCTCTGTGCCCTGTCCGCCCCTCTGGCGGCACAGCCCGAGCCAGAACGGCTCCCGCTGTGGGGTGGCACCGTCAGCGAGATTCACCATGCGGCCGGCGGCGCCGTGCTGGCATTCGCGACGGGCCGCGAGTTCGTCGGCGTGGACAACGTCCTGTTCCGCTCGACGGACGGGGGGCGAACGTGGACGCGCGTCGCGTTCGGCCCGGGCGCCCGGCTCGGCCGCCTCGCCGTCTCGTCGGACGGGGACGCCTACGTGGTCGAAGAGCGGGACGGCGGCGCCGTCGTCCATCGCTCGACCGACGGCGGCGCGACCTGGACCGCTCGGCCAGCGCCAGCAGGGCTCGACGACGGGTTCCCTCCCCTCGGCGCCCTCGCCGCCGACGCAGATGGGCGCGTGTTCGCGTTTGCGGAGCGAGCACCCGGCGATGACGGTCAAGTCTGGTCCTCGGCGGACGGGGGCGCCACGTGGGCGGCCTCGCCGTTCCCGGCCCTGTTCTTCTCTCCTGTCGCCGCGGCCGGTCGACTCCTCGCGCTCGACCAGGAGACCGGTAGCGTCCAGGTCTCGGGCGACGGCGGCATGACCTGGACACCCATCGCTGTCGGACCCGGGCGTGGGACCTTCCTCCGACAAGGACCAGACGGCGCCGTCTACGCCGCGTTCGAGGACACGGACCCCAACGGGTGGCCAACCAGCACCTCGGCGTACCGCTCGACCGACGGTGGCGGGACCTGGACCGACCTCGAACCGGACCGCCCGTTCAGGCGGGTCAATTGGGTCGGCTGTCTCACGGACGAGACGTGCTGGGTGCTCAGCGGGCAGACGGCCGCCCGGTTCGTCCCGGGCGGCGAGGTCGAGTTCGCGGTCGACCTCGGCCCGCTGGCCTACCCGCTCGGTCTTCTCGCGGTCGGGGGCCGGCTGCTGGCGGCCGACCTGGGCGGGCGCGGCGTGCTCGCCTCCGAGGACGACGGCGCAACCTGGACGCCGTCGAACGTGGGGATCGACAAGGTCCACGTCCGGGACGTCGCGGTGGCGGGCGGGGCCCTCTGGGCGCTGACGTCGCGTTGGGACCACGACGCCGACGTGTACGGCGACGACCGCCTGTGGCGGTCCGCCAGCGGCGCGGCGTGGGCGGAGGTGGCCCCGCCCAGCGGCCGCGTCGAGGGCGACTACGATGACCTGGCCGCGTTCAACGGCGAGCTCTACCTCTCCGACCAGGGGACCGTCTTCGCCACGGCCGACGGGGAGGCGTGGCGGAGGGGAACGTACGGGGCCGACGGCTCGCCCCACGCCCGGACGTTCCTAGGCACGCCGGCTCGGCTGTTCGCCGACGGCTTCGACGGGCTGTTCGTATCGGTCGATGGGTCGGACTGGGCGCCGTTCCCGTTTCCCCCTCCAGACATCCGATTCCGGGACGAGGTCAGCGACGTCGCTGTCGTGGACGGGGCCGTCCTCGTGAGCGCCCTCGCCAGCAGCCACGACCCGGAGGAGGGCCGGGGGCTGTGGCGGTCGGAGGACGAAGGACAGACGTGGGCCCGCGCCCTCGACGACCCCGCCCGGCCGAGCGTCGGCCCGCTGGCGGTGCTGCCGGGCGGGACGGTCCTCGCCGGGAGCCCACGGACCGGGCGGCGTCACCCCGGTAGCCTCTACCGCTCCGTAGACGGCGGGCGGACGTTCGCCGCGGTCTCCGGCCTCGACGACGTCCGCGCGCTGGCGGTGGGTGCGGGCGCAGTGCTCGCCGGCACCGGCCGGGCCGTCCACCGCTCGACCGACGGCGGCGCGTCGTGGAGCGCCCTTCCCGGTATCGACGCCGAGGTCCGGTCGCTGGCCCTGGACGCCGAGGGCCGGCTGCTTGTCGCCACCGCGGACGGCCTGTTCCGGGTCGACGTCCGGGTGACGTCGGCGGAGCGCGCGGCGGGTCCGGGGGGGCTGGCCCTCCGCATCGGCCCCTCGCCAGTCCGCCGTGCGGCGACGCTCTACCTCAACCTCCCGGCTCCCGCCCGCGTCGGGGCCGACGTGCACGACGTCCTTGGGCGCCGGGTCCTCGCGGTCCCGGCCGCCCGGATGTCGGCGGGGCCGCAGGAGGTCCGGTGGAGCGCGGAAGGGCTGGCCCCCGGCGTCTACGTCGTCCGGGTCCGGGCGGGTAGCGCGGTGGCGGCCGCGCCAGTCACCGTCGTGCGGTAGCCCCGGCCGGGGCGGCGGCGGTGCGATCTTCCGGCTCCCACGCTGCCGCCCCGATGATCAACGAAGACGCCCTCGACGCCCTCCTCGCCCGCCATCGGGAGGTCCTCACCGAGATGGCCCAGCCCGACGTGGCGAGCGACCCCACGCGGTCGGCCCCGCTCGGGCGCGAGCTCTCGGCGCTGGAGCCGGCCGTGAAGGCCGCCACCCGCTGGCGCGCGCTGAAGGAGGAGGCCGACGGGCTCCGCGAGATGGCCCAGGACGAGACCGGCGAGTTGGCCGAGATGGCCGAGATGGAGCTGGAGGAGGTCGAGGGCCAGCTGGCGGACGCGGAGCTCCAGCTCGAGGAGGAGCTCGTGCCGAAGGACCCCGAGGACGCCCGCGACGCCATCGTCGAGATCCGGGCCGGGACGGGCGGCGACGAGGCGGCCCTGTTCGCCGGCGACCTGTTCGAGGTCTACCAGAAGTACGCGGCCGGCAAGGGCTGGCGGGTCGAGGTCATGGACACCTCCGAGGGCACGGCCGGCGGGTTCCGCGAGGTCACGTTCGCTGTCAAGGGCGCCGACGTGTTCGGGCAGATGAAGTACGAGTCGGGCGTCCACCGCGTCCAGCGCGTGCCGCAGACGGAGAGTCAGGGCCGGATCCACACCTCGGCCGCGACGGTCGCCGTGCTCCCCGAGGCCGAGGAGGTCGACGTCGAGATCCGCGCGCAGGACGTCCGTGTGGACGTGTACCGCTCGTCCGGGCCGGGCGGGCAGTCCGTCAACACGACCGACTCGGCCGTCCGCCTCACGCACGAGCCGACGGGGCTCGTGGTCTCGATCCAGGACGAGAAGAGCCAGCACAAGAACAAGGACAAGGCGTTCCGTGTGCTCCGGGCGCGGCTCTACCAGCTCGAGCGCGAGCGGATCGACTCGGAGCGGTCGGCGGCCCGGAAGGAGATGGTCGGGTCGGGCGACCGCTCGGGCAAGATCCGGACGTACAACTGGCCCCAGGGCCGCGTGACGGACCACCGGCTCGAGGGCGACGACAAGAACCACGCGCTCGGCGGCGTCCTCGACGGCGGGCTGGACGACATCGTCAAGGCCCTCCGGCTGGCGGACCGCGAAGCGCGGATGGCCGAGGCCGCCAGCGGGGAGTAGACGGCGCGCTGATGCCGATTTGGAGTTGTTCCCCTCCTGGACAGGAGGGGGGGCGACCGCGCAGAGCGCCGCCATTGCCCGGCTGGCGAGGCCGCCAGTGGGACCGCCCTCGGCTCGCCCTCACCCCGGCCCTCTCCCAGGGGGGGAGGGGGTTTGTGTGGGGCGGCGTCTGCCGCGGAGGTCCCCAGGGCACCGCCCCGCTGGCGCCGGTTGCCGCCGGTGGCTGGCGGCCTCGGCCGTCGGGGTCGTCTTCGCCTCCGCTTCGCTGCCGCCTTCCGGGCCGGGCGGTAGCTTTTCCGTTCGCCCTGCCCGCCCCGGCGCCCGGGGGAGACATCCCGGCCCGGCACGGGCATACGACCTACCGTATCCCACAGGGACACATGGCAGACGCCCCCGGCGCCGACACGGCGCCCATGTACGAGTTGATGTACATCATCAACCCGGTCCTCAACGAGGACCAAACGAAGGACATCGTCCAGCGCGTGACGGCCTACCTCTCCGACAACGGCGCACGCGTGGCCGAGGTCGAGGAGAAGGGGAGCCAGCGGCTGGCCTACCCCATCGAGAAGAAGCGGAACGGGTACTACGTCATCGTCAACTTCCGGCTCGGCGCCGGCGACGCGCTGACGAAGATCGACCGGGCGCTCCGGATCAACGACGACATCATGCGCCACCTCATCCTCCGCTACGACGCGAAGATGGAGCGGTACTACAACGAGCAGAAGGGCGGCGTCGCGACGGCCGCCGCCGCCTAGCCCCCCGACCCGATGGCAGACGACCAGACCCCCAACGCCGAGGCCGCCCCGGCCGACGCCGCCCCCGAGGCCGGCGCCGACGGCGCCCCCGAGGTCCAGCCGACGAAGCTCCCCGAGAGCAACGTGGGCACGGCGCTCGAAGGGGCCTCCGTGCCCACCTCCACCGAGCAGCCGACGGCCGTCGAGCAGGCGGCCGAGCAGATGGGCTCGGAGCCCGCGCCGCGGGCCGTCTCGCCCGAGGTGGCCCAGCGGCTCCTCGCGGCCTCGAACCCCGAGGCCCTCGAGCGGATCGTGGCGCCGGGCGCCCAGCGGACGAAGCTCCGGTGCCCGTTCAAGGCGGCCGGGATCGAGTACATCGACTACAAGGACACCGAGACGCTCAAGCGCTACGTGAACGAGCAGGGCAAGATCCTGCCGCGCCGGATGACCGGCGTCTCGGCCAAGTTCCAGCGCCAGCTCACGACGGCCATCAAGCGGGCCCGCCACGTGGCGCTCCTCCCGTTCGTCGCCGACAACGTCAAGTAGAGGGGCGGACGGCCATCGGGGATCGGCGAACGGGGGACCGCTCGCCAGACCGTTCGCCGTTCGCCGCTCACCGACCCCCGACACCATGAAAGTCATCCTCACCGAGGACCACGACACGCTCGGCCTCAAGGGCGACCTCGTCGAGGTGAAGCCCGGCTACGGCCGGAACTTCCTCATCCCCCGCCAGCTCGCCGTCGTCGCCACGCCGAGCGCGACGAAGCGGTACGCCGAGGAGCAGCGCCAGGCGGCCCACAAGGTCGAGGCGGCCCGCGGGAACGCCGAGAAGCTCGCCGAGCGGCTCGACGGGGCCGAGGTCGTCATCCCCGTCCAGACGGGCGAGGAGAACCGGATCTTCGGGTCGGTCACGACCCAGCAGATCGTCGACGAGCTGAAGAGCCAGGGGTTCGACATCGACCGCCGGAAGGTCTCGCTCGCCGAGGACGTCCGCGTGACGGGCGTCTACCCGGCGACCGTCCGGCTCATGCCCGACGTCACGGCCGAGGTCAAGGTCAAGGTCGTCCCCAACGAGGAGACGCTGTAGGGACGAGTAAAGGGTGAGGGGCGGTTCGCGTCCCTTTCCCACCGCGCTCCACCAGCGTCTCCCGATGCTCCCGGCCCGCTGGCGGCAGTCGCCAGCGGGCCGGTCTGTATCCGGCCGACGCGCGGCTAGGGGAGGCGTTCGAGGCGCGGGCCCGCGAGGCAGAACGTCGAGGCCGTCGAGGCGAGCCGGCCGGGCTCGGCGCCGGCGTGGTACCGCGAGGTCGCGCTCCCCTCGTTCCACCGGAGGAGGAGGGCCCCGTCGTCCACGGTCCAGGTGTGGACGGAGTCGGCGCGGACGGAGTCGGGGTGGGCGTAGCTCCACAGCATCATCCCATCGGCCCGGAGGCGGACGTAGGCCTTGGCGATCTCGGGGTCAGGGCAGACCTCGCGCCACGTCGTCCCCACGAGGTCGGCGCGGGCGAGGCGGGACGGGCCGGCGCACGCAGCGAGCGCCAGCAGGACGGCAAGGGCGGGTCGGGACGGCATGGAGCGAACCTACGATCCGGGTCGTAGGTCGTCTAGTCGTACGGGTCCCGTGTCCATCCTGCTATGTCATCCTGAGGAGCGATGCGACGAAGGGTCTCGACGCCGGCCTCCCAAGACGTAGGCGCCGGCTCCTACGGCCGAGCCATCGAGTCGAGATCCTTCGCTCCGCTCAGGATGACAAGGTGAACCTGTCGCAGCACTAAACCGCCTCCGCCTCCGCGACCGTCTCCATCGGGATCGTCCGGTCGGGCGCCTCGCCGGTCTCGACGTAGCGGCGGACCTCGAGGACGGCCTGCTCCTTTTTCTTGGCCTCCAGCATCAGGTCGTACTCGCCGTCCGGGCGGCCGACCCCGTCCATCAGGTCGAGGAGCGTCTGGACGTCGGCCATGTTGAGGTAGTCGGCGTGGCCGGTCCGCGTGCCGGGCTTGTGGGACGAGAGGTGGAGCTTGGGGACCCGCTTCCCCCACGTCGCCATCGCCCGGTCCAGGAGCTCCACCAGCCCCTCGTCCCACGTCTCGCCGGACGGGAGGAGCTTGTGGTGGAACAGGTCGACGATGACGGGGAGCCCGGTCCGCTCGGCGAGCCCGACGGTCTCGGCGAGGGTGTAGGTCGTGTCGTCGTTCTCGACGGCGAGCCGCTGGCGGGCGTCGTCGGAGAGGAGGTCGAGGTTCTGTTCGAAGCGGTCGAGCGCGGACGCCTTGTCCCCGTAGGCCCCGCCGACGTGGAGCGTCATGGTCCCCTTCGGGTCCATCCGCTTGAGGACCTGGGCCTGGAAGTCGAGCTCCTCGACCGACGCCCGGACGACCTCCTCGCGGGGGCTGTTGAGGACGGTGTACTGGCCGGGGTGGCTGGTCACGCGGAGCTCCTCGGCCTTGACGAGCCGGCGGATCTTGCGGAACTGCCAGTCGAACGCCTCAGCCCAGTCGAACGGGAACGCCTCCAGCGGGCCGAACGGGATGAGGTCGGACGAGATCCGGAAAAAGCGGATGTCGTGGGCCACGTTCCACCGGAGCGCCGCCAGCACGTCGTCGAGGTTCTGGACGACGACGGGGACGACGGCCTCGGTGCGGAGGTTGGCAAGCCGGACCGTCCGGCTCTTGGTCCCGAGGGCGGTGTTGATGCAGGCGTAGCCGAGGTGGCGGAGGCGCACGGGCGGGGGGGCGGTGAGGGGGGGCAACGCGGCGCGGGCGGGGCGGTGTCCCCGGGGGTTCCCTTATTCTCCCGGCGGTCGGAAACCCCCCGGGGCCGGCGGGCCGTTGTCGCACCCCGCTACCCGCCCCGCCGTGCTCAGCCTGCTCGTCCTGCTCGTCGTCGAAGTCGCGCTGTGGCTGGGGTGGGCCGCCCTCTCGCGCCGCCGCCGGAACGACGACGCTGGGGACGGGCCGCCGCCGCCGCCGCCGCCGCACCCGGTCGTCCCGCGCCC
>CAZDFV010000059.1:0-13950 GCA_964504495.1 uncultured Rhodothermales bacterium
CCCGAAGAACCGCGCGCCCTGGAGCCGGAGCCCCAGAGCGCGCGGTCGCCGCTTGGAGAGACCGCCCTACGAGGTCCCGTCGTCGAGGAACCCGCCGGACGCGCCGACGAGCTGGTCGAGCGTGCCGGAGCGGTCGCCGGCGGTCACGGCCTCGACCGACCCGAGCTCACGGAGCGCGGGCGGGGTGTACGGGCGGGGCGGTTGGGGTGTGGTGTCGTTCATCGGAGTAGAGGCGCGGTGGAGGGGGCGGGGCCGCCCGACGAGCGCCGGACGGCCCCACGAGAGCTAGCGGGCGACGGTCAGGCGCGCGGTCTGGACGTCGGCGCCGGTCGCGACGCGGACGACGTAGACGCCGGACGGGAGCCCGCGGGCCTCGAACGTTGCCTGGTGCTGGCCCGGGCCGCGCGCGCCCTCGGCGAGCACGGCGACCTCGCGCCCGAGCGCGTCGTAGACGGCGACCCGGACGTCGGCGGCCTCGGCCAACCCGAAGGCGACTGTGGCCCGGTCGAGCGTCGGGTTCGGCGCGACCGAGAGGGCCAGGGCGCCCTCCGGCCCGCCCTCGTCGGCCACGGCCTGGCGGAGCTGCGCGAGGAGCGCCGCCAGCGCCTCGGCCGCCGTCTCCGGGTCGCTGCCGCGGACGGTCCCGAACACGTCGTCGTCGGCCCGGTAGACGACCGCCGCGACCACGTCGTCGGCCACGTCGCCCACGCTGGCGCCGACGCCGAACGAGCCCTGAGCGAGGACGATCGCGCCCGGCCCGTCGGGGAGCGCGCCGTCCGGGATCGTCTGGGCCCCGCCCGTCGTCGCGAACACGTGCTCGCTGCCGGCCGGGACGATGCCGCTGGCCCCGAGCGCGTAGGACACGACCTCGGTGAAGGGGTCGAAGGCGAGGAACGAGCACCCGTCGAGGTCGACGGCCAGCCCGCCGCCGTAGTTGCGGGCCCCGGCGAACTCGCCGTAGGTGGCGTCGCCGCCGTCGGGGTCGAAGTCGAAGAACTCGACCGGCGCCTCGGGCGAGCACGCGAGGACCTCGGGGTCGTCGACGAGGATCGTGACCGGCTGGCGGCACGTGTTCCCGGCCCCGTCGGTGACGACGACCGTCCCGGACCCGCTCATCGTCACGTCGTCGAGCGAGACCGTGTAGGACACGCTCTCGGCCCCGGGCTCGAAGTCGTCGACGTCGAGGACGAGGTTCTCGCTGTCCTCGCTGAGGACGACGAAGAAGATGCCCGTGTTGTTCGGGTCGTCCGCCTCGGAGTCCGAGGCCGAGCCGAAGAACGTCATCCCGTCGAGCGAGCCGTCGCACTCCGGCGAGGCGAGGTCGTCGCCCTGGTTGATGAAGTTGAACCGAGCGCCGCCGGGGTAGATGTACGAGTCGAAGTTGTTGTACCCCTCGACCGTGATCCCGTGGACGCCCCGCGAGGACGTCGTGTGCGAGCCCTCGTCGATCTGGACCACGGCGTACGAGAAGTCCGTGCCGGCGATGGCCGTGAACGCGCTGGCCGGGACCACGGCCCCGTCGAAGAAGACCTCGCCTTCTGCGACGTCGTCGTTCTCGGCGATGACGGAGAGGTAATGCTGGGCGAACTGGTCGTCCCCGGGCGTCGCGAACGTGTAGGCCGAGAGGTACTGCTCGCTCGGCGTCATGTTGCCCATCGCGGGGTCACCGAGGCTGGCTCCGCTGAACGAGTCCCCCGTCATGTACTGGGTGACGAAGATGGGCTTCTCGTCGTCGTTACTGGCGAAGACGTGGGCCCCCGCTATGACTCCGGTGTCGTAGAACTCACCGGCGTCGAGCGTGGCGACCTGGGACCCGTTCTGGAACACGGACGTCCCGTCCTCCGCGGCCAGGACACGGTAGACCGACCCGTTCGGGCGGTTCGGGAGCGGGGCCACAAGCGCCTCCGTGCCCCAGGACGCCAGAGGTTGGGCCACCTCGAAGATGTGGTCGCACGCGGCGACCGTGGGGGGGACGTTCGCGCACAGGTTCCCGTTCGTCATCGTGACCCGCTTCGACGCCTCGATCCGGGCCCCGCTTAGGTCCTCCGTCGAGCTCCGGACGAGGTACCCCTCGCCGCGGTCGAGCGTGGTCGAGACCGAACCGCCGCCGTCGGCCGGCGTGATCGTCACCTCGGTGTCGTCGAGCGTGGCGACGACGAGGTACTCGGGCGCGTCGACGGAGTTGATCTGCGAGTCGGCGTAGGTCTGGACGAGGTAGTCCGTGTTGAGGGCGTCGAGCGGGAGGGCCAGCGCCGCGTCGGTCGAGGCCTGGCGCCGGTTGATCATGTAGACGACGAACTCCTCGTCAGCGAACGCTCGGACCGCGTTGTTCTGGGGTCCCCCGTCGGCCCACCCGTTGGAGGAGCTGTTCGGGAGCTCGACGATCGTAATGGACCCGGGCGAGACCGTCACGGTCTCGTCGAACGTCGGGCTGTTGACCGGGTACTGGACGGTGACCTCGGTCTCGGCATCGGCCGTGAGGTGGAGTTCGGTGATGTTCGCGCTGTCGAGCGTGGGCAGGAAGCCCATGATGAAGTCGGTGCCCTTGTTGTCGATCGTCTGAGCGCTCGTCAGGGCCGGGGCGAGGAACAGGAGGGCCGCCACGAGGCGGAGGGCCCTCGGGAAGGAGGGAGGTACCACTGGATCAGGGGAGAGAGGGTTGGTGGGGAGGCCGCTGGA
Source organism: uncultured Rhodothermales bacterium (assembly GCA_964504495.1). Classification (GTDB taxonomy): domain Bacteria; phylum Bacteroidota; class Rhodothermia; order Rhodothermales; family Rubricoccaceae; genus Rubrivirga. The sequence goes on from CAZDFV010000059.1 coordinate 2,680, forward strand.
CGCCGCCGCAGGGAGGGACTGCCGGGAGGGCAGGGCCTCACCCTCTACTTACATAAGTCGTGTTAAAACCAGGACACGGAGTGTGCATCGGATTGGACCGTCGGCCCTGCGCTTTTGGCGCACGTGTCCTCCACCGAACTCCTGGGCCCCGTCACGTTGATCTGGGCCCGGGCCCCGCCGGGCCTCTGACGCGCCCCGCGCCGTTGGCCCCGGCTCGGAACCTGCCGAGACACCGCCGAGGTTGAGCTCCCCCCCGGGCAGGAGGGGCGCGCACGTCCGTACACGCGGGGTGCCCGGCCCGGCCGGCGCCCCGCTCGACTGGCGGCGCTCACCGGCGCGTCCCGCTCTCTGCCTCCGCTACGCCTCGCCCTCGAGGAACCCCACCGCGAGGTGCGCCAGCGCCCGGACCCCGAGCGGGAGGGCGTCCTCGTCGATCCGGAAGAGGGGCGAGTGGTTCGGCGGGAACGCCTCCCGGCTCGCGCCCGGCGTGCGGATGCCGAGCCAGAGGAACAGGGCGGGGACCTCGTTGGCGTAGTACGAGAAGTCCTCGGCGCCCAAGACCGGCGCCACCTCCGGGTCGAACCCCTCGGCGGCGACGGCTTCGAGGGCCGGCCGCATCCGGCCGAGGAGGGCCGCGTCGTTGGCCGTGACCGGGTACCCGTACTCGGCGGCGATCGAGACCTCGGCCGTGGCCCCCTGGCTCTCGGCGATGCTCGTGGCCGTCCGGCGGATGCGGTCGTGGAGCTCGGCGCGCATGGCGTCGTCGAGGGCCCGGATCGTCCCGATCATCAGGACCGAGTCGGGGATGATGTTGGACCGCACGCCCCCGTCGATCCGCCCGATCGTGACCACGGCCGGCGCCTTCGTGAGGTCCATCTGGCGGCTCACGATCGTCTGGAGCCCGGTCACGATCAGGGCCGAGGTGGCGACGGGGTCGACGCCGCCCCACGGGTAGGCCCCGTGCGTCTGCTTCCCCCTGACCACGATGCGGAGGTCGTCGGCGCTCGCCATCATGCTCCCCGCGCGCGTCTTGAGCTCGCCGACCTCGAACGAGCTCGTCACGTGGAGCCCGAAGATCGCGTCGACGCCGTCGAGGACGCCCTCGGCCACCATCTGCTCGGCCCCGGCCGGGGCCTCGCCCGCCGGCGCCCCCTCCTCGGCCGGCTGGAACACGAACACGACCGTCCCGGGCAACTCCTCGCGGACCCGGGCGAACACCTCGGCCACGCCCATCAGCATCGCCACGTGGGCGTCGTGGCCGCAGGCGTGCATCACGCCGACCTCCATGTCGTTGTAGACGGCCCGGACGGTCGAGGCGAACGGGAGGCCGGTCTGCTCCGTCACCGGGAGCGCGTCCATGTCCGCCCGGAGGGCGACGGTCGGGCCGGGCCGGCCGCCCCGGAGCACGCCCACGACGCCCGTCCGCGCGACGCCCGTCCGCACCTCGATCCCGAGCCGCGCGAGGTGGTCGGCGACGTAGGCCGCCGTCTGGACCTCGCGGTTCGAGAGCTCCGGGTTCTGGTGGACGTGCCGCCGGTGCCGGATCACGTCGGGCATGACCTCGGGGACGAGCGCGTCGATCTGGGCGGCGAGCGCGTCCGGCGCCTGGGCGGCGGCCGGGGCGGCGAGGAGCGCGGCGAGGAGGAGGGCGAGCGGCTTGGACATGAGTGGCGGGAGAGGGCGAGGGCGAAAGTAGCGGCGGGCTGGCGGGGCGCGTCCACCAGCCCCGCAGGGCCGCTACTCGTCGGGGAAGAGGAGGCCCGCGGCGTCGGCGTCGGTCGCCGCTTCGACGGCGGCCTCCACGTCGTCGGGGAGGAGGCGGAACAGGTCGAGCCCGGTCCGGGCCTCGACTTCGTCCACGGAGACGAGGTTGGCGAGCGGGCCCGGGAAGAATCTCTCCTGGTCGAACGCGAACGCGACCGCGCGGACGTCCCCCAACGCCCACCCCTCCTGGACGGCGACGACGGTCCAGTAGCCGGACGGGACCACGTGCGGGGCGTCGGTCGGGAGCGGCGGCATCGGGCGCTCGTAGAGCGGGCCGCTCAGGACCCACACGGCGGCGAGGTCGTCGCGCTGCGGGAACCCGTCGTGGCCCGGCGGGCGCCGGCGGTCCGCGCGGGGCGCCCGGCGGAGGACGAGGGCCCGGACGGCGGCCTCGACGTCCTCCCACGGCCCGCCGTTGAGGGCCCGCCGCTGCGGGGCCGCGTTGCTGTACACGTTGACCGTCGGCACACTCGGCGACCCGACGAAGGCCGCCAGCGGGGCGAGGTGCCCGCGCTGGTACCCCGACCGGAGGTACGGGTCGTCCGCCGCGCCGGGCGGGTCCGGGTCGAGCGTCTCGCCCGGGTCGAGCCACGGGTCGCGCCGCCAGTTCCGCTCCAGGTCGCTGGACTCGGCGGCGCCGGCGACCTCGGCCACGGTCAGCCGGTAGGCCACCCAGTCCGCGAACCGCGTCGAGTCGTTCGACGAGAGGGCGTAGAGGTCGCGGACGACGAGGTCGTTCGTGACCGGGGTGCCGACCGGGTAGCCGTAGAAGAAGTGCTCGGCGTAGATCTCGGGCGGCGGGCCGAGGGGCTGGGCCGCCGCGGCGCTGACGGCGAGGGCGGCGAGGGCGAGGGGGCGCATGGGGCGGCGTGTCGTCGGCGGAACGTAGGGCTCAGCGGCCTATGTTGAGGTCCCGCCCCGTCCGCTCCTCCTCGTCCTGCTGGCGGCCCCCGCCGCCGCCCAGGAGGCCCCCCTCTCCGCGGACGACGCGCCGCTCGACGTCACCCTCACGGCCCGCCGGGACGCCGTGGTCGACGACCGCTCGGACGACGCGCCCTGGTACCCGGCGCCTCTTCCTCCGCTGCGACGTCCCGCCGCTCCGCCTCAACGTCGCGGCTGCATCGGCGGCTAGCTGGCGGACGGCGTCAGCGGCCGTCCGGCTCCTTCCGCAACGGGATCCAGGCGAACGCGGCGAACAGACCCCCAACCACGACGGCTTCGAACAGGGTGTCCGCCAGCGGGTCGGCGGAGCCCCGCGCAGCGCCGAACGCGGTGCTGACGAGGAGGTAGCCGACGGCCATCGCGACGAACACGACGGCGGGGTGCGCGTTGCGGAGCACGGGTCAGGCGGAGGCCGTCGCGCGGGCGGCCCGGCGGATCGTCCGCGTCATGGCGTCGAGGCCGTTGGCGCGGTTGGGCGAGAGGTGCTCGGCGAGGCCGATCTCACGCGCGAACCAGAGCTCGGCCGAGGCCGCCTCCTCGGTGGGCAGCCCGTCGAACACGCGGACGAGGAGGGACGCGAGCCCGCGCACGAGCTGCGACTCGGAGTCCGCCTCGACGTGGAAGGCGCCGGCGTCCGCGCCGGTGACCAGCCACACGCGCGACTGGCAGCCGCGCACGAGGCGGTCGTCGGTCCGCTCCGCCTCGGGGAGCGGCGCCATCTGCCCGCCGTGCTCGATGACCTGCTGGAAGCGGAGCATCCAGTCGTCGAGGAAGGCGAACTCGTCGACGATCTCCTGCTGGCGGCGGTCGGACTCGGTCATGGCTAGCCGAACAGCGTGCGCACTTGGTCCAGCCCGGCGACGAGCGCGTCCACGTCGGCGCGCGTGTTGTAGAAGGCGAACGAGGCGCGGACGGTCCCCGGCACGCCGAACCGATCCATGACGGGCTGCGCGCAGTGGTGGCCCGTCCGCACGGCGATGCCGAGGCGGTCGAGGACGGTCCCGGCGTCGTACGGGTGGATGTCGTCCAAAAGAAATGAGATCGCGCCGGCCCGGCGCGCGGGCGTCCCGACAAAGCGGAGGCCCTCGACCTCCGCCAGCCGGGCCTCGGCGTAGGCGAGCAGGCCGTGCTCGTAGGCCGCGACCGCCTCCATCCCGACGTCCTCCAGGTACGCCAGCGCCGTGCCCAGGCCGATCCCGCCGGCCACGTGCGGCGTCCCGGCCTCGAACTTGGCGGGGAGCCCGGCGAACGTCGTCCCCTCGAACGTCACGCGGTCGATCATGTCGCCGCCGCCCTGGTACGGCGGGAGCCGTTCGAGCCAGTCCTCCCGGCCCCAGAGCGCGCCGATCCCGGTCGGCCCGAACGTCTTGTGGCCGGAGAAGACGAAGAAGTCGGCCCCGAGCGCCTGCACGTTGACCGGCGCGTGCGGGGCGGCCTGGGCGCCGTCGACGAGGACGGCGGCGCCGACGGCGCGGCTGGCGGCGACGATCGGCGCCAGGTCTACGACCGTCCCGAGCGCGTTCGACGTGTGGGTGACGGCGACGACGGCGGCGCGCTCGGTGATCACGCCGTCGAGCTGGCCGAGGTCGAGGTCGCCGGTGTCGAGCGCGGGGATCACGCGGAGGCGGGCGCCCGTCCGCTCGCAGAGCATCTGCCAGGGGACGATGTTCGCGTGGTGCTCGAGCGCCGAGACGACGACCTCGTCGCCCTCGCCGAGCCGGTCGGCGAAGCCGTGGGCGACGAGGTTGATGGCCTCCGTCGTCCCGCGCGTGAAGACGACCTCGTGCGCGTGCTCGGCGTTCAGGAACCGCTGGACCGTCCGCCGGGCCTCCTCGTAGGCGTCGGTTCCGGTCGCGCTGAGGAAGTGGACGCCCCGGTGCACGTTCGCGTTCTCGCGAGAGTAGTACGCCGCCAGCCGGTCGAGGACGGGCTGGGGCTTCTGCGTCGTCGCGGCGTTGTCGAGGTAGACGAGCGGGCGGTCGTCGTAGACCGTCCGCTGGAGGATCGGGAAGTCGGCGCGGAGGCGCTCGACGTCGAGCGTGGCGGTCGAGGGCATGGGGGAGAGCGGCGTTTCTCCCAGATACGACGGAGGGCCGGAGGTGTATCCCCCGGCCCCCAAATGGACTGGCTCTTCGTGCTGGCGACGGCCGCCCCCCGCCTGCGCGGGGGCAGGCGGCGGGGGGCTACATCACCGCGGCGATCTTCTGGCGGATCTGGGCCCGCGGCTCCCCGGTCTTCGACTGAATAAGGGAGACCATCTTGCGGAGGCCGCCCCGCGTCTTCTTCAGCCGCTTGTCGTCGAACTCGTGGTCGGACCACGTCGCCTTGATGCGGTCTCGGAGTTGGCGCCAGTCGCGGTTCATCTTCGGGGTTGCCATATTCGGTGCGTTCGCTTGGCGAGAGTCTGTAAGCGTTCCTGCGTAAGGACTTGTACGGAAGCAGTGCGCCACCGTTCCGGCCCCCCCGCCTGCCCGCCGGCGGTCGCCGGGCGGCGGTTCTCGCGCCCTCTTCGCCCCGGCGGCGGAGCCCCGTGCGGGACCGCGGGTAGCTTTCCCGGTCCCGCTCAGACGCCCCGCCGCACGCCATGCAGATCACGCTCCCCGACGGCTCGCACAAGGAGCTCCCCGACGGGGCGACCGGCCGCGACCTCGCCCAGTCCATCTCCGCCGGCCTCGCCCGCGCCGCGCTCGCCGTCGAGGTGACGCCCGCCGGCGCCGCCAGCGGCGAGGTCCGCGACCTCGACCGGCCGCTCCCCGACGGCGCGACGGTGGCGGTCCTGACGTGGGAGTCGGAGGGCGGTCGCCAAGCGTTCTGGCACTCGTCGGCCCACGTCCTCGCCGAGGCCCTGGAGGCGCTCTACCCCGGCGTCAAGCTGGGGATCGGCCCGGCGATCGACAACGGGTTCTACTACGACGTGGACCTGCGCGAGACGGACCACCCCGTTCTCTCGTCGGATGACTTCCCCCAGATCGAGAAGAAGATGGTGGAGCTGGCCCGGGCCGACAGCCGGTTCGAGTGCCGCGACGTGCCCAAGTCGGAGGCGCTCGCCCACTACGAGGCCAAGGGCGACGAGTACAAGCTGGAGCTGATCGAGGACCTGACGGACGGCGAGATCACGTTCTACCAGCAGGGCAACTTCACGGACCTCTGCCGCGGCCCGCACTTGCCCTCCACCAAGCCGATCAAGGCCGTCAAGCTCCTGAGCCTGGCCGGGGCCTACTGGCGGGGCGACGAGAGCCGCCCGCAGCTCACGCGGATCTACGGCGTCTCGTTCCCCAAGCAGAAGCTGTTGGAGGAGCACCTGGAGCGGCTCGAGCTGGCGAAGCAGCGCGACCACCGGAAGCTGGGCCGCGACCTCGGCCTGTTCTTCTTCTCGCAGCGGGTCGGGCCGGGCCTCCCGATGTGGCTCCCGAAGGGGGCCCAGCTGAGGGAGACGCTCGTCGACTTTCTCAAGGCCGAGCAGGTCCGGCGCGGGTACCTCCCGGTGATCACGCCGCACATCGGCCGGCTCGACCTGTACCGGACGAGCGGGCACTACCCGTACTACGCCGAGAGCCAGTTCCCGCCCATGTATGAGCGGGCCGACGAGGCAGGCGCCCGACCGGACGACGCGCACCGGCTGGCGGAGGGCGCCGCCAGCGGGGACGGCCAGCCCTCTAGCGACCGCGACGGGTACCTCCTCAAGCCGATGAACTGCCCGCACCACACGCAGATCTACGCCCACGCCCCGCACTCATACCGCGACCTGCCGGTCCGGCTGGCGGAGTTCGGGCAGGTGTATCGGTTCGAGCAGTCGGGCGAGCTCGGCGGGCTCACGCGCGTCCGCGGGTTCACCGTCGACGACGCCCACATCTTCTGCCGGCCCGACCAGGTCAAGGCCGAGTTCAAGGACGTCATCAGTCTCACGCTCCTCGTGTTCCGGGCGCTTGGGTTCGAGGACTTCACGGCCCAGGTCTCGCTGAGGGATCCGGCCGACACCGAGAAGTACGTCGGCGACCCGGACCAGTGGGATGCCGCCGAGCAGGCCATCCGCGAGGCCGCCGCCGAGATGGGCCTCGAGACGGTCGAGGAGGAGGGCGAGGCCGCCTTCTACGGCCCCAAGCTCGACTTCATGGTCAAGGACGCCCTCAGCCGCGAGTGGCAGCTCGGGACCGTCCAGCTCGACTACACCCTCCCCGAGCGGTTCGACCTGACGTACGTCGACGAGAACGACGAGCGCCAGCGCCCGGTCATGATCCACCGGGCCCCGTTCGGGTCGCTGGAGCGGTTTATCGGCGTGCTCATCGAGCATACCGGCGGCAACTTCCCGCTCTGGCTCGCGCCGACGCAGGTCAAGGTGCTCCCCATCACCGACGACCAGAACGACTACGCCGAGGGTGTCGCCGGTGCGCTCCGCCAGTCGGGCCTCCGCGTCGAAGTCGACACCCGCAGCGAGAAGGTCGGCCGGAAGATCCGCGACGCCGAGGTCGAAAAGGTCCCGGTCATGCTCGTCGTGGGGAAGCAGGAGGCCGAGGCCGGGACGGTCAGCGTCCGCCGCCACGGGCTGGGCGACGAGAGCGACCAGGGCGCGCAGGCGCTCGACGCGCTCCGCCAGTCGCTCTTGGAGGAGATCGACCAGCAGACGGCGCGCGCCTGAGCCGCTGGCGGTGCGTGCCGCCAGTCGCTACGGCCGGGTGAACAAGCTCGCCGCCTCGACCTCGAAGCCGGGCAGCGCCGCCGACGCGACCGGGCCGGACTCGTAGACGTAGGCCGTCCGCGCGAGCCCGGTCCGGCCGGGGCGCTCGCGCGTGAGGACCATGACCGACCGCGCGCCGGGGTCGAGCGTCCACAGCTCCTCGACGTCGGACTCCTCGTAGGCCCGGCGCTTGACCGACACGTCGAGGTAGGCCGTCGACGGCGACGAGCGTCGGCCCCCCCTCGACGCCCCGCTCGCTGATCCGGTCGCGGCGCTCGGCCGCGAGGTAGAACACGTCGGGTTGGACGGCCCGCTCGGGCGCCAGGAACACGTCGAACGGGGCGACGCCGGCTTACCCGCCTGTTCGGCAGCGTAGGCGCGGAGCGCGGAGTACAGGTTCTGGAGGACGTCCTGGTGGCAGGGGCGGGGTGCGGGCGACGTGTAGATCTGGCCGTCGACGTACTGGGCGGGCGTCCCCTCCGGGAGTGCGAGGAACTCGTCGAACGAGGCCGGCCGGACAGTCGTCTCGTCGACGCGGGGCGGCTCGGTCAGCGTAGAGGGCATGACGAGGGGGCGGGCGCACGGTCAAGGTAGGTCGGAGCCGTCCGGCTGGCGGCACGCGTCGCCAGCGGGGCGGGGGCGGCACGGCGGGCCTAGACTCGGGGACTCCGCCGCTCGATCCATGACCGACTCCTCCGTCCTCTCCGTCGAGCGCGACGGGCCCGTCGCCACGCTCTGGCTGGACCGGCCCGCCAAGCGGAACGCGATGGGCGCCGCCTTCTGGGACGACTTCCCGCGCGCTGTCCGCAGTCTCGACGCCGACCCCGACGTGCGCGCCGTCGTGATCGCCGGGCGCGGCGCGGCCTTCTCCGCCGGGCTCGACCTCGTCGAGATGGGCCCGGCCCTCCTCCACGCCGACCCGGACGACTCCGACGCCGGCCGCTCAGACGCGGTCTACCGCCTCGCGAAGCAGCTCCAAGACGCCTTCGAGGCCGTCGCCCAGGCCGCCACGCCGAGCGTGGCCGCGGTGTGGGGCCCGTGCGTCGGCGGCGGGCTGGACCTCGCCGCCGCCTGCGACGTCCGCATCGCGGCCCGCGACGCCGTGTTCAGCCTCCGCGAGATCCGCGTCGGGATCGTGGCCGACCTCGGGGCGCTCCAACGGCTCCCGCGCCTGATTGGCCTCGCCGCGACGACCGAGATGGCGCTGACCGGCCGCGACGTGCCGGCCGAGGAGGCCCTCCGCCTCGGCCTCGTGGTCCGGCTGGCGGACGGCGCCGACGCCACGCTCGCCGACGCCCGCGAGACGGCCGCCCAGATCGCCGCGCACTCGCCGCTCGTGGCCCGGGGCGTCAAGGCCGTCCTCCGCGCCTCGGCCGACCTCCCACTCGCGCAAGCGCTCGATCACGTGGCGCTCTGGAACGCCGCGTTCCTCCGTTCGCACGACCTGACGGAGGCCGTGACGGCTCACCTCGAACGCCGCGACCCCGTCTACGCCGGCCGCTGATTCGCGGCTCAAGACGATGTGCGCCCACCCTTGTCATCCTGAGCGTCCGCGACCGCGGAGCGACGGCGCAAAGGAGGATCTCAACGCGGGCCTGCCAGCCCATAGGCGCCAGCGCCTATGACTCGGAGCGTCGGCGTCGAGGTCCCCCGCCTTCGCGGGGGCAGGCTCTCCGCTCCGCTCAGGATGACACCTCCCTGAACTGCGCTATAGCACGGCTGACGGCGCGCTCCACCAGTCGGTGCAGCGTTGCGCGCGCGGGGTCCGTACGGAGGGGTGAGCCCACCCATCGCCCCCATGCTCCGCACCCTCTCCGCTGCCCTCCTGCTCGTCGCCCTCGTCGGCTGCGACGCCACCGAGCCGGACGTGCCGACCGACCCGACACCCATCGAGCTCTCGCCGCTGGCGGCCTCGCTCGTCGGCCAGAGCAACGACTTCGGGACGGCCCTGTTCGCCGAGGTCGCCGCTGGGGACGACGCGAACCTCATGCTCTCGCCGCTCTCCGCGAGCGTGGCCCTCACGATGCTCCTCAACGGGGCCGACGGTGAGACGTACGACCAGATCCACGAGATGCTGGGCTACGCGCCAGGGATGGACCTCGACGCGGTGAACGCGGCCTACGAGAGCCTCCGGGAGCAACTGCTGGCGGCCGACCCGAACGTGCAGTTTACGCTCGCGAACGCCGTCTTCTACGACCGGGCGTACGCCGCCGGCGCCCCCCTCAAGGCCCCGTTCCTCGACGCCATGCGCGGCCCGTTCGACGCGCGCGTCGAGGCCCTCGATTTCGGCGCCCCCTCCGCCCTCGACGCGGTCAACGGGTGGGCCGACGAGAGCACGAACGGGAAGGTCCCGACGGTGCTCGACCAGATCGACCCGGACCTCGTGATGTTCCTCCTGAACGCGCTCTATTTCAAGGGCGAGTGGTCTGACTCGTTCGACGAGGACCAGACGGCGCCGGCCGACTTCCGCCTCGCTAGCGGCGAGACCATCCGGGTGCCGACGATGAGCGGGGAGGTCCAGGGCCTGACGGTCCGGGGCGACGGGTACCAGGCCCTCGAGCTGGCCTACGGCCGCCGGAACTTCTCGTTCGTCGCCCTGATGCCTGACGACGGGACGGCGCTCCCCGACTTCGCCCGCCAGCTCGCGGGCGGGCTCTGGACCGACGCCACCGCGCAGCTCGACGCCCTCAGCGAGTGGGGGGAGGTGACGGTCCGGCTCCCCCGGTTCACGTTCGAGACGGCGAAAAAGCTGAACGACCCGCTGAAGGCGCTCGGCATGGTCGACGCCTTCACGGACGGGGCGGACCTGACCCGCATCGCCGAGGACGACCGGCTCTACGTCAGCTTCGTCAAACAGGACTCGTTCGTCGAGGTCAACGAGGAGGGGACCGAGGCGGCGGCCGTGACGACGGTCGCGGTCGGCGTCGAGTCGGCCGGGCCGTTCTTCGCCGCCGACCGGCCGTTCGTGTTCGCCATCCGCGAGCGGACGACCAACACCCTCCTCTTCATCGGCCAGGTGGCCGACCCCTCCTCGTGACCGTCCCGCTGGCGGTCCTCGCGCGACGGCTGGGCGCTCCCCTGTCGCTGCCCGGGCGCCGCCCGGGCGCCGCCGGCCGTGAGCGGCCGCCCCGGCCGCGTAGGTTGACCGCGTGCCCACCGACACGGAGACGACCGACGCCGAGCTGATCCGGGGCTGCCAGCGCGGCCACCCGCCGAGCCAGGAGGCGCTCTACCGGCGCCACTGGTCGTTCGCCATGTCCGTCTGCCTCCGCTACGCGCCGACCCGCGACGACGCCCTCGAGGTGGCCCACGACGCCTACGTCAAGGCGTTCGCGGCCATCGACAGCGTGGACCCCGCCCGGCCGTTCCGGCCGTGGTTCCGGCGCGTGCTCGTCCGGTGCGCGATTGACCGGCACCGCTCGGCCCGGCGGTACCGCGCGACCGTCGTCCCCGAGGCCGACCCGCCCGAGGTGGCCGTCGCCCCGGACGCGCTCGACGCGCTCGAGGCCGAGGACGTGCTCGCCCTGTTCGCCGCGCTCTCGGACGACCAGCGGGCCGTGTTCAACCTGTACGAGGTCGAGGGGTTTTCGCACGACGAGATCGCGGACCTCCTCGGCATCGCCCCGGGCACGTCGCGCTCGCACCTCACGCGGGCCCGCCAACGCCTCCGGGCCTTGTATTCCGAGCAGGTGGAGCCATGACGCCCGACGAGCGCCCCTTTGACGAGCGGTTCGCCGAGCGCGTCCGCGACGTGTTCGACGCCTACGAGGAGCCGGTCGACGAGGCCGCCCTGGGCCGGATGCGGGCCGCGCTCGGGGCCTCGGCGCCCGGGGCGGGGCGGCGGGCCCCGGACCGTCCGCCCGTCGCTGGTCGGACGGTGGGGCGCGCGC
>CAZDFV010000060.1:0-13928 GCA_964504495.1 uncultured Rhodothermales bacterium
CGCCGCGCTTGCAGGAGGCGCTCTGCGCGGGACTGGCCGGCGCCGGGGCCGACGCGGCCGCGGGCCCGGTCGAGGCCGGCCGGCTCCTGGCCGCGGCCTGGGTCCTCACCGGCCAGTTCGCCCGTGCGGACGGCGGGCTCCACCTCGCCTGGCGGCTCCTCTCCGTCGAGGACGACGCCGTCGTGGTCGGGCGGACGCTCCGGGTCGAGACCGACGACCTCGTGGCGGCCCAGGACCGGCTCGGCGACGCGGTCTGGACGGCGCTCCAGGCCTCCGGCGCCCTCCCGATCGCGGCGCCCCCCACCCTCCGCCCGGCCGCCGCCGTCGACGAGGCGGACCTCCCCGACGACCTCGCCGAGGACTACCTCGAGGCCCGGGCCCTGCTCGACAGCCAGGCCCGCCGGTCGAGCCCCCGCGCCGACCTCGACGGGGCCCGGGGGGCGTTCGGCCGCGTCCTGGAGCGGGCCCCCGACTTCGCCCCGGCGCACGCCGGGCTCGGGCTGGCGCTCGTCCGCGCCGTCCGGTACGGGTACGAGGGGGTCGGCGCGCTGCTCGTGGCCCAGCGGCACCTCGAGCGGGCGCTCGCGCTCGACCCCTCGAACATCGAGGCCACGGTCTACCGGGCGTACACGCGCCTCTGGCGCGGCGAGAAGGAGCGGGTCCGGCAGGACGTCCAGTACCTCCTCCAGACGGCCGGGGCCGACGCCGAGGTCCACGTCGGGGCTGGCGTGGTGCTCCACCGCGACGGGCTCCTCGACGAGTCGGTCGCGGCGTTCTCGGCGGCCCTCCGGCTCAACCCGGCGCTGGGGCCCCGCGTGTACAACCTCCGGGCGCGCGTCCACCTCTACCGCCAGCGGCCGGGGCCGGCCCGGCGCGACCTCGACCGGGGCCTCGCCCTGGAGCCGGCCCACACGCTCCTCCGCGTGACCGACGCCGTGTGGCACCTCCGCCACGGGAGCCCCGACCGGGCCCTCGCCGGGCTCGAAGGCGTCGTGGCCGACAACCCCGACCTCCGCCTGGCGTGGCCGACGCTGGCCCTCGCCCGGCTCCGGGCCGGCGACGCCGACGGGGCCACCGCCCTCATGACCGACGAGCTCCTCGCCCAGGCCGCCGCCGACGGCGAGATGGCCTACCGCGTCGCCACCTTTTTCGCCGCGGCCGGGGACGCGGACGAGGCGCACCACTGGCTCCGCAAGACGGTCTACCTGGGCAACCACAACGCCCCGTGGTTCCTCGCGAACCCCGATTGGGCGGCCGTCCGCGAGCACGCCGGCGTCCGGCAGACGCTGGCCGAGGTGGCGCGGACGCAGCGGCGGCTCCGCGAGCGCTGGCGCCGCGTGCTGGCGGACCGCTAGGGCAGGCCCAAGAGGATTCCTGCTCTTTAGGAACCGCCAGCCGCGCGCGGGCCGGCCCCCTCTTGGGCGGGGGGGCTGCTACGTTCTGTTCCAGCTACTCAAACACGTACCGTCAGAGGCTGTTCGGGTTTTCCTCCTCCCTTGAGGGAGGCGCCCGCGCCAGCGGGCGGGGGGTGTCCGGGCGGGCCGGGCGGTCACGAGCCGCTCCGCGGGGAGCCCCCTCCAGGGGGCGGGGTCGGCCCCAGCCCGAACCCGAACAGCCTCTCAACCCCACGCAGGCGGCAGGGCCGGTACGTTTTCGGTGCCGTCCCAATCGAGCGCACAAACGACGCGGGTCGTCCCCGCCTGCGCGGGGATGACTACGCTTGTTTGTGCAGTCGCCGAAGAACGTAACAGCCCTGCCAGGGGAGGGGGGGGACGACCGACCCATCCGTTGCGGCCAGGCCGCCCGTCGGAGCGCCGCCAGTCGGCCGGCCGGCGGGTACCTTCGGGGCCGTTTCTCGACGCCCGCCGATGGACCCCGCCCCGATCCGCGACTTCGTCGCCTACGCCCGGACGCTCGACGGGGACGAGAAGGGCGAGGCCCAGGTCTTCCTCGACCGGCTGTTCCAGGCGTTCGGGCACGGCGGCTACAAGGAGGCCGGGGCCACGCTCGAGGACCGGGTCCGCCGAAGGGGCCGGGCGACCGGCTTCGCCGACCTCGTGTGGCCGGGCCGCGTCCTCGTCGAGATGAAGCGGCGGGGGGCGAAGCTCCAGCGGCACTACGACCAGGCCCGGGACTACTGGTTCAACCTGTACCCCAAGCCCCGGTACGTCGTCCTCTGCAACTTCGACGAGCTCTGGGTCTACGACTTCGACGTCCAGCCGGACCCCGTGGACAGGGTGGCGCTGGACCGGCTCGTCGAGCGCCGGGCGGCGTTCGGGTTCCTCCTCCCCGAGCCCGAGGAGCCCCTCTTCGAGAACAACCGGGTCGAGGTCACGCGCGAGGCGGCCCACCAGGTGGCCGCCGTCTACAACGGCCTCGTCGACGCCGACGAGGAGCCCGACCGGGCGCGCCGGTTCGTGTTGCAGTGCGTGGCCGCCATGTTCTTCGAGGACGCCGGGCTCCTCCCCGGCGAGGCGTTCTCGCGCGCCGTCGACGACTGCCTCCACGGCGGGGCCGACGCCTACGACCTCCTCGGCGGGCTCTTCCGCCAGATGGCCGACCCGGCCCCGGCCCGGGGCGGCCGCTTTGCCGGCGTCCCGTACTTCAACGGCGGCCTCTTCAGCGAGATCGAGCCGGTCCCGCTCGGCAAGGCCGGGCTCCTCCCGCTCCTCGAGGCCGCCCGCCAGGACTGGCGGCGCGTCCAGCCGGAGGTGATCGGGACGCTGTTCCAGGACATCATGGACCCCGACAAGCGCCACGCCTCGGGGGCCCACTTTACGCACGAGGCCGACATCCAGAAGATCGTCCAGCCGACGGTCGTCCGGCCGTGGCGGGCGCGGATCGAGGCGGCCGACACGCTCGCCGCGCTCAAGGCGCTCCGGGACGAGCTCCTCCGGTACCGCGTGCTCGACCCGGCCTGCGGGTCGGGCAACTTCCTCTACGTCGCGTTCCGCGAGCTCAAGCGGCTCGAGATCGAGGTCGTCGGGAAGGCCGCGGCCCGGTTCACGCCCGAGGCCCTCCGGCGGGCTGGGTTCGCCAAGACGAGCCGGGTCTCGGTCCGCCAGATGTACGGGCTCGACACGAGCGCGTTCGCCGTCGAGCTCGCGCGCGTCACGCTCACGATCGCGAAGGAGCTCGCCAAGCGCGAGGCCGCGGCCACGGCCGACGCCGAGGAGGCCGACCTCACGGGCGTCCTGTTCGACGACCCGCTCCCGCTCGACGACCTCCGCGAGAACGTCCGCCAGGCCGACGCGCTCTTTGCCGAGTGGCCGGCCGCCGACGCCGTCGTCGGCAACCCGCCGTTCGTGTCGAAGAACAACATGGCCCCGGAGCTCGGCGCGGCCTACGTCGACCGCGTCCGCCGGGCCTACCCCGAGGTCCCGGGCCGGGCCGACTACTGCGTCTACTGGTTCCGCAAGGCGCACGACCACCTCGGGCCGGGCCAGCGGGCCGGGCTCGTCGGGACCAACACGGTCCGCCAGAACTACAGCCGCGAGGGCGGGCTCGACTACGTCGTCCAGAACGGGGGGACGATCACCGAGGCCGTCTCGTCGCAGCCGTGGACCGGCGACGCGGCCGTCCACGTCTCGATCGCCAACTGGGTCAAGGGCGAGGCGCCGGGTCCGAAGCGCCTGTTCTACCAGCGCGGCGACGGCCCGGCCGACGAGGTCGAGGCGTACGAGGTGGAGCGGATCGGGCCGGCCCTCTCGCCCGAGGTGGACGTGACGGGCGCCGAGGACCTGGCCGTGAACAAGGCGGCCGACGCCTGCTACCAGGGCCAGACGCACGGGCACAAGGGGTTCCTGCTGACGCCCGGGGAGGCCGCCGCCCTGCTGGCGGACGACCCCGCCAGCGCGGACGTGCTGTTTCCGTACATGACGGGGAACGACCTGCTGAGCACGAGCCCCCCGCGCCCGACGCGGTACGCCATCGACCTGAACGCGGCCGAGGACGTGTTCGAGGCGCGAGCGGGGGGGAGGGCGTTCGAGATCGTCCGGGAGCGGGTGATGCCGGACGTAGTGGCGAAGGCGGAGGCGGAGCGGGAGAAGACGGGGAAGGAGAGGGGGCCGCGCCAGAACCACGCGCAGACGTGGTGGCGCTTCTGGCGCGGACGTTCGGAACTGCTGGCGGCGCTCGACAAGAGACCGCGGTACGTAGCCTGCGCTCGCGTTCAGAAGCGGCCAATCTTTGTCTTTCTGTCCTCCGAGATCAGGCCGAACGACAAGATTCAGGTCTTCACCCTTGAAGACGACTACTCTTTCGGCATCATTCAGTCCGCGCTGCATTGGGCGTGGGTAACCGAGAAAGCGACGACGCTCGCGTCATCCGCTTACAACTACAACACGGCGGCCATCTGGTACACCTTCCCGTGGCCGCAGGCGCCTGCGCTGGCGGAGGCCGCCGCCGTGGCCGAGGCCGCCGTCGCGCTCCGCCGGCTCCGCCAGTCGCTCATGCAGAAACACGCCCTCAGCTTCCGCGACCTCTACCGGACCCTCGACGAGCCCGGCGCCAACCCGCTCCGCGCCGCCCACGCCCGGCTCGACGCCGCCGCGAGGGCCGCCTACGGGTTCGCCCCCGGGGCCGAGCCGCTCGGCGCCCTCCTCGCCCTGAACCACGCCGTCGCCGCCCGGGAGGCCGCAGGCGAGGCCGTCGTCGGCCCCGGCCTCCCGCCCGCCGTCGCCGACCCCGCCCCGTTCGTCACCGACGACCGGATCGGGCCGCCCCCGCTCCCGGCCTGACCCGCTACCGCCGCCCGCCCTTCGTGCGGATGAGGATGACGCCGTTGGCCCCGCGCGACCCGTAGATGGCCGCCTGCCCGTCCCGGATCACCTCGATCGACTCGACGTCGGCCGGGTTGATGCCCGTCAGGCCGCCGGCCGAGCGGAGGAGCGGGACGCCGTCGACGACGTAGAGCGGCTCGTTCGAGCCGTAGATCGAGGTCCGCCCCCGGATCAGGAGCTGCTGGCGCCCGCCGGGGAGGGTCGTCATGCGAAGCCCCGCCACGCGGCCGACCAGGAGCTCCTCGATCGTCCGCGCTGGGACCTGCGCCACGGCGTCCGGGTCGACGCGGCTGACGGCGCCGGTCACGTGCGCGGCCGGCTGCGTGCCGTACCCGACGTCGACCTCGTCGGCCTCGGCCTCGCCGGCGGCCGGGCCGCTCGCCGCGCACCCCGCCAGCAGGGCGCCGAGCGCGACGAGGACCAGCGCGTGTGCGGGGGGGCGTGCCATAGAGACCTCACCGTAAGGTTAGGCGAAAGTAGGGTAAACAGGCCCCAGACACAACCCGCTGGCGACGCCCGCCAGCGGGGCAGGCGATGGGGAGAAACGCAGCGCGGGCCGCCCTCACTGAGAGGGCGGCCCGCTCGTCCCGTGGGAGTTGCGCCGAGGCGCGCTCCGGGATTCGCTGTTAGTCGATCGACTTCGGCGCCTGGTTCCCAAAGAACGCCTTGTCCGAGAACTCCCGGGCCGACGACGAGGTGGCACCAGAGTCGCTGTTCCCGGCGCCGCTGCCCTGGCCGATCATGACGCCGAAGTCCGGCGCGTCCGAGCCGCCGATGGCGAAGTCGACGAACGAGCCGGCGTCGTACCAGCCGGTGTCCCGGTTCTCCTGGAGCTTCGTCCAGCTCTCGTCGGTCCCGTAGTACGTGTCGAGCTCGCCCGAAGCCGTGGTCCCGACGACGTAGTAGTTCCCGTTGTCGGCGTCGTAGTCGATCGAGAGGCAGGTCTCGAGGTCGCCGACCTGCTTCGGCGCCTGGTTCCCGAAGAACGCCTTGTCCGAGAACTCCCGGGCCGACGACGAGGTGCACCCGGCGTCGCTGTTCCCGGCGCCGCTGCCCTGGCCGATCATGACGCCGAAGTCCGGCGCGTCCGAGCCGCCGATGGCGAAGTCGACGAACGAGCCGGCGTCGTACCAGCCGGTGTCCCGGTTCTCCTGGAGCTTCGTCCAGCTCTCGTCGGTCCCGTAGTACGTGTCGAGCTCGCCCGAAGCCGTGGTCCCGACGACGTAGTAGTTCCCGTTGTCGGCGTCGTAGTCGATCGAGAGGCAGGTCTCGAGGTCGCCGACCTGCTTCGGCGCCTGGTTCCCGAAGAACGCCTTGTCCGAGAACTCCCGGGCCGACGACGAGGTGCACCCGGCGTCGCTGTTCCCGGCGCCGCTGCCCTGGCCGATCATGACGCCGAAGTCCGGCGCGTCCGAGCCGCCGATGGCGAAGTCGACGAACGAGCCGGCGTCGTACCAGCCGGTGTCCCGGTTCTCCTGGAGCTTCGTCCAGCTCTCGTCGGTCCCGTAGTACGTGTCGAGCTCGCCCGAGGCTGAGACGATAACGGCGTAGTAGTTCTGGTTGTCGGCGTCGTAGTCGATAGCGAGAGCTCGGGAGTCGTCCGAGGTCGCGCTGGCAGCGACGGCCTCGTCCGAAGTGGCGAGGTCGGCCCCAGCGGGCTCGACGCTGTCGCAGCCGGCGAGGACGAACCCGCCGGCGATGGTGAGAGCGGCGAGCCGCTTCGTGAGGTTGGGCATGGGAGCCTAGAAGGTTGGTTGGGGAGAGGTGCGGGGGAAGCGCTTCCGGCCTGACGGCACGGACACCCGAGAGCGTCCAGGTCGGTCCACCAGCGCAAGGGCCTCCGCGTTCGGTGCCCGTAGATAGCCCATACCCTGGACATAAGACTCGAACGAAGTATGAATGAGCCGCTTACGCAGGGGTTGTGAGCCTTTGGCGCACGGCCGGATCGTAGAAATCTTTAGCCCGTTATGGGCCCCCCGCTACCGGTAGCCCTGGGCCTGGAGCTCGAACAGCTCGGCGTAGCGGCCGCCCGACGCCAGCAGCTCCTCGTGCGTCCCGATCTCTTCGACCTCCCCCTGGTCCAGGACGAGGATCCGGTCGGCCATGCGGACGGTCGAGAACCGGTGCGAGATGAGGACCGCCGTCTTCCCCTCGGTCAGGTCCTTGAACCGCTCGAACACCTCGTACTCGGCGCGGGCGTCGAGCGCGGCCGTGGGCTCGTCGAGGATGAGGAGCTGGGCGTCGCGCATGTAGGCCCGGCCGAGCGCCACCTTCTGCCACTGCCCGCCCGAGAGGTCCACGCCGGTCTTGAACCTTCGGCCGAGCGTCTGCTCGTACCCCTCCGGGAGCCCCGCGACGACCGAGTCCGCAAGGGACCGCTGGGCGGCCGTCTCGATCCGGGGCCGGTCGGCCCGCTCGGCGATCCGCCCGACGGCGATGTTCTCGGCCGCGGTCAGGTGGTAGCGGACGAAGTCCTGAAAGATGACCCCGACCGACTGGCGGAGCGAGTCGAGGCCGTACTCACGGAGGTCCCGGCCGTCGAGGAGAATCCGGCCCTCGTCGGGGTCGTAGAGCCGGGCGAGGAGCTTGACGAGCGTCGTCTTGCCGGCCCCGTTCTCGCCGACGAGCGCGAGCGCCTCGCCGGCCCGGAGCGTGAACGACAGCCCCCGCACGGCCCACGCCTCGCTGCCGGGGTAGCGGAACCCGACGCCCTCGAACGTGAACCCCTCCCGGATGGGCTCGGGGACGGGCACGGCACCCTCGACCGACACCACGCGGGGCCGGATCTCAAAGAACGAGAACAGGTCCGCCAGGTAGAGCGCCTGCCCGCTGACGGTCGAGAACGCCTGGAGCGTGCCCTCCAGGAGCGACCGCATCCGCCCGAACGAGCCGGCGAGGAACGTGAGGTCGCCGATGGTGAAGGTGCCGGCCGCCGTCCGGTAGACGATGACGGCGTAGGCGGCGTAGTACCCGAGCGTCCCGACGGCCGAGAGGAGGCCGCCCCACCCGGCCCGCCGCACCGCCAGCTGGCGGTTGGCGAGGTAGTACCGGTCGGCGAGCGTCCGGTACCGCTCGGCGAGGTAGTCGTTGAGCCCGAACACCTTGACCTCCTTGGCCGTGTCGTCGGCGGCCCCGACGTAGCGGAGGTAGTCGAGCTCGCGGCGCTCGGGCGTCCACGAGTAGGCGAGCGAGTACGACTGGGCGTTGAAGTGGGCCTCGCCCAAAAACGCCGGGACGAGGGCCAGCGCCAGCAGCACGAGCAGCCCGGGCGCGTACGCCGCCAGCCCGACGCCCAGCGAGAGGACCGTGACCAGACTCTCGGCCTGCCCGAACACCTGGCTGAGCAGGACGAGCCGGCTCGTCGTTTGTCTCCTGGCCCTCTCTAGCTGGTCGTAAAAGTCGGCGTCCTCGAAGTGGGCGAGGTCGAGGGCCGCCGCGTGCCGCATCAGGCGAACGCTCGTCTCGTTCGTGAACAGGTCGCCGAGGAGCGAGTCGCACAGCGCCGTCGCCCGGCCGAGCAGGTCGCTCAGGACGGCCAGCCCGAGCTCGGCCAGGAGGAGGTACGTGATCTGGACGCCCGGGCCCGTGTCGAGCCAGACGCCGAGCGCGAAGGCGTCGCCGAGGCTGTACGACCCGGTCGCCAAGAGGACCACGTTGTCGACGATCAGCTTGCCGACGTACAGCATCGTCACCGGCACGAGCGCCCGGACGAGCCGGAGCAGCGCGTTGGCCGTGACGAGGCCGGGGCTCGTCGCCCAGACGAGCCGGAAGAGCGGGGGGAGGTTCGAGAGCGCGCCCAGCCGCTCGCGGAACGAGAGGTCGTCGTGGGGGCGCCGCCCGGACCGCCCCTGGGCGCGGCGGGCGGCCCGGCGGTCGCCCCGGGCGCCGTTCGAGGAGAGAGACATGCCAGGCACACGCCCCGCCGCGCGGGCGGTTCTAGAGCCCCCTTCGGGTGGGTACGCGGTACCGGGTACGAGGTACGGTCCGAGCCCGCGACGGACGGCCCCGTACTGTGTACCCCGTACCAACCTGCCACTCGTTCTGGGAGGGATGAGAGCGAGGGAGGCGGGCGAGGCGTCTGCCGATCCATCCCTCCCTCCCAGCCCCGCGTAGTCCGTCCGCACCAGGCGCGTGCGCGGGCGGCGCGGTAGGCTGGGGGGATGCGCCGGCTCGTTCTGTCTCTCGCCCTGCTGGCGGCCGCGTCCGCCGAGGCGCAGCCGGTCTTTCGTGTCACGATTCCGCTCGGGCCCTCCGCCAGTCGGGAGCCGGTCCGCCTCGACACACGCGCCGCCCTGGAGGCCGGAGCCGTCGCGCTGACGGGCGTGGGACACCTCGTCGCGTCGCGGGCCGGGGCGTCGGACGTGTTTATCCCGGCCGTCGTCGTCGGGTGGGGCGGGTACGTCGGGTGGAGGGCGTCGACGGAGCCCGGCTTCCTCCGCGACCTCGGGCTCTCGGGGCAGAACCTGGGACGCGCGGCGCGCGACGTGGCGCTCCTCTCCGGGGGCGCGGTCGTGGGGATGGCGGCGTACGGCGTGGCGAACGGGTCCTTCCGCATCGACGGCACGCTCGTTCCCCTTCTCGTTCTGTACCCGGCGTGGGGGCTCACGCAGCAGGCGCTCGTCCAGGGGTTTGTCACGCGCCACCTCGACGCGGCCGGGCTCCCGGCCGTCGCGGTCGTCCCGGCCTCGGCTGTCGCGTTCGGGGCCGTCCACGTCCCGAACTGGCCGCTCACGGCGGCGACGACCGCGATGGGCGGCGCGTTCGCCCCGCTCTACCTCCGCGACCGGACCGTGTGGCCCCTCGGCGTGGCACACGGGGCGCTCGGCGCGCTGTTCTACGTCTGGGTCCTCGACCGCGACCCGTGGGCCGAGACCTTCGGGGACGAGACCGAGTAGCCGCCCCGCCGCCCGCCCCCGCGCAGGCGGCGGGCGCCGCTCGCCGACGGGGACCGCCAGCGGCTCGGCGCGGTATCCTCGGAGACGCCCGCCCCGCCATGCCCGAGGTCCTCCCCGGCGTGTTCCGCACGCCCGACGCCCGATTTGCCGGCCTCCCCGAGTGGCCGTTCGACCCACGCTACCTCGAGCTAGCGGACCTCCCGGGCGCGCCCGGCCCGCTCCGCCTCCACTACGTCGACGAGGGGCCGGCGGACGCGGCCGAGACGGTCCTGATGC
This sequence comes from uncultured Rhodothermales bacterium, assembly GCA_964504495.1. GTDB lineage: Bacteria > Bacteroidota > Rhodothermia > Rhodothermales > Rubricoccaceae > Rubrivirga. The sequence continues at coordinate 9,953 of CAZDFV010000060.1, forward strand.
TCCACGGGGAGCCGTCGTGGAGCTACCTCTACCGCCGGATGATCCCGGTCCTGACGGCGGCCGGGCACCGGACGGTCGCGTTCGACTTCCCCGGGTTCGGGCGGAGCGACAAGCCCACGGACGTCCGGGCGTACTCGTACGAGCTCCACCGGCAGGCGCTCCTGCGCGTCGTGGATGCCCTCGACCTCCGCGACGTCACGCTCGTCGTCCAGGACTGGGGCGGCCTCGTGGGGCTCCCGGCCGCCGCGCTCGACGTGCCCGACCGCGTCGCCCGGCTCGTCGTGATGAACACGTTCCTCCCGACGGGCGAGGAGACGCCCTCGCCGGCGTTCCGCGCGTGGAAGCTGGCGGTCCGGCTTTTGAAGACGCGGCTGCCGGTCGGGCCGCTCATGCGGCTGGCGCTGCCGGCGAGCCAGCGGCCGTTTGTGCGGGCGTACACGGCCCCGTTCCCGACGCGGGCCTCGAAGGCCGGCGCCGCCGCGTGGCCCCTCCTCGTCCCGACCGCATCCGGCGGGCCCGTCGCCGCGCGGATGGGGGAGGCCCGGGCGGCGCTCCGCCAGTGGGACAAGCCGGCGCTCCTCGTGTGGTCGCCGCAGGACCCGATCCTCGGGGGCGCCCACCGCTTTTTCGGGCAGCTCCTCCCGACGGCCGGGCCCGCCACGCTCGTCCGGGGCGGGCACTTTTTGCAGGACACGTACGGGGCCGAGATCGCCGGCCACGCCCTCGGCTTCATCGACCGGACGCGCTGAGCGCGGGCGGCGCGCACCGCCCCCCGCCTCCGCGGGGGCAGGCGGCCGGGAGACACCGCAACGAAACGGGCGAATCTTGCGTTCTCAGGCCGTCTCCCCCTCCGCGTGATGACTCGCCTGCTCGTCCTCCTCGTCGGCCTCACGACCGCCGCGTGCACCCAGTCGTCGGCGGGTCCGCCGGCGGCGGCCGTCGAGACCGCGGACGGGGCGTTCCGCGTGGTCGAGGTCGTCGGCGGGCTCGACCACCCGTGGGGCCTCGCGTTCCTCCCCGACGGCCGGATGCTCGTGACCGAGCGGCCGGGCCGCCTCCGCATCGCCACGGGCGCGGGCGAGCCGGCGACGGTCGCGGGCACGCCCGACGTCTACGCCGACGGCCAGGGCGGCCTCCTCGACGTCGCGCTGGCGCCCGACTTCGAGACGAGCGGGCACGTCTACCTGACGTACTCCAAGCCCGGCCCGGACGGGGGCGCCGCGACGGCCCTCGGGCGCGGGCGGCTGGCGGAGGGCGCCGACGGCCCCCGGCTCGTCGGGTTCGAGGACCTGTGGGTCCAGGTCCCGGCGCTCGGCGGGTCGCGCCACTTCGGGAGCCGGATCGCCTTCTGGGACGGCCACCTGATCGTTTCGACGGGCGACCGCGGCGCGGAGGACCCGGCCCAGGACCTGGGCAACACGGTCGGCGTGCTCGCCCGCCTGACGCTCGACGGCGAGGTCCCGGTCGACAACCCGTTCGTCGGGCGCGACGGCGTGCGGCCCGAGATCTGGAGCTACGGCCACCGCAACGCGCAGAGCCTGGCCGTCCACCCCGAGACCGGGGAGCTGTGGGAGGCCGAGTTCGGGCCGCGCGGCGGCGACGAGCTCAACCGGATCGAGCGGGGCGCCAACTACGGCTGGCCCGAGGTCAGCTGGGGCCGCGAGTACAGCGGCGGCGCGATCCCCGACCCGCCGACGCGGCCCGAGTTCACCGACGCCGTCCGCCAGTGGTCGCCGGTGATCTCGCCCTCGGGCATGGCGTTCTACACCGCCGACGCCTTCCCGTCGTGGACCGGCAGCCTGTTCGTCTCGAGCCTCTCGCGCCAGGGGCTCGTCCGCCTCGAGCTCGACGGCGGGGCGGTGACCGAGGAGGAGATGATCCCGCTCGGCGCCCGCATCCGCGACGTGGAGGTCGGGCCGGACGGCCTGCTCTACGTCCTCACCGACGAGCGGGGCGGCGGCGTCTGGCGCCTGGAGCCCGAGGCGTAGCGCCCCACTGGCGGACGCGCGTCGCCAGCAGGGCGAGGGGGCCGGCGGCGGGCCTTCGCTGTGATCAGGAGGAGGGCTCTGCGTTCTGTGCCCGGTGCACAACCATGTATCGTCGCTCCTGCGCAGGCGGGAATCCAGGACACTGGGGGCACTCTGGCGCTCGCCATTCTGGATCCCCGCCTGCGCGGCAGGGCTGGTAAGTTCTTTGGCGAACACAGAAATACGTGTAGTCATCCCCGCGCAGGCGGGAATCCAGGGAGGGCGAGCACCGCGCCGCACGAGCCCTGGATCCCCGCCTGCGCGGGGATGACTCGGTTTGCTTGCCCGTGCTACTGCACCGAGGGGGCTCCCGGACCGTCCGGGCAGACCGCCAGCGGGGCGGAGGCTAGCTTCCCGCACGCTCTCCCTCGACCGCCCGATGCGCCGACTCGCCCCACTCTTCGCCCTCGCCCTCCTCGCTGTCCCCGTCCGCGCCCAGCACTTCCCGACCGACGACCCCGTCATCCGGGAGATCTGGGCCGAGGGCATGGAGCGCTCGCAGACCGAGCCGCTCATGCACCACCTCGTCGACGTGATCGGGCCGCGCCTCCCCGGGTCGCCCGGGCTCGCCGAGGCGCAGGAGTGGCTGATCGAGACCTACGGCGCGTGGGGCGTCCCGGCCCGGCGCGAGGCGTACGGCTCGTGGACCGGGTGGCAGTCCGGCGCCTTCCGCGCGACGATGACCGCGCCGCGCGTGCAGCCGCTCGTCGTCGAGCTCCTGGCCTACAGCCCCGGCACCGACGGGCCGGTCGAGGGCCCCGTCGCCGCGCCCCCCGCCGACCTCACGTCCGAGACCGCGGCCGACTGGCTGGCGACGCTCGGCGGCGCGTTCGTCCTCCTCGACGCGCCCGAGCCGACGTGCCGCGCCGCTCACGAGTTGGGGAGCAACGCGCGTCCCGAGACCGTCGCGGGCATCGCCGAAGAGCGCGAGGCCCTCCGCGCCGACTGGCAGCGGCGGTGGGCCGCCGTCGGATCGTTCCAGGAGCGGACGCAACTCTTGGAGGACGCCGGCGTCGCCGGGACGCTGAGCTCGCGGTGGTCGGGCGGGTGGGGCGCCAACAAGGTGTTCGCGACGAGCAACCAGCGGGCCGTCGCGCTCGACGTGTCGTGCGAGGACTACGGCCTGCTCGCCCGGCTCGTAGAGTCCGGGCACACGCCGCGCGTCGAGGTCCAGGCGGAGGCCGAGATGACGGGCGAGGTCCCGCAGTTCAACCTTATCGCCGAGATGCGGGGGACGGAGCTCCCCGACGAGTACGTCTTGCTCAGCGCCCACCTCGACTCGTGGCACGCCGCGACTGGCGCGACCGACAACGGGACGGGCACCGTCATCATGCTGGAGGCCATGCGCATCCTCCGCGAGACGTACCCTCGCCCGCGGCGGACGATCCTCGCCGGCCACTGGGGGGGCGAGGAGGTCGGCCTGATCGGGTCGGGCGCGTTCCGGGAGGACCACCCCGAGATCGTCGAGGGCATCCAGGTCGGGTTCAACCAGGACAACGGGACGTGGCGGTTCGAGCGGATCGAGGGCCAGGGCTTCCTCGACACCGCCGAGCACCTCCCGAAGTGGATGGCCGCCGTCCCGACCGAGATCCAGGCCCAGGTGACGATTGAGGTGCCGGGCGAGCAGAACAACCGGGGCTCCGACCACACCTCGTTCACGTGCGCCGAGGTGCCCGTCCTCCGCCTCCAGTCGCCCTACGACGAGTACCGCCAGTACACCTGGCACACGAACCTCGACACGTACGACAAGATCGTGTTCGACGACCTGAAGCAGAACGCGACGCTCGCGGCGATGCTCGTCTACCAGGCGTCCGAGGACCCCGGGCGCGTCTCGCGCGAGACGGCCAACCTGCCCGTCGACCCGCGGACGGGGGAGCCGCGGACGTTCGGCCCGTGCCGCACGCCGCGGCGCGAGGCCCCGACGCGGTAGCGGCGACGCGGCAGCGCCC
>CAZDFV010000061.1:0-13901 GCA_964504495.1 uncultured Rhodothermales bacterium
CTAGCGGTAGCCGCCGCCCCCGCCGTAGCCCCCTCCGCCGCCACCGCCACCGCGGTAGCCGCCGCCCCCGCCGCCGCCGCCGGAGCGCTCGCCGCGCGGGCGGGCCTCGTTGACGGTGAGCGGGCGGCCGCCCATCTCGTGGCCGTTGAGGTTCTCGATGGCGGCGCGGGCCTCGTCGTCGTTGCTCATCTCGACGAAGCCGAAGCCGCGCGAGCGGCCCGTGTCACGGTCCTTGATAATGGTGGCGCTGTCGACGGACCCGTAGGCCTCGAACTGACTGCGGAGTTCGTCGTCCCCCGTGCTGTACGGGAGGTTGGCGACGTAGATGTTCATCTCGCGGGTGGAAAGCAGAGCGCCGACAGGGGTGTGCGAAAGACGGAGGGCCTGGAAAGCTCGGCTCGGATCTGCCGGCCCCGCGTGCTCTGAAGAAACAGGAACGCCCGTGACAGCGCCAGCGGTCGGCATCTGCACGGGCCTGGTCACTCGAAACTACCCCGTACTCGCCCGCGGGATCCCCGCGCGGCAAGAATTTGCGGCGCGGGGGCCGCTGGCGGCGCGCGCCGCCAGCGGGCGGGACGCTCAGTCGGCCGGCGCGGCGGCCTCGGCCGGCGTCCTCAGGTCGTCGGCGCGGACCGTGTGCTCCCAGAGCGGCTCGCCGTCGGCGCTGAACGCGCGCATCGTGAGCACGCGGTCGGTGCGGGGGCCGGAGACGGTGAGCGTCCCGAAGTTGCGGACCCCGGCAACGAGGGTGCCCGGCACGCGGATCGGGTTGAGGCTGTCGCGCGGCGTCGCGACGGCCCCGGCGGTCAGGGGGCTCGACGTGAACTCGTAGAGCGGGTACGTCCCCGGCCGCTCCATCCGCATGAGCTCGCCGTGGTGGCGGTCGCCGGAGAGGATGACGACCCCGTCGATCCGGCGCTCGGCGATCTGGTCGAGGAGGTAGGCCCGCTCGGCCGGGGCCACGTTGACGTAGTTCTCGAACACCTCGACCGGGTTGAGGACCTGCCCCCCCATCACCACGAACTTGAACGGCGCGCGGCTGGCGGTGAGCGCGTCGAGGAGCCACTGGAGCTGCTCGGCGCCGAGGATCGTCCGCTCCCGCGCTGGTGCGTCGTTGGGCGAGCGGTGGTAGCGGTTGTCGAGGACGAAGAACTCGGCGTCGGCCCACTCGAACTGCGTGAAGGTGCCGGGCACGCTCGGGAGCCCGTAGGTCGGGTTCGGCCAGAAGTCGGCGAACGTCTCGAGCGCGGCCCCCTTGTGGATGTACGAGCGGTCCGAGTTGTTGGGGCCGTAGTCGTGGTCGTCCCAGGTGGCGTAGTGGGCGGCCGTGGCGAGGAGCGGCTGGAGGTCCGGCTCGGCGCGGGCGTGGCCGTAGCGGTAGTCGATCCCCTCCGGGCTCCACCAGTCGACCTCGCGGAGGTAGACGTTGTCGCCCAGCCAGAGCATGAGGTCCGGGGCCTGCTGGCGGATCGACTCGAAGACGCCGGTCGAGCCGCCGTAGGGCCGGCCGGGCCGGTCGAAGAGCGGGTCGTTGTTGAAGTAGCACGACCCGAAGGCGGCCGTGAACGTGGGCGGGTCCTCGCGGTACTGCCAGAGCGGCTGCGTCGTGAGCGCCGTCGGGTACGACCCGGGCGTGACGTCCACGCCGTCGGCGAAGACGGCGTAGTCGTAGGTCGTCCCCGGCATGAGCCCGAACAGGCGGACGCTGGCGGTCCCGGCCGCCGTGGTCGCGGCGACGGCCTCGACGGCGGGCGGCGCCTCCCCCTCCGCCGGGCCCTCCGCCGGCGTAGCGACGACGCGGACCTCGGCGGCGCCCTCGGTCTGGACCCACACGACGGCCCCGCGCTGCGTCACGTCGGCCAGCATGGGCCCGGCGACGAGGGCGGGCGGGGCGGGCGTCTCCGCCTCGGCGAGCGTAGAGGGCTCGGCCAGCCCGGACCGGACGAGCGCGGCCTGGACGGCCCGCTCCATAGCGGCCTGGCCGGCCGGCGTCGAGGAGGCGGCGGTGAGGGCGGGGGCGCAGCCGCCCGCGAGGGCGGCGACGAGGGGCGCCAGCAGCAGGGCGGCGGTGGGACGGAAGCGCATGGCGACGGTGGTGGGGACCCGAAGAAAACGCCGCGCCCCGGCCCGGGGCGCAGCGTCAAGGTTACGGGCGGAGCCGGGGCCTACTCGTCGTCCTCGTCCTCGAAGACCGGGACGGGGCGGACGTCCCAGAGCAGCATCTGCTCGATGTCGGCCGAGTCCTCGCCCTCCTCGTCCTCGAACGTGTAGTCGCCGAGGGCGTCGCGCTGGCCGGCCGGGACGCGCTTCCACACCTTCCCGTCCTCGTCCTCGAACTCGCTCGGGAACGGGCTCTCGACGCGGTAGCCGGGGTGGTACCCCTTGTACTTTTTGGCCGCCTCGTAGAGCGCGGCGCGGCGGGCGCCGGGGCGTGTGGCGCTGTAGCCGAGGACCTTGAACGGGGCGATCTCGATGATCGCGATGACGTCGTCGCCCTCGTCCTCGGGGTCCGAGAACTCGGGCCGGACCACCTTGAACTCGTCGGGGTGCGGGTACGCGCTGCGGTCGTCGAACATGTCGGGAGTGCGGGGTCTGTCCGGCCAAGCTACGGAGCGGGCCGGCCGGACCTCGCGCCGCCGCCCCGCACCGGATCGCTTTCCCGCCCGCTTCACCCCGCCCGCGCGCCGGCCGGCGGCCCCGCCCCGGGCCCCGCCCGAGCCCCGAACCCTTGCCCCGTCCTACGGTGGGGTGTAGACTCGGCGGGCCTGCCTCCCCCACCCGCGACCGTGATGGACGACCTCTCGCTCTCCGACGACTTCGAGGACGACGACCTCATCCTCGACGACGACGACCTCGACGGCCTGGAGGACGACGACTTCGAGGACGACCTCGACCTCGACCTCGACGACGACGACTTCGAGGACGACGACGACCTCGTGCTCGACGACGACGGGCTCGACTTCGACGACGACGACGACTTCTAGAGCCCCCTTCGGGTCGGTACGCGGTACCGGGTACGAGGTACTGCCCGAGGTCACGGCGGACGGCTACGTACCGCGTACCCCGTACCACCTGCCATTCGCTCTAGTACCGCGACCGCCCCGCGCTGTCGTCCCGAGCGCCTGCGAAGGATCGCGACGCCGGAGTCCCGGGTCGGCCCCACCGGCTGACAAAGGCTTGGGGGCCGGCGTTGAGGTCCTCGACTGCGCCGACGCTCTGCGGTCGTCGCGCCGCTCGTCGGGACGCCAAGGTGGCCCGGCTACGCGACCAGGGCGGCCCCCGGCCCGCCCGCCCCGCTGGCGGTCGCCTGGGCCGCCCCTCGGGCGCAGGCTCCAGCCGGGGCGGGCTCGGGCGACCGGCGGCGTAGGTTGGGCACCGACCCCCGCCCGGCTTGCCGATGACCCCGCTCCTCCGAAGGGCCGCCCTGACCACGCTCGTCCTCGCCGGGTCCGCAGCGGCGCAGACGGCCGGCGGCGAGTCCGGCTACGACGCGACCCTGGAGGCCGTCGAGCCGACCGGCGAGCCCGCCGCCGTCGGGCTGGCGGGGAGCGACCCCGCCGACATCGGCCGGTACCTCCTCGCCGAGGGCGGGGGCGCGCGCGACGCCCGGCTCTCGCCCGACGGGCAGACCGTGGCGTTCGAGTGGTCCGTGACCGGCGAGCCCCAGCTCTGGACCGTCCCCGCGACCGGCGGCCAACCCCGGCGGCTCACGTACGGGAGCGGCGTCACCTTTTCCCGGTGGACGCCCGACGGCCGCGGCCTCCTCTACGGCGCCGACGACGACGGCAACGAGCAGGAGGCCTACTTCGTCGTCGCCGCGTCGGGGGACGAGGAGCGCCGCGCCCTCCCCGCCGTCGCCGGCGGCTTCCGCGTGTTCGGCGGGTTCGCTGGGGACGACGCCGTCGTCTACGCCTCGACCGAACGGACCGGGCTCGACTTCGACCTCTACCGCGCGGATCTGGGGACGGGCGAGGCCCGGCTCGTCCACGAGGGCCGGCTCGGACTCTACGTCCGCAGCGTGTCGCCGGACGGGCGGCTGGCGGTCGTGAGCGAGTCGGTCGGGGAGGACTCGGACAACCTCTCCCTCCTCGACCTCGGCTCGGGCGAGCTCGAGACGCTCTCGGCGCCCGAGCGGCGGGCGAGCCACACCGACGGCGGGATCGCGTGGGCACCGGACGGGTCCGGGTTCTTTCTCGCGACGAACCGGGACCGCGACTTTGCCGCGCTCGCGTTCTACCAACTCGGCGGCGGGTTCGAGATCATCGAAGCACCGGACGGCGACGTCGAGGAGGTCGCGCTCTGCGGAACGGGCGGTCGCTACCTCGTGTGGGCCGTCAACGACGGTGGGTACAGCCGGCTGCGGGCCCGCGACCGCCAGCGGGGCGAGACCCTCGACCTGCCCGATCTGCCGGAGGGCGCGTACAGCCTCGACTGCGGACCCGGCTCGGCCCGCCTCGCCGTGACCGTCAATGGCTGGCGGACGCCCGGCGACGTCGTCGTGCTCGACCTCGCGGAGGGCACCGTACACCGCCCGTTCAAGGCCGACCTCGCCGGCCTCGACCCGGACCGGCTCGTCCGGCCCCGGAGCGTGACGATGCCGGCGCGCGACGGCGTCCGGCTCCAGGGCCTCCTCTACCTCCCCGACGCCGCCTCCCGCGCCGCCGCCGGGACCGACAGCGGCCCGCCGCCCGTAGTCTTCTTCGTCCACGGCGGCCCGACCAGCCAGTCGCGGCCGACCTTCGACCCCGTCGTCCAGTACCACGTCGACCGCGGGCTGGCCGTCTTCGAGCCGAACGTGCGCGGCTCGACCGGGTTCGGGCACGCCTACGTCACCCTCGACGACCAGGAGCGCCGGCTCGACAGCGTCCGCGACCTCGTCGACATGCTCGAATGGCTCGGGGACGAGGGGCTCGTCGACGCCGACCGCGCGGCCGTCGTCGGCGGGTCGTACGGGGGCTACGCCGTCAACGCCGTGCTGGCGGCCTACCCGGGCTACTTTGTCGCCGGCGCCTCGCTCTACGGCGTGGCCGACTGGGTGACGGCCCTGGAGGTGGCCTCGCCGGCGCTCAAGGCGTCCGACCGGATCGAGTACGGCGACATCGCCGAGCCGCGGTGGCAGGCGTTCTACCGCGAGAACTCCCCGATCCGCCAGGCCGACCGGATCGACGTGCCGGTCCTGTACTCGCACGGCGCGCGCGACCCGCGGATCGACATCGCCGAGACCGAGGTCATGGTCCGCTCGCTTCGGGCGCGCGGGGTCGAGGCCCCGTTCGTCCGGTTCCTCGACGAGGGCCACGGCTGGCGGAACCTGTCGAACCGCCTCTTTTACTACCGCTACCAGGCCGACTTCCTGGAGCGGGTCCTGGGTGTGGACGAGTAGCGAGGCGGAGTAGGCCGGCCGCTGGCGGGCGCCGCCAGCCGGTCGGGGCGGGAGCCGTTATCGGGCAATGGCGGAATAACGGACGCCCCGGGCCGGGGTGGACAACGCATGGGGTGCGCCCGAGTAGCCACACACGGCGGACCTGTGCGGTCGCATAACGGACCCCCCTCCTCTCCCTAGCGGCCGATCTGCGGCCGCGTCTCCGGGAGGCCCCAATGGGCGCCCGTCCGCTCAAACGCCCTCGTCCACCGTGTGGATAACCCGTGGACGGATCGCGCTTGCGGCCCCTCAACCTCACCCCTTACTTGAGGTCCGCTCCGACGCCGGGCGCCGCCAGCCGCGCCCGCCCTGCCCCGCCGGGGCCCGGACGCCCCGAGGCCGGGGCCGCCGAGCCGGAGCCCTCTCGTCCCCCCTCTCCCCCCGCACTCATGGCCAAGCCCCCCCCCGCCCCGACCGGCGGCCTCACGATCGACCGCGTCTTCTCGACCGAGGGCCAGCACCCCTTCGACGGCGTCACGTGGACGACGCGCGACGCCGCGATCAAGAACCACACGGGCGAGGCCATCTTCGAGCAGAAGGACGTCGAGTTCCCCGAGGCGTTCAGCCCGCTCGCCGTCAACGTGGTCGCGTCGAAGTACTTCTACGGCGACCTCGCGACGGGGAACGGCTCGCCGGCCGAGGGCCAGCGCGAGTACAGCCTGAAGCAGCTCGTCCACCGCGTCACGCGGACGGTCGCCGACTGGGGCCGCGACCAGCATTACTTCGCCACCGAAGCCGACGCCGAGCGGTTCTACGACGAGCTCACCTGGCTCTGCCTCAACCAGTACGGCGCGTTCAACAGCCCGGTCTGGTTCAACGTCGGGCTGGGCGCGCAGTACGGCGTCCGCGACTCGGGCGGCAAGACGATTAGCGGATGGGACGCCGAGCGCGGCGAGGTCGTCGACGTCGACCCGTACGAGCGGCCGCAGGCGTCGGCCTGCTTCATCATCTCCGTCGACGACTCGGTCGACGACATCTGGAAGCTGATGGGCGAGAGCGCCCGCCTCTTCAAGTTCGGCTCGGGCGTCGGGGCCGACTGGTCGAAGCTCCGGTCGAGCAAGGAGAAGCTCTCGGGCGGTGGCATCCCCTCCGGCCCCGTCTCCTTCATGAAGGTCCAGGACGCGACGGGCGGCACGATCAAGTCGGGGGGGAAGACGCGCCGGGCGGCCATCATGCAGACGCTGAAGGTGTGGCACCCGGACATCCTCGAGTTCGTCCGTGCCAAGCAGACCGAGGAGCGGAAGGCGTGGGCCCTCATCGAGGAGGGCTACGACGGCTCGTTCAACGGCGACGCCTACGGGTCGGTCGCGTTTCAGAACGTGAACCAGTCGGTCCGCCTGAACGACGCCTTTATGGAGGCGGCCCGCGACGAGACAGAGTTCGCACTCACGGCCGTCACCAGCGGGGACGTGGTCGAGACCGTCGACGCCCGCGAGGTCCTGCTGGCGGTCGCCGAGGGCACGCACGTCTGTGGCGACCCGGGCGCCCAGTACGAGGACACGATCCAGCGCTGGCACACGTGCAAGAACACGGACCGGATCAACTCGAGCAACCCGTGCTCCGAGTACATGTTCTTGGACGACTCGGCGTGCAACCTGGCGTCCCTGAACCTGATGAAGTTCAAGCGGGCCGACGGCACGGTCGACGTCGAGCGGTTCCGGGCCGCGGCGCGCGTCTTCCTCACGGCCCAGGAGATCCTCGTCGACAACGCCGGCTACCCCTCGGCCTCGATCGCGGCCAACAGCCACCGCTTCCGCCCGCTCGGGCTCGGGTTCGCCAACCTCGGCGCCCTCCTCATGTCGATGGGCCTCCCCTACGACTCGGACGAGGGCCGGGCCGTCGCCGGGGCGCTCATGGCGATCGAGCACTGCGAGGGCTACGCCCGGAGCGCCGAGATCGCGGCCAACAAAAAGATCGGCCCGTTCGACGGCTACGCCGAGAACGAGGAGCCCTTCCTCGAGGTCATGCGGATGCACCGCGACGCCGTCCAGGACATCGACGCGAGCTGCCCGGAGTACCTGAAGGAGGCCGCCCAGGAGAGCGCCGACCGGATGGTGGCGCTGGGTGAGCAGCACGGCTACCGGAACGCACAGGCGACGGTGCTGGCGCCGACCGGGACCATCGGGTTCATGATGGACTGCGACACGACGGGCATCGAGCCCGACCTCGCCCTCGTCAAGTACAAGCTGCTCGCGGGCAAGGGCGACGGGCTGATGAAGATCGTGAACCAGACGGTCCCCGAGGCCCTCTCGCGTCTCGGCTACACCGAGGCCGAGGCGCAGGAGATCATCGCCTACATCGACGAGAACGACACGATCGAGGGGGCGCCGGGCCTCCGCGACGAGCACCTGCCCGTCTTCGACTGTGCCTTTAAGCCGTTCAACGGCGAGCGCTCAATCTCGCACCTCGGCCACATCCGGATGATGGCGGCGTGCCAGCCGTTCATCTCGGGGGCGATCTCGAAGACCGTCAACCTGCCCGAGAGCGCGACGCCAGAGGACATCTACGACGCCTACATGAAGTCGTGGGAGCTCGGGCTGAAGGCGGTCGCCATCTACCGCGAGAACTCGAAGCGGAGCCAGCCGCTCTCGACCCAGTCCGGCGGCAACACGTCCGGCAAGGCGGTCGAGCTGGCGGACGGCGCCGACGCGCCCATCGACGGCGCGGTCTCGGGCGACGGGGCCGCCAGCCCGGCGCCGGAGCTGGTCGAGAAGGTCGTCGAGAAGGTCGTCTACCGGCCGCACCGCGAGCGCCTCCCCGACGAGCGACCCAGCGTGACGCACAAGTTCTCGGTCGCCGGGCACGAGGGGTACCTCCACGTCGGGCTCTACCCCGAGGGCCACGCGCTCGCCGGCCGGCCGGGCGAGATCTTTATCACGATGGCGAAGCAGGGCTCGACGATCGCCGGGCTGATGGACAGCTTCGCGACGGCCATCTCGCTCGCGTTCCAGTACGGCGTCCCGCTGGAGGACTTGGTGAGCAAGTTCGGGCACGTCCGGTTCGAGCCGGCCGGGTTCACGAACAACCCCCAGATCCCGATCGCCAAGTCGATCACGGACTACATCTTCCGGTACCTCTCGCTCCGATTCCTCGGCGGAGGCAAGCCTGCCCCCGCGCAGGCGGGGGGGGACCCGGCCGACCTCGCCGACGAGGACGAGGCACCGGCGGACCCTACGGTGGCCGTGGCGGCTGAGGCCGACCGCCACGGCCCGGCCGCCGACGAGGTCCAGGCCGACCTGTTCGCGACGGCCCAGGCTGCCCTCGACCGCAACCGCCAGCCGGCCGCGAGTCCGCACGTCGGTGGAACGGTCGAGGCCGCGCTGGCGGCCGACGCCGGCGGCGAGCTCGGCGCCTTCCAGAACCAGGACGACGCGCCGGCCTGCCCGAACTGTGGCGGGATCACGGTCCGGGCCGGGGCCTGCTACTCGTGCCCGAACTGCGGCTCGTCCACCGGCTGCGGCTGATCTACTGGATTCCGCTGAGCACTCCGAGCCTCCGGTTGGTCCGCCAGCCGGGGGCGCCCGAGCATCCACCCCTTAGAGATCCCGTGGGAGCCGTACCTCCATAACAAAAGACAGCCCCGCCAGCGGCAACTGGCGGGGCTGGACTCGAAGCGCTGCCCGTATTGGGCACTCACTACCGAGGGGGCAAGCCGATGGTAGTGAGGCTGTGTCACACAGCGCAACCGGTGACACTGAAATGGCGGACTCCCGCCGCCTCTACCATGACCGATTTACCTCCTACTCAGGCTCCTCCGTGCCGACCGGGCACCGAGAGAACGCGACTCGCGTTCGATCTCTATGGCCGACTGGCACCAGCGCATCACGATCGACCCGGAGCAGTGCGGGGGGCGCCCCTGCATCCGCGGGATGCGCGTGCGCGTGTCGGACGTGCTGGACCTCCTGGCGGCGGGCCTCAGCCCCGACGAGGTGGTCGAGGAGCTCCCGTACCTGGAGAAGGAGGACGTGGAGGCCAGCCTGAAGTACGCCAGCGAGGCGACGAGCCACCCGGCGCAGGCCGCCTGACGCTTTGGATCGACGCGATGCTCTCGCCGGCGCTCGCGCGCTGGATCACCGAGACGTTCGACGAGGTCGACGCCTACTCCGCGCAGTGGTTGGGGCTCGTCCACGCCAAGGACCCACCGATCTTCGAGGCCGCCCGCAAGGCCGGCGCTGTCGTCCTCACGAAAGACGAGGACTTTGCCAACGAGGTCCGACGGAGGGGGGCTCCGCCCGTAATCTGGGTGCGCTCCGGGAACGCATTCAGCCGAGACGTTCTGCAGGACGAACTGCCCGCAGCGCTCAAAGCGATCCGCAGAGGCGTGAGCCTCGTAGAGATCGGGACGCCCAGTGGCCCAGAATCCTGACCTCCGATACGAGATCGTCCTCTACTGGAGCGACGAGGACGGCGCGTACGTGGCTGAGGTCCCGGAGCTGCCCGGCTGCATCTCCGACGGTGAGACGTACGCTGAGGCGCTAGCGAACGCGGAGGACGCCGTGCGGGCGTGGATCGAGACCGCGCGGGACCTGGGGCGGCCGATCCCCGAGCCGAAGGGGCGCCGGCTGCTGTTCGCCTGACCGGCCGGCGGCGCACCCCGCCAGCGGGGGACCGGGGTAGGTTGGAGAGCCCCCCGAACTTCGCCAGGCCGCCATGACGGGCGACGCCCTCCTCGTCTTCGTCATCCTCGGGGTGACGATCCTCCTCTTCGTCAGCGACCGGCTGCGGCTGGACGTCGTCGCCGTGCTCTCGATGCTGGCCCTCACGCTGGCGGGCGTCGTCACGCCGGCCGAGGCGCTGGCCGGGTTCTCGGCCCCCATCGTGATCATGATCGCCGGGCTGTTCGTGGTCGGCGGGGGGCTAGCCCGGACGGGAACGGCCGAGCGGTTCGGCCGCGCGATCGGCGCCGCGGCCGGGGAGGGCCGGGTGGGCCTCACGACCGTGCTCATGCTCGGGGCCGGGGCGCTCTCGGCGTTCATGAGCTCGACCGGGACCGTGGCCGTGATGCTGCCTGTGACCGCGTCGCTGGCGTGGGGCGCGCGGCTGAGCCCGTCGCTCCTGCTCATCCCGCTCTCGATCGGCGCCTCGCTGGGCGGGATGCTCACGCTCATCGGGACGCCGCCGAACCTCATCGTCGCGGCCGAGCTCGACGCGGCCGGGCTCGAGCCGTTCGGGTTCTTCGACTTCACGCCGGTCGGGCTGGCAGCGCTCGCGGTCGGGGTGGCCGTCCTGGCCGCGCTGGGCGGGCGGCTCCTGCCGGCGCGGGCCTCCGCGGACGGCCCGGCCGGGGACGGCCCGGCCGCCGTCCCCGGGGCCGACCTCGTCCGCGCGTTCGGGGTGGGCGAGATCGTCCGGCTCCGCGTCCCGGGCGGGACGCCCCTCGTCGGCGTGTCGCCGGCCCAGGCCCGTCTCCGCCAGCGCTACGGGGTCAACGTGGTCGACATCCTCCGGCCGGGCCCGATGGGGCGCCTCCGGCGCCTCCCGCACACCGGCAACCAGCCGTTCCACGCGGGCGACGAGGTCGACGTCCAGGGCGACGCGGAGGCCGTCCGCCGGGTCGCGGCGGACCTCGGGCTCCGCCCGCTCGAGCCCCAGGCCGAGCCCGAGTCCATGCTCGCCGAGGTCCTCCTCACGCCCCGCTCGCGCCTGATCGGGGCGACGCTCGCCGACGTCGGGTTCCGCGACCGCTACGGGGCCAACGTCCTGTCCGTCCGGCGGCGGGGCCAGCCGGTCGACGGGCCGCTCGCGACGGAGCCGCTCCAGTTCGGCGACCTCCTCCTCGTGTCCGGGACCCGGGGCCGCATCAAGGGGCTCCAGCGGGAGGCCAGCGACGTCGTGGTCGTCGCGCGGACGCCGACGGTCCCGGCGGGCGGGCCGCTCACGGCCGGCCAGGTCACGGCCATCGGCATCGTCGTGGGGATGATGGGCCTGCTCACGTTCGAGGTCGTCCCGCCGGCGATCGCCGTGCTGATGGCGGCCGTGGCGATGGTCCTCACGCGGTGCCTCCGGGTCGAGACGGCGTACCGGTCGGTCAACTGGGAGAGCGTGGTCCTGATCGCGGCCATCCTCCCGATGGCGACGGCCCTGGAAAAGACGGGGGGGATGGACCTCGTGATCCGCCAGCTCGCGGCGCTCGACGCGGCCGGCCCGACGGCCCTGCTGGCGGCGCTCTTCGTCGTGACGGGCGTGCTGAGCCAGGTGATCTCGAACACGGCGACGACGCTCCTCGTGGCGCCTGTGGCGCTGGGGGCCGCCGTCGGGATCGGGGCCTCGCCGTACCCGTTCCTCATGGGCGTGGCGGTCGCTGCGTCGTCGGCGTTCGCGACGCCGGTGGCCTCGCCGATCAACACGCTCGTGCTGGGGCCGGGCGACTACCGCTTCGGCGACTTTTTCCGGGTCGGCCTGCTCGTCCAGGTCCTCCTCCTGGTCCTGACGCTCGTGCTCGTGCCGCTCCTGTTCCCGTTCGAGCCCGGCGGGTAGGTTGGGGGGCCCGCCCCAGCGCGCCCGTGATCGCCCTCCTCCTCGCCGCCGGCCTCGCGCTCGTCCACGTCGTCGCGGGCAAGCTCCGGTTCCTGAGCGTGACGCCGCGGAGCCGGTGGCTCTCGTTCGCGAGCGGGATCTCGGTGGCGTACGTGTTTGCCCACCTCCTGCCTGAGCTGGCGGAGGGCCAGCACGCGATCGCCGAGGTGGGCGTCACCGGCGGGGTCGTCGAGGAGGGGCACGCGTGGCTGCTCGCGCTCGTCGGGCTGGCCGTGTTCTACGGACTCGAGCGCGTCGCGAAGACGTCGCGGGCGGAGAGCCGCCGCGAGGGCGAGGGGGACGAGACGGAGGCCGGGGTGTTCTGGCTCCACATGGCCTCGTTCGGGACGTACAACGTCCTCATCGGGTACCTCCTGGCCGAGGGCGGCGACGCGCGCGGGCGGCTCGTGTTCTGGCTGGCGATGGCCCTCCACTTCTTCGTCAACGACTACGGGCTCCGCCAGCACCACCGGGCGCAGTACGGGCGCGCCGGGCGGTGGCTGCTCGCCGCGGCCGTTCTCGCCGGGGCCGCGCTGGGGCTCGTCGTCGAGGTGAGCGGGGCCCTGTTCGCTGCGCTCGTGGCGTTCCTCGGCGGGGGCGTCGTGCTCAACGTGCTCAAGGAGGAGCTCCCCGAGGAGCGCGAGAGCCGGTTCTGGCCGTTCGCCGGCGGGGCCGCCGCCTACGCCGCCCTCCTCACGGTCGCCTAGGCGGCCCCGCTGGCGACCACCGGCGGCGGGTCGTGCGGGGGCGCGTCGTCCTCGCCCAGGTCGATCACGAGCGCCTCGCGGCGGGCCCGCACGACGCCGGCCGCGAGCGCCGCCAGCGGCACGGCCAGGACCAGCCCGACGAGCCCGAACAGCGCTCCGCACACGAACAGGGCGAGGAGGATCACGACCGGGTGGAGCCCGACCTGCTGGCTCATGATGTTCGGCGTGAGCACGGCCTGCTCGACGAGGGCCTGGACCGCCAGCACCGCGAGCACGATGAGGACGTCCGTGAGCGTCCCGAACGCGAGCATGAGCGCCACGCCGATCACGTACGTCAGGACCGAGCCGAGGCTCGGGATCAGGTTGAGGAGCCCGGCCAACAGCCCCAGGAGCAGCGAGTACGGGACGCCCAAGAGCCAGAGCGGGACGGCCACGAGCACGGCGCTCGCGGCCGAGATGGCGATCACGCCCCGGACGTAGCTCCCGAACACGGCCGCCGCCCGCTCGAGGTACGCCCGCCGCCCGTCGTAGCGCGGGAGGAGCCGGACGAGCCCGGCGCTCAGCGCGGGGAAGTCCTTGAGGGTGAAGAACAGGAGCACCGGGACGAGGGCCGCCGTCGTGACGAGCCCGAGGAGCGCGCCGACCTGGCGCGTCAGGCCGAGGACGAACTCGGGGACGCGGGCGACGGCCGCCTCGATCTGGCCCGGGAGGAACGTCGTCACCTCGTCCACGAGGTCGGCCCGGTCGAGGAGCCCGGCCCGCTCGGCCTCGGCCAGCACGCGCGACCGGGCCACGATGTCGGGCGCGTCGAGGACGAGCGCGAGCGCCTGCCCCGCCAGCGCCTGCGCCTGCCCGACGGCGGCCGGGACCAGGAGCACGACGCCGAGCACGACGAGCCCCACGACGGCCGCCGTCAGCGCGAGCGTGGACGCCCACCGCGGCACGCCCCGCCCCTCGGCCCACGTCACGACCGGGTCGAGGAGGTAGGCCGCCACGAACA
Organism: uncultured Rhodothermales bacterium; assembly: GCA_964504495.1. Taxonomy (GTDB): domain Bacteria; phylum Bacteroidota; class Rhodothermia; order Rhodothermales; family Rubricoccaceae; genus Rubrivirga. The sequence continues at coordinate 13,643 of CAZDFV010000061.1, forward strand.
CCGCGATAAACGGGGCGAGCACGCCGCCCAGCCCGCTCAGCACGTACGCCCCGAACACGAGCCCACCGGCCCATAGGACCGCCTGGGCCGCCTGGTGCCGGCGGATCGGCCAGAGCAGGGCGACGCCGGCGGCGGCGGCCCAGAACGGCCCGAGCGCCGGCCGCGTCTGGACGAGCAGGACCAGGAGCGCCGCCAGCCCGCCCGTGAGGAGGAGGGCCGGGAAGGCGCGGGGCGGGTCGGCGGGGTCGGGCGGGGCGTC
>CAZDFV010000062.1:0-13825 GCA_964504495.1 uncultured Rhodothermales bacterium
CCGTCCGCCGCGTGGTCCTCGACGCGAAGTACCGCCGCGACGACTCGGCCGCCTACCGGCGCCGGCACGGGGCGCCCGGCCCGCCCGAGGACGCGCTCGGCACGCTCCACCGCTACCGCGACGCGATCGTCGGCCCGGACCGCCAGCCGGGCTGGGTCGATACGGCCGCCGCGCTCTTCCCCGGCACCGCCGACGCGGCCTTTTCCGAGAGCCGCTTGTGGACAAGCCTGGACGCCCTCGGCGTCGGCGCCGTCCCCCTCCGGCCGGGCCACGCCGGCGCGTTCCGCCAGCTGGTCGAGCGGTGGGTCGGATAGCGCTCCGCGGCACGGCACGCGTGCGGGTGCCCCGGGGTCCAACAGAGACGACCGGGCGGGGAGGCCGAGGCCAGGCGCTACGGCTCGCGGCCGGATGACGCCGACCGGGGGGACGAGCGGGGGCGGGGGGCTGCGACGTGGACGCATTCGTCCGTGCAGAGCGAGAACGCGGGTGCGCCGCTTTCAGCGACGAGTGGCCGCACGAGGCGCCCGGCTTTGCGACACCCGCTTCGGTCTGCGCGCCGGCCATGCGCCCGCCGCGCTCCCGGAGCCGGAGTGCCCCGGGCACCTGAGCGGGGCGTAGCGTCACTGTGCGTTCGGGACACGCGAGAACCCGCGGAGCCGGCCGGGGACTTGGGGGGTGAACACCACTCCCGCCGGGGCCTCCGCGAGGTCCGCGCCGGCAAGACGTGCGACCGTCCACCAGTTGCAGCCCCGAGTCCACAGGTACGACCCGTGGGCGGGGTAGAACGCCCCCGCGAAACCGGGCGCCCGCTCCGGGGCCATGCGGGCGCCCTCCGGCGTCCGGCGGATCGTCCGTTCGAGGTCGTGGACCACGTCGCGGAGCGTCGAGCCCCGGACCGCTCGGGCCCAGACGCCGTCGGCCCCCGCGAACCTCGGGGGAGCCGGATGCCCACGGAGGTACAAGACGGACGCGGTCGGCACGACGAGCGTCGCGGCGACCGAACGGAGGCGGTGGTCGGAGTCCCGGTAGAACGCTCGGTCGCCCCACGCGTATTCGAGGAACGGGGCGGACTCGGCGCCGGGAGGACCGAGACGCCACCCCGGCGGCTGCTCGACGACCACCGCCGTGTGGTAACCCCAGTCGACCACGAACACCTCGTACGTGCCCTCGGGCGGGGCTGGGAGTCGGTCGAGGGCCGGCCGCTGCTCGGCGACGACGGCCGCGTAGAGGATGGGGAATCCCAGGGAGACGACGAACGCGCCGGCGAGGACCGCTCCCGCCAGTCGCTTAAAGGAGAGCCTACCGAACACGGAGCGAGTGTAGCCACACGTCGGCGAGCCGCAGAACAGATAGCCGCTCAGCCGCCCCAAGCTGAGGCCGTGGCGGTCGGACGAAGCGGAGGATACGCCGACGGCTGGCGGAACCGGGGACTCTGGCGCTTGGGGTCGGCCTGCAGCGGTAGGTTCTGCGGCGTTGCGGATTGCGGATGATTCGCGTCCACTCAAAGTCTCCAGCATAGAGGGCCCCGAGCAAGCCACGTTTATAAACGGAGTTGATAAACTACTTTTGATTTCCGCTACGCTTCTAGGATCTATGCAGCTCCGTCGAACAATTCATCGCCCAGCCAAGCACTGATTGTTTCGATCAGGTCCCCAGGCCCTTTGGGCCGCGTCAACCCCATCAGATTGAGCGGGAGTGCAGTTAACTCGATGTCGCTGCCCCCCAACGCCGATGAGACTCGCCAGACCGTCGGCTCACGATCCACGTCGGCCGGATAGGTTAGCGAGACCCGCTGGCATCCGAGGACATGCCCTGCGGTCAGCACCTGGTACGTGTCGGCCGCCTTCGGTCGAGAGCCAAGGCTTTTGTACTTAGAGTCGGTGACAGCGACCGGATTACCCTGAGCGTTGCGGAAAACCACGTCGGGCGTCGTCTCCAGCTTACTTCCCTCGCCAACGACTACATCACCGAACTTGACCGTGCTTTTGGTGATTCGAGCACCGCGCTGACTAGCTGCACGCTGACACAGCCAGTAGACGTAGTTCTCGTAGATGACGTCTGAGTTCCATAGGAACCCGGACAGCGCGTGGTCGCCGCTGGCGTGATTGACCCCAGTCCCCTCCAAAAGAAGTAGTCCGACCACCCAAGCTGCTTCTAGACCATGATGCTGGATGCCTAGGTTGATCCGCTGGGCGTCTAGGAGATGGGGAGGCTGCCTGCCGACGTGGGCGAGACCAGCCTCAATCTCGCGCAGCGCTCGGGCTCGTCCGGGTCCGTGCACGGTGGCAGCCAAGCAGTCGGCAGACCAACGCAGCAGCCGGGCTAATGTGGTATCATCAGTTAGGAGATCGGTGACATACGGAATCTCCCACGGGCGCACCACCCATTCACCAAGGCGTGAGGTGTCGAGGTTGCCGCGAAGCATGGTGCCGGTCGTCTGCTTCGCTAGATAGCTGCGGGGCAGGCCGCGTGCAGCGCCCTTGGCATAGGACGCTAGAAACATCTCCGCGAGCAGGTCAGGCAAGGTCAGTGACTCCAACTGATGGGCAGTTGTCAGGCTATCGTCAACGTGTCCCCCCTCAACGACCGTGAGGATTCGCCACAGCACCGTCTTCCAGCCGCCGTCGGCGGTACTTAAGAACTTCGGGGCGATCTCTATGTCAGTGCCACCGACACGCACGACGCCGGTGACCTCTTTGGCTCGCAGCTCCACGAGCCCGTCGCCGACGTCCTCCACCCTGATGGGATTACCTGAGAGAGCTAGAGTCCTCTTCCAGCGCTTGTTCGCCTCGGTCAGCGCGCGGAGGTCGAGATCCTGAATCCGGCAAACGATCGGTGCGCCGTACTCTTGGATCTTGATGCGTGCTGGGGCCGTTAGTGCGTTAGCCACCTGAAGGACCTCTTGACGATTTCAATATCGAGCTCGCTCACACGAACGGGTGCAAGGGTGTGGGCTGCGACGGTGCCGCCCACGGCGGTTCGCAGCTTCCAGGCATAGGCACCTGTCGGCGGTGGGGTGTCGACCTTTAGGAGATCCATCAACTGTTGTGGACGACCGGAGTACCGGTCCTCAAGCTGAGGGAAGAGGACATCATCCCAGGTCTTAGCAAGGCTTCGCCAGGCGTCCTCTTCCCCAATTGGTTGAGGGTTCCCGTCTGTGCTGGTCGTGCTAGGTAGCACTGGAGTCAGAAGTCCGTGCCCGAGTTCAAACTCGGAGCCCAGGTCAGACGCGATCGCGACGTTGAGACGATCGAGGAGGAGGTAGCCGGTTGCGAATGGGGAGAGGGTCTCCCAGTGATCCTCGGTCGGCATCGGAATCTCGGTCACGTCGAGGCCCCAGTGCTCCGCGAGAACATCCAGGTTGGGACGCATCTCGATCCGGTCAAACCGGCGCGCGAGGGCGCTGTCGATGGGCACGGCGGCCCGATCGACGCTGTTCATCGTCGAGACGATGTATACGTGTTTGGGGAAAGTGAACCCCCTAGGGATTCTGGTGCTCTCGCCGCCAGGTCGGCAGATCTCCTCGCTCTGGTCATCTTCGTAAGCCAGCTGTCGGAGTGGCAGCGGGAGTGGGACGCTTCCCTCGTCGCGATAGTCGAAGTCCAGGAACGTCATGAACTCGCCGAAGATGCGGGCAGCGTTCCCACGATTGATTTCGTCTATAAATATCACAACCGATTGGTACTCGGATTCGGGGTTGGAGAACTCTAGGGCCGCATCGAGGAAAATCCCTGCCCACGGCTGAAGACGGGTACCCTTGTCGGTGATCTCTGGACGCAGCCCGATCACGAAGTCCTCGTACCCATAGGATTGATGGAACGTCGTCCACACCACCTTTACCGGCTGCGGGATCGTGATTTCCTGTTCTGGCCTGCTAAATGGCGTTTCAGCGTCGGTAACATCGAGAAGAATTCCCTGGTCTGCCTCCGGCGGGTCATTTAGAGCATCAAATAACTTACTGATTAGGCGAGTCTTGCCTGTTGCGGGTGGCCCATAGAGTAGGACGTTTCTGCCCGCGCCCCAGGACGCCATGATGTCGTTGAGTTTGTCAGCCATTGCTTACCTCACGCTTCATTGATCACGCCCCCGACGGGTTTGTCGATCCTTGGTGGATAGAGGTCCCACATTGGATCGTTGGATTGCATTTTTGCGGGACGGGGGCCCTTTGTGAACCCAGCATAGTAGTCTCCCTCTACAGATTTTGCGATGTAGATCCTGAGACCACCCGCTGGGAAGTGCGGGAGTGCATCCTTCGTGCTACTTACCCCGTCTGGTGTTTTAGGGAAGCCGCGGGCCGATGTCCACGCCGGATGCCTTTGAGAGTTTGGTTGCTGGCGGTTCTGGTTCGCTATGCGCATCCGCCCCCCGCTCTTTGGCTTGAACGTGATCGGACCGGACAGGCTGGGTTGTCCAACAGAGCGGGCCTCGATCTCAAATTGCCCATTTGAGTCCAAGGCGGTCCTAGTCACGCCGAGGAAATCGAGAGTCTCAGGGACTAACGATGCCGGAATCTCAATGTATAGGGATCCACCCCCGCCTGAAATCTGATGGTGACGCTCAATGTTGTAAAACTCGCCTGGTTGGACGTTGCGCCACCAAATACGTTCGATTTCTAGCTTGCGCGTCATTTTTTAATGGGCCTCAACGTGGTACAGTCGCTCCAGCACCGAACCATCCTTCACACGGTCATTGCTTCGGTACCGGGTATGGGACTGCTCGTGCAACGTGACTTTCCCGAAGTCGCTCAGGATGGAGAGAAGCTCATCTTCCTCAACTTGCCCATCCTCGCTGTAGGAGATGAACACGTGCGGAGCACTGATCCGCTCAAGCGTCTTACGGAAGGCCTGACTAGCCCGGCGCTTGTAGCAGAAGTCTGACGCCTGGTCCCTCCACGGCCGGAGCCCGCCATCACCGGCTGCTACTGGTTCGTCCTCGCGAGCAAGGGTCTCCAAGACGTGGTAATTCCCAGCGTACTGCCGCTTGGTGTACGGCGGGTCGATATACACCGCGTCAGTGCGGAGAGTCGGCGCGAGCTCCTCAACCGGTCCCTGCAGCACCGCGTGTCGACCCGGCGTCCACTCAAACTCGATTGGGTCGAACGTGAGCGGCTGACGGGCAGGACGGGAGAGTTTACGCAGGAAGTACCCGTAGGTGCCGCTGGTGTTAGCGACCTTGTTGGTAGCTAGGATCAGATGATGAAGCAGTACATTGTGTTCTAGCTCGGTGATGTCACCGGAAGCGGCGAGATTGCGGATGCCGTACCGGATGCCGTCGATGTGGGCAGCGTTCCTGGCCGAGAAATAGAGGCGAGGCGGCCGCCCGTTAGCAGGCCTGCCTTCCTCGCCGAACTCCTGGAAAAAATAACCCGCGACGGGGGCAATCGAGCGCATCCACTCTAGCGCCTTCTTGTAGCCGCCGAGCGTTTTGAACCTCGGCGTCTCCTTTGCGAGTAGGCGCGTCCGCGCGTGAATGATGGGGAAGGTGAGAGCATCGGCTGCAGTGACGGAGTAGCCTGCACGGGCCAGGGCGATCGAAACAGAAGCTGATCCGCACATCGGATCAGCGATCGAAGAGCCCGGCGGCAAGACACTTCCGATCTCGCCTACGATCCAGTCGGTCAGCAGCGCCTTGTTACCAATGTATCTATATGACACAATTAATCACGTGCTATTTGGCTACAATAAGTGTCCATGATTTTTGTTTACTACGACTATCCTTTCGTAAATACGGCGATACGTGCCGTCTCCATTAGGAAGATAGAATCGTGGGCCGCCTTGCTGGTAGGTGCCCTTCTTTGCCACCTCGGACATCGGACGAGCAAGGGTTCTGCTAGAACCGATAATATCGAACTGGTCTGGGTTGTACTTGTCGAGGAAGCTAATCGGAACCCCCATAGGGCCGTCATAGTCGGAAGGGATGTCTGCGGTCCTGCCAACATCTATGGCGTTGAAGTTTGCGTATTTGGGATATGAGTCAGGGCTGTATGTCGCGTGGAGGTCAAGATCCTCGTGGCGCTCGGGGCAATCAAGGTTGGTGAACCAGCGAACTCCCTTGACTCTGACGTATTTGTTGCCGTCCTCGTCAACCCTTGACCCAGCAGCCGTAATCGGGTAGTCGTTCGGTACACGGAACTCGCGGTCGCCGCTGCGGATGCTCGGGCCGTACCACACCTTTTTCTCCTGGATCAGCGGAAATATCTCTTTGTACGTTACAGCATTCATGTTCCCGATGATAAGGAACCGCTTTTCGTGTTCGACCAGTTGGGCGACGTATTCCCGGAAGAGCGAGAAGGGCGGGTTGGTCACTACGATGTCGGCCTGCCGAAGCAACTCGACGCTTTCTTCGCTGCGAAAGTCCCCGTCGCCCTTGAGGGGCTTGATACCGATCTCTTCGGCGACCGGGACACCGTCCCCGTTCGTATCGCCGGTGTACTCTAGGTAGACAGCCTGATCCGACTCATTCCGTCCGAAGAGGTTGGGTTCTCGGCTTCTGTAGCACGTGGTGATAAGCTTGTTTAAACTGAGCCTTTCGAAATTAGTTAAGAAATATTTAAAAAAATTGCTAGATCTAGGGTCGTCGCAATTGCAGTAAACGACTTTGCCCCTGAAGTGCTCGGGGTAATGAGCAAGCTCAATCTCTATGTCAATGAGTGAGGTATAAAACTCATCTTTCTTGGCTCGCCTGGCTTCTTGAAAGTCATAGCTACGGGTCGTCCTAGTCATCTTTTCGGGTCCACCTCTTCGTTCTCATTTTCTCAGGAGGAAGATAAGGCCCTGTGCCTTCCGAGGCTTTCCCCCGACCGGCTGCGAACCAGCGGGGACCGCGCCGCAGAACTACCGGCGCGCCGCAGAACTACCGGTTCGCGCGCCGGGCCGCGAGCGCAGCCGCCGGGACGTTGTCCGTCGCGATCACGTCGGCGCCCGGCGCGAGGAGCGGGGCGTAGGCCGCCGGGCTGGCGGCCGCGTCGATGGCCCCGAACGCCCCGGCCTGCGCGCGGACGCCGGCCGCGTGGAGCCGCTCGACGACGGCCGGGTCCGGCGGCCCGATGCCCGTCCAGGCGATCGTCCGGTCGAGGTCCACGTCGGCGGCCAGCAGGGCCTCGGCCTGGGGCACCGTCTCGGCCGTGCTCGAGACGACGGCCTCGGGCGCGAGCGCCGCCAGCCGGAGGTGGTCGTCCAGCGAGTACACGATGACGACGGCCTGGTCGAAGGCGTCGAGCGCCCGGAGCTCGGCCACGAGCGCGTCGTACGGCACGTCCGACTTGACGTCGAGGAGGAGGACGGCCCGGCCCTCGGCCCACGCCACGGCCTCGGCGAGCGTCGGGACGCGGAACGAGGTTACGAGACCGGCCTCGGTCACGAGCCGGAGCGCGCGGATCTCCTCGAGCGTCGTCTCGTCGATGCGGCCCGTCCCCGTCGTCGTCCGGTCGAGCGTCCCGTCGTGCAGGAGGACGAGGACGCCGTCGGCCGTCCGCCGGACGTCGGCCTCGATCAGGGCCGGCGCGTAGTTCAAGGCGTTCTCGAAGGCGGGGATCGAGTTCTCGGGCAAGCCGGGCGGCGGGGCCCCGCGGTGCGCGCTGACGAGGACCGGCGCCCCCGGCTCCCACCGGAGGGCGGCCGCGAGCGCCTCGGCCGTGGCGTAGTCCCGATAGTGGACGGCCGAGGTCGGGACGACGACCCGGTCACCCGGTCGCTGGTCCAGCCCGACCGGCCGGGGGCTCCCGCACGCTGCGACGAGCGCCGCGACGAGCGCGACCGCGGCGCTGGCGCCCCGCCAGCGGGGCAAAGGGGTCCGGCTCACGAGGCCGCCTCGGCCACGCCGTGCTTGAGCCGGGCCAGGACGCCGGCGAACCCGCGCTGGCGCTGCGGCCCGAGCAGCTTCGCCACGCCCAGCCGCCGGAGGAGGTCGTCCGGGATCGCCGCCACCTCGTCGGGTGAGGCCCCGTCGTAGGCGTCCATCAAGATGCCGACGAGGGCCCGTTGCGTCGGCGCGTGGCCCGGGATGTCGGCCCAGAGGTGGACCGTCCGGTCGTCCGTGACCTCGGGGAAAAAGTAGACCTCGGCCTGGCACTCGTGGACGCGCCCCAGCCCGGCCTCGCGCGCCGCCCGGTACTTGTCGGGGAGCGGGGGGAACTGGCGGGCGTGCTCGAGGAGCAGCTCGACCTGCATCTCGGGCGGGACCGACGCGATCTCGTCGGCGATCTCCTGGAGGCGGGCGTTCACAGGAAGGGAAAAGGGAGAATGGAGGAGGGAAAATGAAAGGCGGGGGGGCTGTGGAGAACTCTGGGGCAACCCGGGCCCGTCCGACTGACGCCGCGTGCCGCCAGCCCGTCGCTCCTCACCCCTCACTCTTCACCCCGCTCCGGCTCGCCCTTCTCGATCGGCGCGCCGACGAGGTTGCCCCACTCGGTCCACGACCCGTCGTAGTTCTTGACGTCGTCGAAGCCGAGGAGGTACTTGAGCACGAACCACGTGTGGCTGGAGCGCTCGCCGATTCGGCAGTAGGCGATCGTCGGGTCGCCGGCGTCGAGCCCCTGCTCCTCGAGGTAGATGGCCTCCAGGTCCTCCCGGCTCTTGAACGTCTCGTCCGCGTTGACGGCCCGGCTCCAGGGCACGTTCGCGGCGCCCGGGATGTGGCCGCCGCGCATGGCCGCCTCCGAGGCCGGGTTGCCCGGGGCGTGCGTGACCTCGCCGATAAACTCCTGCGGGCTCCGGACGTCGACGAGGGGCCCGCCCCGCTCCATGTGCTTCAGGACCTCGTCGCGGAACGCGCGGATCTTGGGCTGCGGCTTGCTCGCGGTGTAGTCCGTGCTCTCGAACGTGGGGACGTCGGTCGTGAGCGTCCGCCCCTCGGCCGTCCACTTGGCCCGGCCGCCGTCCATGACGCGGCAGTCTGGGTGCCCGAACATCTTGAACGTCCAGAAGGCGTACGTCGCCCACCAGTTCGACTTGTCGCCGTAGAACACGGCCGTCGTGTCGCGGCGCATCCCGAGACGCGAGCACAGCCGCTCGAACTGCTTCTGGCTGATGTAGTCGCGGACGTCGGGGTCCTGGAGGTCCGTCTGCCAGTCGACGTGGACGGCGTTGTGGAGGTGGCCGGTCGCGTAGAGGAGGACGTCCTCGTTGGACTCGATCACGCGGACGCGCTCGGTGTCGGCGAGATTCTTGGCGACCCAGTCGGTCGAGACGAGGACCTCGGGGCGGGCGTAGTCGGACATGCAGGGGAGGGGAGGAGCCGGGGCGGAAGGTACGGGGCTGCCCGGCCGCCCCGGGCCGCTGGCGACGCGCGCCGCCAGCGGGCGGCTACGGCTGGCCGACGGCCTGGAGCGCGGGGACGGGCCGCCCGGCGAGGTGCGCGGCGATCTGCGCCGCGTGGATCCGGCCGTTCTCGATAAACCACCGGCTCGTGTGGGTCCCGCCGCAGACGGTCCCGGCGAGGTAGAGCCCCGGCCGCGTCGACTCCATCGTGTCCGGTTCGACAGTCGGCGCCCGCTCCGGGCCTTCTAGCTCGACGCCGATTCGCTCCAAGAGCTCGAAGTCCGGGTGGTAGCCGATGAGGGCGAGGACGAAGTCGGCCGGAACCGCCAGCGGCCCGTCCGGCGTCTGCGCGTGGACGGCCTCGGGCGTGATGCGGTCGACCGTCGTGTGGAAGTGGGCGCGGACGGCGCCGTCCTTGATCCGGTTGAGGAGGTCCGGTCGGATCCAGTACTTCACACTCGTCGAGATCTCCCCGCCCCGGACGAGCATCGTCACGTCGCCCCCGTGCCGGTTGATCTCGAGGGCGGCCTTGGCCGCCGAGTTTTTCGCCCCGATCACGACCACGCGCCGGCCGCTGTAGAGGTACGGCTCCTTGTAGTAGTAGGCGACGTGCGCGTGCTCGGCGCCCTCGGCGTCGAGCCGGTTCGGCTGGTCGAAAAAGCCCGTCGCCACGGCGACGGCCCGGGCCCGGTGCCGCCCGCGCGACGTGACGACGGCGAAGTCGCCGGCCTCGCCCTCGACGGCCTCGACGCGCTCGCCGAGGCGGACGTCGAGGCCCTCGCGCTGGGCCACGCCGCGGTAGTAGTCGATGGCCTCCTCGCGGCGCGGCTTGTAGAGCGTCGTCGCGAGCGGGTGCCCGCCGATCTCCAGCAGCTCGGGCGTCGAGAAAAACTCCATCTGCGTCGGGTACCCGACGATCGAGTTGACGAGCGCGCCTTTTTCGATCACGCGGGCCGTGAGCCCGACGCGCTCGGCCTCGATGGCGCACGCCAGCCCGATCGGCCCGCCCCCGACCACGAGGAGGTCGACGGGCGCGTCGGCGTCGGCATCGTGGCCGTTGAGGCGGGGGACGTCGGGCACGGGGTGCAGGGTCGGTTCTCTCTACGAACCCGCCGGGCGCCGGCCGTGTTGCCAAGCCCGGGTCAAGACGGGGTGCGACCGACTGGCGGCGTGGCCCGCTGGCGGTCCGCCTTGACGGGAGAACCTCGACGCGGCGCCACCTGCTCGTAGGCGCCGGCGGCTACGGCCCGGAACGACGGCGTCGAGATCCTTCGCTTCGCTCAGGATGACAAGGCGGGGGGCGGTAGCCCGGGCGGCGCGTCTCCCGCCGAGCGAGCCCCGACCCACCGGCACCGGCCGGCTGGCGGTGCGCGTCACCAGTCAGGCCGGGCGGTGGGGGGGCGGCTCGCCCTCGGCCCCGTCGCCGACGGCGGGCGCGCCCTGCGTGCCCCGGCGCTGGCGGAAAAAGGCGCGGAGGAGACTGGCGGAGCGCTCGGCCTCGACGCCGGAGACGGCCTCGAGCTGGTGGTTCAGGCGGCCGTCGCGCGGGATGTCGTAGAGCGTGGACGCGGCCCCGGCCTTCTCGTCGAACGCCCCGAACACGAGCCGGTCGAGCCGGGCCCAGACGAGGGCGCCGGCGCACATCGGGCACGGCTCGAGCGTGACGTAGAGCGCGCAGCCCGAGAGGTTCTTCGACCCGAGCGTCTGGCACGCGGCCGAGACGGCGATCATCTCGGCGTGGGCCGTCGGGTCCTGGAGCCGCTCGACCTGATTGTGCCCGCGCCCGACGACCTGGCCGCCGCGCACGACGACGGCGCCGACCGGGACCTCGCCGGCCTCGAACGCCCGCTCGGCCTCCTGGAGCGCCAGCCGCATCCACCGGCGGTCGGGGTCGAGAAGGGACGAGAGGGACATGGGGGAGGGATAGGGGATGGGAGAGGGATAGAGGGATGGGCAGACCCCACATCCCTCCATCCCCTATCCCGCATCCCTCGCGAGAGGCATCGTCATGCACCGCGGGCCGCCGCGGCCGCGCGAGAGCTCGTGGCCCGGGAGGCGGACGGCCACGCGCTCGCCCGGGGCCGCCCCGTCCTCCAGGAACGCCTCGGCCCCGACCGCCCGGAAGCCGACCTCGCGGAGCGCGTCGTACGTCGCCCGGTTCCGGTCGTACCCGACGACGAGGCCCGGGCGGACGGCGAACAGATTCGCCCCGTCCGTCCACTGCTCGCGCCGCTGGCGGACCGGGTCGGCGCCGCCGCACGGGACGAACGCGAAGTCCCGGCCCGTGACCTCCGCCAGTGCCGTGCGGACGTCGGGGAGCACGCGCGTGCGGAACGCGGCCGGCCCGTCGCTCCCGACCTCGTCGCCGGCTTCGAGGTGGAGGACGTGGTCGGCGGCCCCCTCGATGATCGGCGGGAAGACGACGCACGTGTCGGCGTCGGCGAACGTGAACACGGTGTCGAGGTGCATGCAGTACCGGGCCTTCGGGAGGTTCACCATCAGCACGTGCTCGACCGGCGTCCGGGCCATGAGCTCGCTCGCCACGCGCATCACGCCGCCCAGGCTCGTCCGCTCGCTCTGGCCGATCATCACGACCGTCTCGGAGACGACGAGGAGGTCGCCGCCCTCGAACGAGACGTCGAGCGGAAGCTCGATGATCCGCTCGCGGACGTCGGCGAAGCGGGGGTGATGGCGGAACACGGTCCGCACGACGGCGCCCTCGGGGAGCCGGGCCTCCGTCGCGGCGTGGCTGAGCAGGACGTGGTCACCGACGACGGCCGAGAGGTCCCGCGTGAACATCAGGTTCGGGAGCGGGTGGGCCGAGATCGGGAACGGGGCCTGGCCCGTCAGCGCGAACCGGTGGAGGGCCTCGGCGTCGAGCGCGTTCAGCTCGTCGGCGTAGGCCTCGACGTTCCGCTGAGGCATGAGCCGGACGAGCGCCTCGACGTAGTCGGCCCGGGCGTCGGGCTGGGTGAACGCCTCGCGCAGGAGGTCGCCGAGCTGGAGCACGACGTCGTCGGCCCCGACGGCGGCCTCGAACACGCGGACGAGCAGGCCGTGCTCCTCGCGGGCCTCCTCCACGAACAGGATGTCGTCGAAGAGGAGGGCGTCGGCGTTCGACGGCGCCACGAGCCCCATCTCCTCGCCCGGCGTGTGGACGACGACCTGCCGGAGCGGCCCGGTCTCGGACGTGACCCGGAGCGGCGGGGCGGAGACGGCGGGGGCGGTCGGGGCGGGCACGGCGGCGGGCGGAGGGGGCCCCGAAGCTACCGGACCGCGGGCTACCGCCGCCTCGACTTCTCCCGCACGAGCTCCACGAACCGGAGGACCGCCGCCACGACCAGGAGCACCACGACCACCCAGAGGGCCAGCTTGAACAGCCACGCCGCCAGCTCCAGCACGAACGCGAGGAGGCTGAACGCCGCGACCAAGACGATCGCAAGGATCAGGATCTGGAGGAGCCGTTGGATCAGCATCGGGGCGCTGGCGGACGCCGGGGGGAGGGCGGAAGGGTCTCTTTCGACCGGGCGGGAGAATAGTTACACATGGCCTCGCCGCGATGGGCCCACCTCGTCGTCCTGAGCGCCAAGGGCCACGGAGCGTAGGCGGGCCGCTCCGTAAGAGATGACAAGAAGGGGAACTGCGGTGCTACCGGCCGCCGAACACGGGCCCGGCGTACTCCACGCGGTCCAGGACGAGGCCGCGGGCCGGGGCGGCGGGTCCGGCCGCCCGGCGGTCGCGGCGGGCGAGGAGGTCGTTCAGGGAGCCCTCCGCGCGCCGCCCGCGCCCGACCTCCAGGAGCGTCCCGACGACGGCCCGGACCATCCCGTGCAGGAATCGGTCGGCCGTGATCTCGAACCGCCAGTCGCCCGGGCGCCCGTCCTCGACCCACCGTGCGCGCTCGACGGTACACACGCGGTTCGTCGTCTCCGAGCGCGTCCGGCAGAACGAGGAAAAGTCGTGGCGGCCGAGGAGCGCGGCGGCCGCCCGGTTCATGGCCTCCACGTTGGGGGCGGGGCGGAGGACGGCGCGCGTCCGCCGGTCGAGCGCGCGGGGGCCGAAGGCGGCGCGGTAGACGTAGCGCCGGCGCCGAGCGTCGAAGCGGGCGTGGAACCCGTCCGGGGCCGGCTCAGCGTCGAGGACGGCGACCGACTCGGGGAGGAGCCCGTTGAGGGACGCCACGAGACGCCGCGCGTCCGGTGCCACCTCGGACGCGAAGTGCGCCACCTGTCCGCGCGCGTGGACGCCCGCGTCCGTCCGACCGGACCCGACGACGCCGACCGGCTCGCGGAGCGCCGTCGCCAGCGCCACCTCGACGGCGCCCTGGACCGTCGGGCCCTCGGGCTGGACCTGCCAGCCGCGGAAGTCCGTCCCGTCGTACTCGATCAGGAGGCGCGTATGGGGGATGGGGGATGGGGGATGGGGGATGGGGGATGGGGGATGTAGGGCGGCGCGGCGAAAAGTTCCGGGGGTCTTCGGCCCGCCCCGCTGGCGGTGGCCTCCGCCAGCCGGCCATCTTCCCCGAACCCCGAACCCCGAACCCCGAACCCCGAACCCCGAACCCCGAA
>CAZDFV010000063.1:0-13759 GCA_964504495.1 uncultured Rhodothermales bacterium
GGCCGAGCGCGAACGCCGCGACGGGCTCGAGCGCCGACGGCACGCCCAGGGCCTCGGCCGCCGCCCGGCCGTCCACGCCCGCCATAAGGTGGAGGGAGAGGCCCCGCGCCTCGGCGGCGAGCCCCAGGACCGCGGTCGAGGCGCCCACGTCGTGCCAGGCGTGTCGGTTCGCCCGCCCGTTCCCCTCGAAGGCCGGGGCCGCCAGCACCAACCCGAGGACGGGCGCCGCACCGGCCCACGTCGGGTTGCGCCCCGCGAGCGCGTCGAGAACGGCCGCGTAGGCCGCGTCGCCCCGACGGCCGACGACGTAGCGCCACGGCTGCTCGTTAAAGCTCGACGGCGCGTGCCGGGCCACGTCGAAGACGGCCCGGAGGTCGGCGTCCGAGACGGGCCTCGGGTCGAAGGCGTACGCGCTCCGCCGCTGGCGGACGAGGTCGGAGAGGTCGGCGGACATGGGGACGGGGGCGGCGTCTTGTGCGTGCACCGGCCGCCCCGGTTCCCCAGGCGCGGCCCGCCCGCGCCCTAGGCGTCCGCGCCGACGGCGTCGGCGAGCGTCGCCAGCCCGTCGCGGTCCAACCGCCGGACGAGCCCCCGCCCGATCCGCCGGACGAGCCCGGGCCCCTCGTACACGAGCCCGGTGTAGAGCTGGACGAGCGAGGCCCCGGCCCGGACGCGGGCGTACGCCGCCTCCGCCGAGTCCACCCCGCCCACGCCGACGACGGGGACGTCCCCGTCCGTCGTCCGGTAGAGGTGGCGGACGAGGGCCTCGGCCCGCGCCGCGAGCGGCCGGCCGCTCACCCCCCCCCGCCCGACCCGCTCCACCTCACGTGCGTCCGTCGCCAGCCCGTCGCGGTCGGCGGCCGTGTTTGCAGCGATGAGGCCGTCGACCCCGTGGTCTAGGCACACGCGGACCGTCTCGTCCACGGCGCCGGCGTCGAGCCCGCCCGCGCCCGGCGGCGACAGCTTGACGAGGACGGGGGGCGCGCTCCGCGGCGAACGGGGGCCGGCGAACGGCGAACGGCCGTCGACGAGGCCCCGTCCGCCGTCCGCCGCTCGCCGCTCGCCCACCTCTTCCATCACCGCCGCCAGCAGGGCGTCGAGCGCGGCCGGCTCCTCGAACGTCTTCCCCTCGGCCGTGTTCGGGCACGACACGTTGAGCGCGAGGTAGTCCGCGTGCGGGAGCACGGCCCGGACCGACTGGCGGAAGTCCTCGACGCCGGCCGCGCCCAGGATGTCCGGGCTGTGCGTCTTCGCCACGTTCACGCCCACGACGAAGCCGGGCGGACGGGGCGTGGCGGCGAGGCGGGCGGCCACGGCCGCGGCCCCGTCGTTGTTCAGGCCCATCCGGTTGACGAGCGCCCGGTCCGTGGGCAGCCGGAACGCCCGGGGCCGCGCGTTCCCCACGCTCGGCCGCGCGCTGACCGACCCGACCTCGGCGAACCCGAACCCGAGGGCCGCCCAGAACCCGACGAGCTCGGCGTTCTTGTCGAACCCGGCCGCCAGCCCGACCGGCGAGCGGAACCGGAGGCCCCAGACGGTCTGCGCCAGCCGCCCGTCCGGGTCCGCCCGGTCGGAGTCCGCCCGGTAGAGCGCGCGGACGGCCCCCGGCGCCCGCTGCCCCAGCCGCGCCGCGCGGACGCCCCACGCGTGCGCGTCCTCGGCGTCGAGCCGGAACAGGAGCGGGCGGACGAGGCGGTACACGGGGGAGGGAAAGGGGAGGAGGGAAAATGAACCCGGCTGAGCGGCCGCGCCAGCGGGCACCGTCCCGCTCGACGGGAGCGCCCGCGCGAGGCAGACGCCGGCCGCTGGCGGCGCCGCGGGCCGAGCGGTCACGCCTCGGCCCACTCCCCCTTTCTCTACCAGCCGGACGTGAGCGCGAGCCCGAACACGGCCGACTCGTCCTCCCGCGAGAACGGGAACGCGTAGTACGGCTCGACGATGAGCGCCCCGAGCACGTTGACGCGGGCCGCGAACCCGGCCGAGACGACCGGCCGGAGCGACCCGAACTCCTGCCCGATGAGGCCGTCCTGGTCCGTCGTGAACAGGTTCCGCGACTCGAACCGGCCCCACGCCGCCCCGGCGTCGGCGAACGCGACGAGCTCGATCGGGAGGTACGGGAACGAGATCAGCCCGAGCTGGGGGACGCCCAGGAGCGGGATCCGGAGCTCGGCGTTGGCGACCCCGATCCGCGTCCCGAAGATCCGGTCCTGGAGGTCCTGGAACTCGTCGAGCTCCTCCTCGCTGTTGATGTCGTCGATGAGCGAGTTGTAGCCGTAGCCCCGGACGAGCGGGGCCTGGCTGAACCCGACCGAGATCGGCCCGATCCGCTCGTCGCCCGCGCCCCCCCCGTACCGGCCCAGGTGGAGGGCCCGGACCGCGAACGTGAGCGCGGCCCGGCGCGGGAGCCCCGGCGGCCGGAACCGGACGTACCGACGGTAGTCGGCCGTGACCGTCCCGAAGTTGAGCGACCCGAACGTGCCGTCGATCCCGAACCGGTACCGGGCCCCGGAGATCGGCGACGTGAACGCCGAGAACGACCGGTCGCCGACGAACGCGACCCCGCCCTCGGCGAGGTAGAGCGGGCTGAGGTCGCCGAAGAGGCTGGTCTCGAGGTCGTCGAGGTCGCGGTACCGCGTGAACCGGTCGATGAACCCGTCGCCGTTGATGTCCTCGGCCTCGAGGTACTCGATGTCGTAGCCCAGGCGGCGGGCCCCGGCGTTCGCCTCGAACCGCTGGCTCTGGTTGAGCGCGTAGCTCGCGAGGCCGGAGAGCTGCGTGCTGAACTGGCGGTAGTTGTAGATCGTCCGGTACCGCCCGGTCGGGTCGGTCCCGACGAACCGGAACAGGAGCGGGACGTGCCCGGCCACCGACCCGTAGGTCACGCGGCCGCCGCGGTTGAGGTAGAGGACCTGGCCGCCGATGTCCTGGAGCGTCCCGTTCGCGGCCACGGCCACGCCGAGCACGTTGTCCGAGAGTTGGTCCGAGAACAGGAACGAGATCCCGCCGGCCAGCCCGAACCCGCCGCCGACGCCGCCCTGGTACCCGGCCCCGATCTGGGGCTGGCTGATGTAGTCGAGCGAGAGCTTCGGGCGGTACCCCCGGGTCGGGAACGTCCGGTTGGCCGGGAGCCCGCCGGTCACGTCGGCGAGGTAGCCCTGGACCGTCGAGCCGGCGAAGGCCCCCGCCGGCGGGAGCACGTCGGCCGTGGCCTCGGCGAGCGAGACCGGCTCGAGCGGCTCGCCCTCGGCCTCGGCCGCCGCCAGCCGGTAGACCGTGTACCGCTGGGCCTCGAAGACCGAGAACGCGAGGTCGCCCGTCCGGTCGGCGACGGACAGCGCCGGCGAGAGGTCGGAGATGCCCGAGACGCCCGTCGCCAGGTTCGTCACCTTGAACACCTCGCCCGAGGCCCGGTCGAGCCGGTAGACGTCGTTGAACCCGCCCCGATCGGAGATGAAGTACAGGCTGGCGCCGTCCGGACTCCACGCCGGGTTGATGTGCTTGTCGCCGGCGAACACGTCGAGCGTCGTGATCTCATCCGTCGCGACGTCGTAGAGCGCGAGCCCCATCTCGTCGAAGGTGAGGCGGACGAAGTCGGTGCCCGGCCCGCGGTCGGTCACGAACGCGATCTGCGTCCCGTCCGGGCTCCACGCCGGCTGGAGGTCGGCGAACCGGTCGTTCGTGAGCTGGCGGACCGTCCCGTCGGTCTCGCCGCCCACGTCGACGGTGTAGAGGTCGGTGATCCCGCCCTTGACGCCCGAGAACGCGATCTGCGTCCCGTCCGGGCTCCACGCCGGGTCCTTGATGGCCCCGATCCCCTCGACCGTCAGCCGCCGGACGAGGTCGCGGCGCTCGACGTCTAGGACGGCGATCTCGTTGTCGCCCCCGGCGAAGACGACGTAGGCGAACTGCGTCCCGTCCGGGCTCCACGTCCCGGCCGACTCGAGGAACCGGAGCGCGTCGAAGTGCGGGTCGCTCCCGACCGACTGGAGCTTGGTCAGGACCTCGCCCGTCTCGGCGTCGGCCAGGAACAGGTCGATCCCGAACAGGTCGAGCTCCGAGAGGTAGGCCACGTACCGGCCGTCGGGCGAGAGCTGCGGGGCGATGTTGATGTTGCCCGTCTCCCGCTCGCGGGCCAGGAGCCGGCTCGCGTTGATCTGGGGGAACGAGTCGGGGTAGGCGAGGAAGCGCGGGCGGCGCGGGCGCTCGCCGGCGGCCCGGGCCTCGCGGCGGTCCCGGCGCTCCTCGGCGATGGCCTCGAGCTCGTCCTCGGTCCGGGGCGGGAGCGGGACCGTCCGGCCCTCGGCCGGGGGCACGAGGCTCGCCCGGATCGCGCGGCGCCAGCGCGCCGAGAGCGTGTCGGGCGAGACGCCCGTGACCTCGACGATGGCCGAGTCGAGCGGGACGTCGAGGGCGGCGGCAAAGAGCTCGATCCCGGCCTCGTCGCCGTACTCGCCGGCGAGGTACGCCCAGAACGGCTGCCCGTACTGGTACTCGTTGAAGGCCCCCGACCGCTGCAAGTCGCCGACGGTCGGGAAGTCGCTCCGGAGGATGGCGTCGCGCATCCACATCGACGTCAGGGCGTCCTCGCGCCCCACCGAGTAGTACTCGGCCATCCCCTCGATGAAGAACAGGGGGAGCCGGACGAACTGGGCGAACCGCCCGGCCCGGAGCGCGATGTCGAACTGGAACTGGTGGACGAGCTCGTGGCCGAGGACGTGGTCGGTCTGGGCGTAGGTCCCGGCCATCGGGAGCACGACGCGCTGCCGCGCCCCCTCGGTCACGCCCTGCGTGCCCTCGCCGATGTTGGCGATGTTCGTCTGCCGGAAGTCGGCGTCGTCGGCGTAGAGGATGATCGACTTCCGCTCGTCGAACTCGTGACGGAGGATGGCCGAGAGCCGGTCGTACCACCGCTCGGCCATCCGGCCGACGTCGTTGGCCGCCGTCTCCATGCCCTCGTAGTAGTACAGGTCGAAGTGCTCGGTCTCGAGCACCCGGAAGTCGAAGTCGTCGTAGCGGACCTTGTTGCGGCCGAAGTACTGGGCCTGGGCGACCGGCGCGAGCGCCGCCAGCGTGGCGGCGACCAGCAGGCCGTGGACGAGGGCGCGGGGGCGGAGGCGCATCTGTGCGGAGGGTCGGGGAAGGGGGGCCGGGCGGCACACGCCCGACGTAACGCGGGGCACGCCGGAGGGCCCCCCGGGCCGCCGGGGGCCGATTCTTACCCGGCCCCTGGGGAGGGGTTCTTGCGGCACGGGGCCCGGGCCCCCATCGCGGCATCAGGGACAACCCGGCTGGGCCGTCTTCTGGTGCCCGACTTCTGGTGCCCGACGCGCCGCGGTCCCCGACGCGCCGGGGCGCCCACGTCGTACCCTCGCGGGCCCGGCCCGCTGGCGGCGCCGACGGCCAGGTCGCCAGTTTCACGCCGGGCGCGCCGGGCGGCGGCACCAAGCGCGTACAGCCGGCGTTCCCCCCCCTTCCAGGGCGCGCGCCCTGACCGCCCCCCCCTGTGCCGATGCCCACTGCCCTCGCTACGACCGCCCAGGACGAGGCCCGCCTCCGGTTCCGGATCTTCGCCGTCGTCGTCCTCGGCGCGTTCGCGTTCCTCGCCGCCCGGCTCGTCCAGATGCAGCTCGTCGACCGGGCCGAGTACGCGACCGAGGCCAACGTCAACGCGATCAAGACCAAGATCGTCCGGCCGGCCCGGGGCTACGTCTTCGACCGGAACGGCGTGCTCCTCGTCGACAACGAGACGACGCTGAGCGTGACGGTCACGCCCCGGTACTTCGACGAGGCCGACCTCCCCCTCGTCGCCGAGCTGGCGATGCGCCCGCTCGACGAGGTCCGGGCCCGCTACGACCGGATCAAGGCGCGGAGCACGTACCAGGAGGACGTCCTCCTCGAGAACGTCCCGTTCTGGACGTTCGCCCGGCTCCAGGAGCGCCAGCACGACCTCCGCGGCGTCGGCTTCCGGGAGGACCAGCAGCGGCGGTACCACGGCGAGGCCCGGCTCACGCACGCGCTCGGCTACGTCAACGAGGTGGACGACGACGAGCTCGACGTGCTCCGCGAGCAGGGCTACCGGCTGGGCGACCGGGTGGGCAAGAGCGGGATCGAGCGCGAGTACGAGCCGGTCCTCCGGGGCCGGCCGGGCCGCGAGCTCGTGCTCGTCAACGTGCACGGGATGGAGGTCCAGCCCTACGAGGGCGGGGCCGAGGACGTCGAGCCGCAGTCGGGCATGGCGCTGACGCTCGCCGTCGACAGCCGCGTGCAGGCGCTCGCCGAGAGCCTGTTCGTGGACAAGCGCGGCGGGGCCGTCATGATGGACGTGAACACGGGCGGGGTCATCGCCAGCGTCTCGGCCCCGGACTACGACCTCAACATCTTCCGCGACGGGTTCACCCAGACCGAGGTGGACTTCCTCTACCGGAACCCGCTCAAGCCCGACTTCAACCGGGCCACGCAGGCCTCGCTCCCGCCCGGCTCGACGTGGAAGCCGTTCATGGCCGCCGTCGCGCTCGAGGAGGGGATGATCGCGCCCGACACCGAGCTGTACTGCGGGGGCGGGTACATGCTCGGCCGCTTTTTCCGGTGCCACGGCGGGAGCCACGGCGACATCGCCGTCCGCGACGCCATCCGCGTGTCCTGCAACACGTTCTTCTTCCGGCTCATGAACGACACGTTCGTGAACGAGCGGCACCCGGACGGCATCCGGATGGACCTCGACCTGTGGGGCGGGTACGCCCGGGCGTTCGGGTTCGGCCAGCTCGCCCCGCTCGACATCCCGAACCAGGACCCCGGCCTCATCCCCGACTCGGCGTACTACGACCGGGCGTTCCCGGCCGGTTGGGGGCCGGGCTACACCGTGAACCTGGGGATCGGGCAGGGGGACATGGGCGCCACGCCGCTCCAGCTCGCCCGGTCCACGGCGGCGATCGCCAACGGCGGGACGCTCCCGACGCCCCACTTCGTGATGGCCCAGACGGACCCGGCCACGAACGTCCGGCGGACGCCGGCCCGGCGGCGCGCCCGCGAGGTCCCGGTCGAGCCGCGGAACCTCCGGGTGGTCCGTGAGGGGATGGAGGCGGTCGTCGAGGCGGGGACGGCCCGGCGGGCCCAGATCCCCGCGTTCGAGCGGTTCCCCGAGATCCGCGTGGCGGGCAAGACGGGGACGGCCGAGAACCCGCGCGGGAAGGACCACGCCGTCTTCATCGCCTACGCCCCGGCCGACGACCCGCAGGTGGCCGTGGGCGTCATCGTCGAGAACGCCGGGTACGGCTCGACCACGGCGGCGCCCATCGCCAGCCTGATGATCGAGCAGTACCTCCGGGGCCGGATCGTCGAGCCACGGCGGCCGCTCATCCCGTTCGTCCAGAGCCAGAAGTCCGTCGGGCGGATTTAGCCGGTACGAGGTACGACCTCGGGCCTCGACCTCAACGTACCGCGTACCCCGTACCCCGTACCCTCCTATGCGTCCCTGGTACAAGAACCTCGACGGGCTCTCGCTCGCGCTGTGGGCGGCGCTCGTGGCCGTCGGGCTCGTCGCGATCTACAGCGCCACGCACGGGCCGGCGCGGGAGTTCTTGCTCGAGTCGGTCCAGCAGAACTTCAACCGCCAGGTCCAGTGGTTCGGGGTCTCGGCCGTGGTGCTGGGCGTGATCCTGTTGCTCCCGGCCCGGCTCATCATCAAGCTGGCGGCGCCGGCGTACCTGTTCTGCCTCGGGCTCCTCGGGGCGGCGCTCGCGTTCGGGGTCGAGATCAACGGGGCGAAGAGCTGGCTCCGGATCGGACCGGCCTCGCTGCAGGTGGCCGAGATCGCCAAGGTCGGGACCGTCCTCGCAGCCACGGCCTTCCTCTCGCACAAGTCGGTCCGGTCGGTCCGGTTCGGATGGAACTGGCCGTTTTTCCGGGCGCTCGCCGGGTTCCTGGCCCTCGTCCTCCTCCCGGCCGTGCTCGTCGTGCTCCAGAACGACACGGGGACGGGGCTCGTGTTCCTCTCGCTGGTCCCGGTCATGCTGTTCTGGAGCGGGCTCGTCCCGCTCCCGTGGATGGCCCTCGGGTTCGGGGCCCCGGCCCTGGCGGCCTACCTCGTGATCGTGAACCCGACGTGGGCCGCGGTCTTCGTCGCGCTGGCGGCGGCCGGGATGCTCGTCTGGACGCGCTCGCGGGCGCTCTCGGCCGTCATGCTCGTCGGCGTGGGGGCGTTCGCGATCGCCGTGTGGTTCGGGCTGAACAAGGTGCTCGAGCCGCACCAGGTGGACCGGCTCGTGGCCTTCGACGACCCCGAGGCGTTCCGGTTCGGGGCCGGGTTCCACGTCATCCAGTCGAAGGCGGCGATCGGGTCGGGCGGGCTCTGGGGCAAGGGGTTCACCGAGGGCACGCAGACGCAGCTGGCCTACATCCCCGAGAACTCGACCGACTTCGTGTACACGATCATCGGCGAGGAGTTCGGGTTCTTGGGGGCGATGCTCGTGCTCGTCCTGTTCGCCGTGCTCCTCGTCCGGCTAGCAGGCCTCGGCGTGCAGGCGGGGCAGGTCCGCCCGCGGCTCTTTATCGCCGGCATGACGGGGATCTTCCTCGTCCACATCTTGATCAACGTCGGGATGACGATCGGGCTGATGCCGGTCATCGGCATCCCGCTCCCGTTCATCTCGTACGGCGGGTCGGCGCTCTTGGCGAACACGGCCATGCTGGCGATCGCGCTGAACCTCCACGCCAAGCGCGACGAGTTCGCGGTCTACTCGTAGTACCGCGACCGCTCGCCATCCCTGAGGAGCAGAGCGACGAAGGATCTCGACGCGGTCCGTCAGCCCTAGGCGCCGGTGGTGCAGGCTATGGGGCCCGGCGCCGAGATCCTTCGCTGGCGCTCAGGATAACGGGGTGGGCCGGTCACAGCACCCGGCGGCCCCCGCTGGCGGAGCTCACCAGCGGGGTGAAGATGGGGCGAGGGGGCGGACGGGCCGGCCGCCGCCCCGGTAGCTTGGCCGCCCGCCCCGCCCGCCCCGCCCGCCCCGCCCCATGGAGGACCGCCTCGCCGACGCCGTCCGCGCCGCCCTCGCCCGCTTTCCCGACCTCCCGGACGACTTCGACCCGGGCGCGGTTGAGGTCGCGTTCCAGACGCCGAACAACCCCGAGCACGGGGACCTGGCGACGAACGTGGCGCTCCAGCTCGCGCGGCCGCTGAAGCGCTCGCCCCGCCAGATCGCGGACGAGATCGCCGAGCGGATTGAGACGGACCCGGCACACGTCGAGGCCGTCGAGGTCGCCGGGCCGGGCTTCCTCAACGTCCGGTTCGCGAGCGCCCACCTCGCCGACGGGCTGGCGGCGGTCTTGGAGGCCGGCGACGGCTGGGGGAGGACGCGCGACCACGAGGGCGAGACGGCCGTCGTCGAGTACGTCTCGGCCAACCCGACCGGGCCGCTGACGGTGGGCCACGGCCGGAACGCCGTCCTCGGCGACACGCTCGCCAACCTGCTGGAGTGGACGGGCTACAGCGTCACGCGCGAGTACTACTTCAACGACGCCGGACGCCAGATGCGCGTGCTCGGCCAGAGCGTCCGGGCTCGCTACGAGCAGATCGTTCGGCCCGACACGCCGACGAAGACGCTCGACGGCGGCCTCGTCGTGCCGGAATCGTTCCCTGACGACGGGTACCGCGGCGACTACATCTCCGAGATCGCCCGAGGACTGGCGGACGAACATGGCGATGCCCTCCTAGCCGACACCCCTCAGACCGCGCTCCGGTTTAAGCAGGCTGCGGAGGTCAATGTGTTCAAGGAGATCGAGTCGACCCTCAAACGGCTCGGGGTCGAGATGGACAACTACTTCAACGAGCACACGCTCTATTGGGACGCTGAGAGACCCGGGGACGCGCCAATCCAGTCTGTCATTCACCGCCTGGAGGCGCAGGATCTTGCTTACGAGAGGGATGGCGCCGTTTGGTTCAAGACGAGTACGCTCGGTAAGACGGCGACGGTCGACGGCGAGGAAGAGGGCAAGGACACCGTCCTCGTCAAGTCGTCCGGCGAGCCGACGTACCGGCTCCCCGACATCGCCTACCACCTCGACAAGGTGGGGCGCGCCGACCTCGTCCTCGACGTGTTCGGGGCCGACCACATCGCCACCTACCCCGACGTCGTCCGCGGCGTCCGGGCGATTGCGGGGGACGAAGCGGCCGACCGGATCGACGTGGTGGTGTACCAGTTCGTCACGCTCGTCCGCGGCGGCGAGCCGGTCAAGATGAGCACGCGGAAGGCGACCTACGTCACGCTCGACGAGCTGATGGACGAGGTCAACGCCGTGCTGGCGGAGAAGGCCGAGGCCGCCGAGGACGGGGGCGAGCGCGATGCGCCGAGCGCCGACGCCGGCCCGGACGTGGTCCGGTTCTTTTTCCTCATGCGCTCGCCCAACACGCACCTCGAGTTCGACCTCGACCTGGCGACGGAGGCGAGCGACAAGAACCCCGTCTTCTACCTCCAGTACGCCCACGCGCGGATCGCCTCGATCGAGCGGAAGGCGGCCGAGACCGGCCTCTCCATCGACGGCCACCCGGACCTCTCGGTCTTGACGCACGAGTCGGAGGAGGCGCTCGTCAAGGCGCTCCTCCAGTTCCCCGACGAGGTCCGCGGGGCGGCCGAGGGCCGGGCCCCCCACCGGCTGGCGACGTACCTCCGCGACGTGGCGACGGCGTTCAACGGGTTCTACCGCGACTGCCGGATCGTCGGGGAGGCCGACGCGCTCGCGGCGGCCCGGCTGGCCCTCGCACGGGCGGCGCGGACGACGCTCGCGAACGGGCTGGCCGTCCTCGGCCTCTCGGCCCCAGACCGGATGTAGGCGGAAGTCCCTGCTGGCGGCGGCCGCCAGCGGGGTGTGGTAACTCCGCCGACGGCGCGCACGTAGGGGACGGACGCCCTACCTTCCGCACGTCACGCACGCACCGTCATGGAACAACGCACGATCAACACCGGCCCCTACGACTCCGACTTCGACGATCCCCACTTCGGCAAGGAGACCGTGGGCGGCGTCTCGAAGGACGAGCGGACGTGGGGGATGCTCGCCCACCTCTCAGCCCTCTCCGGCTTCATCATCCCGTTCGGGAACGTCCTCGGGCCCCTCGTGGTCTGGCTCGTCAAGCGCGACGAGATGCCGTTCGTGGACGACCAGGGGAAGGAGGCCCTCAACTTCCAGATCACGATCACGATCGCGTCCGTCGTCTCGATCGTTCTGATGCTCGTCCTGATCGGGATCGCGCTCATGGCCGTCGTGGCGATCGCGTGGCTCGTGCTCTCGATCGTGGCCGGGGTCAAGGCCAACGAGGGCAAGCGGTACCGCTACCCGTTCACGCTCCGGCTCGTCAAGTAGCCGCGTGCTTGTCTCGGACCTCCCCACCCCGGCCCTCCTCGTCGACCGGGCGCGGCTCCACGCCAACCTCGACGCGATGCAGGCCCGGGCGGAGGCCCAGGGCGTCCGGCTCCGGCCGCACGTCAAGACGCACAAGAGCCCGGACCTCGCGCGCCTTCAATGGGCGCGCGGGGCGGCCGGGATCACGGTCGCCACGCTCGACGAGGCCGAGGCGTTCGCGGCGGCCGGGTTCGACGACCTCCGGCTGGCGACGCCCGTCGTCGGGCCGGGCAAGCTCGAGCGCGTCGCGGCCCTCTTCGACGGCGGCGCCCGCGTCTCGTTCACGGTCGATACCGAGGCCGGCGTGCGGCTGGCGGAGCGCGCCCTGAGCGGGCGGGCCGAGCCGGTCGAGGTTTTGGTCGAGGTCGACACCGGGCACGGTCGGTGCGGCGTGCCGTGGGACGACGCTGCGGCCCTCGCCGCGCTGGCGGAGGCCGTCCGCCCGTCGGGCGCGCTCCGGCTCGTCGGGCTCCTCACGCACGGGGGCCACGCCTACGCCGGCCCGGCCGAGGGCGAGTCGCCCATCGACGCGCTCCGCCAGTCCTCCAGAGACGAGCGCGACCGGCTCCTCGCCGCCGCCAGCGGCCTGGGCGCCCGCGGCCTCCTCGACCCCGCCACCGCCGAGCTGTCGCTGGGCTCGACGCCCAGCCTCAGCCAGTTCGTGGCGGCCGAGCGCGACGGCTTCCGCGTCACCGAGGTCCGGCCGGGCACCTACGTGTTCCACGACGCGACACAGGTGGCGCTGGGGGCCGCGACGCTCCAGCAGTGCGCGCTCGTCTGCATCGGGACCGCCCTCTCCCTCCGCCGGGCCGACGACGGGACGGAGCGGACGATTACGGACGCGGGCAAGAAGGTCCTGACGAGCGACCAGGGGTGGGGCGCGGACGGGTACGGGACGGTCCTCTACAGCCCGCGAACGATGGTCGCCCACCCCCACGCCCGCGTGACGGGGCTGAGCGAGGAGCACGGATGGGTGGACACGCCCGGCGGGGCCATCTGGGACGTCGGCGACCCCGTCTTCGTCGTCCCCAACCACGCCTGCGTGGCCGTCGCCACGCGCCGCGCGCTGTTCGTCGTCGAGGGCGACGAGGTGGTCGAGACCTGGGAGACGGTCGCGCGGTAGGGCGTCTCAGACGAGGACGGCAGGGCTTTGGCGCCGCCAGCGGGTCGGGGGCGGTTCCGTCCGCCGTGCCTGTCCGCTCCCGCCGCCCCCGGGCACGCCGTTGCCAACGGTCCGGGCATGCGTGTCTCCCAAGCCACCCGCCACGTCCTCCTCTGCCTCGCGGCCGTCGCCGCGTCGGCGGCCGCCGGCGTAGCGCACTTCCTGCTCTAACAACCGCGGACTCCGTGGTGAGCGGCAGGCGCGGCGTACCTTCTGGCCCAGGCTGAACGGCTCGCCATGCCCTCCCCTTCCGCGGCCGCCTGGGACGAACCGGCCGGGCGGGGCCCCAGCCCCTCTGCCAGAGCGGGGTCCGTCGAGCACGACGTGGTCCGGTACGGCTCCCGCGCGCACCTGGGGGGGGAGGCGCACGCGGCGTTCTGGCGCGCCGTCGAAGCGGGACCGGACTGGGGCGCCGTGTTGGAGCGGGCGGCGCAGCACCGCGTCCGCCCCACGCTCTACGCCCACCTTAAGGGCACGGGCGCCCTCCCGCCGGACGCGCTCGGCCGGCTGGGGGACACCGGGCGGGCGTGGGCCGCGACCGCCCTGTTCCTCTCCGCCGAGATGGCCGAGGTCGCCGGCCTCCTCCGCCAGCAGGCCGTCCCGTTTCTCGTCCTGAAGGGGCCGTCCCTGGCCGACGCCTACGGCGGTGCCGCGCTCCGCCCGTTCGTCGACAACGACGTCCTGGTCCGCCCGGGCGACTTCGGCCGCGTCGCGGAGGCACTGGCGGGCGCGGGATTCTGGTCCCCCCCGGCCTCGACGCTCCGCCTCCGCGGCCTGCTCTGGGTGTACGGCGAGCGCCCGTTCGGTCGTGTCCGGGGCGGGCGAGGCTCGACGGTCGACGTCCACACCCGACTCGTCCCGCTGGCGTACGGGGCGGGCCCCCCGTTCGAGACGCTGCGGGCGCGGGCGCGCGGGGTCCGGGTGGCGGGCGCCGAGGTCCCAGCGCTGGCGTGGGAAGACCTGCTCGTCCTGCTTGCGGTGAACGCCCTGAAGGACCAGTGGGACCGGCTCCGGCTTGCTGCCGACGTGGCCGAGGTCGCGCGCCTCGTCGGAGACTGGGACGTCGTGGAGGAGCGGGCGCGGCGCGCGGGCGCCGCACGAGCGCTCCGCCTGGCCCTGCTCGTGGCCGCCGCCGAGGTCGCGGCCGAGGTCCCAGACGCCGTGCTCGCCCGCGCCCTGCTCTCCGGCGCGACCGGCCAGTTG
>CAZDFV010000064.1:0-13696 GCA_964504495.1 uncultured Rhodothermales bacterium
GGCCGCCGCCGAGGTCCTCACGCTCGAGGCCGTGGTCCGCGGGCTGGGCGCCGACGGGTACACGGCCACGCCGGGCGGGCTCCGCCACGGGCTGGCGCTCCAGGCCGCCGAAGGCGGACGGGCCGCCGCGTGACGCCCGCGCTCTCCGCCAGCCGTGCGGACTCGGCAAAGGCGGAACCCCGGCCCGCCCCCCGGGTGCCCACCCCGGACCGATGACCCTCCTACCGATGGCTGCGCCGAACCCGCCCGACCCCCCTGCCAAGCCGGCCGCCCCGCGCGGCGTCCGCGACGTCCAGAACTTTATCGCCGTGGCGAGCGGGAAGGGCGGCGTGGGCAAGAGCACCGTGGCCTCGAACCTCGCCGTAGCTCTGGCCCAGACCGGCGCCCGCGTCGGCCTCCTCGACGCCGACATCTACGGGCCGAGCGCGCCGCTCATGTTCGGGGTCGAGGGCGAGAAGCCGCGCGTGAACGACGAGCGCGACATCGTCCCCCTGGAGCGGCACGGGGTCAAGCTGCTCTCGATGGGGTTTTTGATGGACGAGTCCAACGCGGTCATCTGGCGCGGGCCGATGGTGTCGAGCGCCGTCCGCCAGTTTCTGGGGCAGGCGGCGTGGGGCGAGCTCGACCACCTCGTGATCGACCTCCCGCCCGGGACCGGCGACATCCAGCTCACGCTCGTCCAGACCGTTCCGCTGACCGGCGCCGTCGTCGTCTCGACACCGCAGCCCGTGGCGCTGGCGGACGCGCGGAAGGCCGTCGCCATGTTCCGGAACGTGCACGTGCCGGTCCTCGGCGTGGTCGAGAACATGGCGTACTTCACCCCGCCCGACCTCCCGGACCGCCGGTACTTCCTCTTCGGCGAGGCCGGGGCACAGCGGCTAGCGGCCGAGCTGGACGTGCCGGTCCTCGGCGAGATCCCCATCGAGGAGGCCACACGCGAGGCCGGCGACCGGGGCACGCCCGTCGTCCTCCGCGAGCCGGAGAGCGCCTCGGCCGAGGCGTTCCGCGAGATGGCCCGTCGCGTCGTGGCCGAGGTCGAGCGCCGGAACGCGGACGCCCCGCCGACGCAGCCCATCGAGATCCTCTACAAGTAGGCGCGGGGCGCGGGGGCGGAGACCGCCCCCCCCGCGCTCCACCCTCCCGCGCCCGAGTGTTATCATCGGGCCACACCCCTCTGGACATGGCCGACGCCCACACGCTCGCCCCCTCCGACCCCGAGCTCCGCCAGCGGATCGAGACCACGCTCGATTCGATCCGGCCCTACCTCATGGCCGACGGCGGGAGCGTCCGCCTCCGCGACGTGACCGACGAGTTCGTCGTCGAGCTCGAGCTCCTCGGCGCCTGCGGGACGTGCCCCATGAGCATGATGACGCTCCGGGCCGGGATCGAGCAGGCCATCCGGCGGGCCGTCCCCGAGGTCACGCGCGTCGAGGCCGTCGCCCCGGCCGCCGCCTGAGCTCCTAGCCCCCCGGTGCCGCCCGAGGGCGGCCCGAGTCGCCCCACCCGATGGACGCAGAGAACACGGACGCCGCCAAGCGCCACCCGAAGACGGAGCGCCGCCTCCACCACATCACCCGGATCGACATCGAGCCGTCGGAGGAGCACCCGGGCCGGCACCCCACGCACGGGTGGCAGGTCCGCATCCGGCGCGACGGCGAGCGGATGTCGAAGTTCTTCGCCGACGCCAAGCACGAGAGCCGGGAGGCCGCCCTCGAGGCCGCGTTCCGGTACCGCGACGGCCTCCTCGCCGAGCTCCCGACCGAGCCCACCAGGCCGCGCCAGGCGTGGAGCAACACGGGCGTCGTCGGCCTCTCGCTGCGGGAGAAGACGACGGGCCCGCGCCCAAAGCTCTACGTCCAGCTCAACTGGATCAACGCGGACGGGAAGCGGAAGGCCGGGTCGTACTCGGTCGAGAAGTGGGGGCTCCGGCGGGCGCTCTGGAACGGGTGCCTCAAGCTGTACCGCGAGCGGAAGGCGGCCGGCTACCCCGTCGACGAGCCGCAGGACATGTTCGCCCAGGCCCAGGAGCCGTTCCAGGACATGATCCTGGAGGAGATCGAGGCCGAGAAGGAGGAGAAGCGCCAGGCCGCCATCGAGGAGGCTCGGGCCCGTCGGACCGAGCGGAACCGCGAGCGGTTCGAGCGGCGGCACGGGGCCGAGATGGACGAGGAGGCCAAGGTCCGCAAGCTCGAGGACGCCCTGTTCGGCTAGTTCTGCGACCATCCCACCCTGTCATCCTGAGGAGTGGAGCGACGAAGGATCTCGACGCGGTCTCTCAGCTCGTAGGTGCCGGCCCCTACGGCTGAGCCATCGAGCTGAGATCCTTCGCTGGCGCTCAGGATGACAGCATGAGTCTGTCGCAGCACTAGGGCCCGGTCTGCTGGCGGCGGTCTCCGCTAGCCGCCTCTTTGTGCGAGAAGCCGGAGCGACAGGGAAGCGGGCCGCCTCGGACCTACTCTCCCCCCTCCCACCGGGGGGGGGCGGGGGGAGAGCGCCCGGAGCGCACCGCCGGCCTACCCGCCCCGCTGGCGGCCGTCGCCAGCCGGCGGCGTGGAAAGGCGTTGAAGGCCGGGGCGGAACCGCGCGCCCGGGCGCGGCGTGGTCCGGGCGGCGTACCTTAGACCCGATCCAAACAGCCCCCGCCCGTCCATGACGGACTGCCCCGCCCCGGTCACGTCGTTCCCCACCGGGAGGACGGTCCGCCTGTGCTTCCTCGGGCTCGACGAGGCGACGGCGGCGCGGCTCCGCGAGCTCGGCGTCCGCGAGGGGTGCGACGCCTGCGTCGTGGCGACGGGCGACAAGTGCGTGCTCGGGCTCGGCGCCGCGCGCGTGGCCCTCCGCCGCGAGGTGGCTCAGGGGCTGTTCGCGACGGACCTCTTCTAGGTGGCCGGCCCGGCGACGCTCGACACCTTGGGTGCCGGCGACCGGGCCACGGTCGAGGGGTACGACTCGGACAGCCCGCCCGGCCGGCTCCTCGAGATGGGGCTCTTGCCCGGCACGACCGTCGAGGTCGTCCGCCTCGCGCCCCTGGGCGACCCGATGGACCTCCGCGTGCGCGGGTTCCACCTGTCCGTGCGGAAGCAGGAGGCCGCCCACGTCCTCGTCTCGCCGCTCTAGCCCGCGTCTGTGGACCCCGCCCCACCCGCCGCCACCCAGGCCCACACGCGCGTCCGCACCGTCGCGCTGGCGGGGAACCCGAACGTGGGCAAGACGACCCTCTTCAACGCCCTCACGGGGAGCCACCAGAAGGTGGCGAACTACCCCGGCGTGACGGTCGAGCGGAAGTCGGGCCGCCTCGCTGGCCTCGAAAACGGCCAGTCGGTCGAGGTCGTCGACCTGCCCGGCACGTACAGCCTCAGCCCGAAGTCGGTCGACGAGCGGGTCGCCTTCGACGCCCTCGTCGGGCGGATCCCCGGCGAGCCGGCCCCCGACGTCGTCGTGTGCGTCGCCGACGCGACGAACCTCGAGCGCAACCTGTACCTCGTCACCCAGGTCCTCGACCTCGGGATCCCGACGGTCGTCGCGCTCAACATGACCGACGCGGCCGACGAGGCCGGAATCCTGGTGGATGCCGACGCGCTGGCCCAGCGCCTCGGCGTGCCGGTCGTCCCTATCGCGGCGCGGACCAAGACGGGACTCGACGCGCTCCGCCGCGCGGTCCTGAGCCCGCCGCCGCCCGCCGAGGGCGTGCCGTGGGAGACGATGCCGGCCGTCGAGGCCGCGCTCGACCCGCTCAGCGAGGCGCTGGGCGAGGAGGCGCCCGACGTGCCCCCTGCGCGCCGCCGGTTCGAGGCGCTCGGCGCGCTCACCTCTAGCCCGCTCCTCGCGGTGTGGGCCGAGCGCGCGCCCGGCTTCCGCCAGTCGGTATTGGACGCCCGCGCGGACCTCGAACAAAAAAACGTCCCGTACAAGATGGCCGAGATGACCGGCCGCTACGGGTGGATCAGCCCGGTCGCCGCCGCCGTCGTCGCGCGCACCGCCCGGGCCGACGAACGGACGCTCTCGGACAAGATCGACGCCGTCGTGACGCACCGCGTCTGGGGGCTCGCCATTTTCGGGCTCGTCCTGCTCCTGATCTTCCAGGCCGTCTTCACGTGGGCCGTTCCGGCGATGAACGCCATCGAGTGGCTGGTCGGCGTCACGGGCGAGGGGATGCGGGCCGTGCTCCCGGACGGCGTGATCGAGGACGCGCTCGTCGAGGGCGCGCTCTCGGGCGTCGGGAACGTGCTCGTCTTCCTCCCGCAGATCCTCCTCCTGTTCTTTTTCCTGGGGCTCATGGAGGACTCCGGCTACATGGCCCGGACGGCGTTCATCATGGACCGGGCCATGCGGCGCGTGGGCCTGAGCGGGGCCTCGGTCGTCCCGATGCTCTCGGCCTACGCCTGCGCCATCCCCGGCATCATGGCCGCCCGGACGCTCGCCGACGAGCGGGACCGGATCATCACGATCATGGTCGTGCCCTTGCAAGGGTGCTCGGCGCGGCTGCCCGTCTACGTCCTCTTTATCGCCGCGTTCGTGCCGGCGGGGACGTTCCTGGGCGTGTTCGGAACCCAGGGGCTGATGATGACGGGCCTCTACGTGCTCGGGACCGTCATGGCGTTCGTGGCCGCGTGGGTCCTCCGGCGGTTCGTGTTCAAGGGCGAGGGCTCGTCGTTCGTGATGGAGCTCCCGCCGTACCGGATGCCCCAGCCGAAGTACCTCTGGCGCCGGATGGTGGACCGGTCCAAGGTCTTCGTGGTCCGGGCGGGCAAGATCATCTTCGCCCTCAGCCTCGTGCTCTGGGTGCTCGCCAGCTACCCGAAGGTGGAGCCGCCGCCCGAACTGGCGGCGCGCGCGGCCGCGGCGGACGCGGCCGTCGAGGACGCGACCGAGGCGCTCGTGCGGATCGACATCGGCGGCCGGCCCGAGCTGGAGGCGACCGAGCGGGCGTCCATCGAGTCCGCCCTGGAGGCGGCGGACGCCGAGCGGCTCGTCGTCCAGAACGAGATCGCGGGGTACCAGGTGCGGAACAGCCTCATCGGCCGGTTCGGGCACGCCCTGGAGCCGATCATGCGGCCGCTCGGGTTCGACTGGAAGATCTCGGCCGGGATCGTCGCCTCGTTCGCCGCGCGCGAGGTGATCGTGAGCGCCCTCGCCACGATCTACTCGGCCGGCGCCGACGCCGACGAGGAGAGCCTCGCCCTCCGCGACGCCATCAAAGCGGACACGTACCCGGACGGGACGCCGGTCTTCACGCCGCTCGTGGCCGTGAGCCTGCTCGTCTTTTTCGTGTTCGCGCTCCAGTGCATGAGCACGCTCGCGATTGCGAAGCGCGAGCTGAACTCGTGGGTCTGGCCGGCCGTGATGTGGGGCTACATGTTCGCGCTCGCCTACGGGTTCTCGTTCGTGATCTACCAGGGCGGCAAGCTCCTCGGCCTCGGCTGAGGCTGGCGGCGCGCCCCGCCAGCGGCTAGAAGTAGACGCTGACGCCGAACCGGGCGCGGGGCTGGACCGCGACGCCGAACTGGTTCGTGGTCTGCCCCCGGTCGCCGGACGTGCTCGTGCGGCGGGTGTAGGTCCCTTCAAGGGACGTCGCGTACTCGCCGAGGACACTGAGCGGCCCCGTCACCACCCACTCCACGCCCACGACCCCGGTCACGCCCAGCTCCGCGCGGTAGAACGCGCTGACTTGGTCGCGCGGACCGAACTCTTCCTCTACATCGAACTCACGGCGCTGGACGGTAAGGGAGCCGCTCGGCCCAAAGCCGCGGTACAGGTAGACCGGCGTCCGCGACCGGCGGTACCGGAGCGAGAGGAGGTTCAGCCCCAGCCCGACGAACTGGCTGTTCTCGGAGGTGTCCACGTCATTGCCGCCCGTGTCGAAGTCGCCGCCGCCGGCCTCGGCGCTGAGCGCGACGGTCAGGCCGAGGCGCCGGGCCCGCGTCTCGGTCTGGTGGCGCTTGATGGAGATTGTGGACCCACCGAACGGGCCGAGCGTGAGGTCGGGACCGGCTTGGAACAGGAGGGCGCGGGCGCCCGGACCGATCACGGGGACGTCAGGCTCGGCGTCGGTCTGGGCAGCGGGCGCGGCGGCAAGGAAGACGGCGAGGAGGAGGGCGGCGGGGGTGCGGTGAGCCATACGGGGGAGGGGAGAGGAAGGGGAGGCTACCTCTGCCGCCTCCACTCGCGGCGCCGTCACCCCGGGCACATCGGTCTGCCCCGCTGGCGGCGCACACCGCCAGCGGCTACGGCGGCGGTCCGTAGCCGCCCCCGCCCGGCGTCTCGATGCGGAGCCGGTCGCCGGGCTCGACCTCGACCGTGGCCGTCCCGCCGAGGTCGGTCTCCGTTCCGTCCGCGCGGAGGAGCGTGTTGAGGCCCGGGGCGCCGTCCGCACCGCCCGCCAGCCCGTGCGGGGCCACGCGCCGGCGGCCGGAGAGGACCGAGACCGTCATCGGCTCCAAAAACCGGAGCACGCGGACCACGCCGTCGCCGCCCGGCTGGCGGCCCGCCCCGCCGCTCCCGCGCCGGATCGAAAAGCGCTCCAGGCGGACGGGAAACCGCATCTCCAAAATCTCCGGGTCCGTGAGCAGCGAGTTGGTCATGTGGCTGTGGACGGCGCTCGTGCCCGGGTGGTCGGGGCCGGCGCCCGTCCCGCCGCACAGCGTCTCGTAATACTGGAAGCGGTCGGTGCCGAACGTGAGGTTGTTCATCGTCCCCTGCGAGCCCGCCAGCAGGCCGAGCGCGCCGAACAGGGCGTCGGCCGCGATCTGGCTCGTCTCGACGTTCCCGGCCACGACGGCGGCCGGCGGGCGCGGGGCGAGAAGGGAGCCCTCCGGAATCGCCAGCTCGATCGGCCGGAGGCACCCGTCGTTCAGGGGGAGCCCGCCGCCCAGCAGCGTCCGCACGACGTAGAGGACGACGGCCCGCGTGACGGCCGCCGGCGCGTTCACGTTGCGCGCGGTCTGCGGCGAGGTGCCGGTCCAGTCGACGTGTGCCGTCCGGGTCTCGGCATCGACCGACACGGACACGCGGACGGTCTCGCCCGTGTCGAGGCGGCACGCGAACTGGCCGTCGGAGAGCTGGCCGAGGGCGCGGCGGACGGCCTCCTCCGCGTGGTCGTGGAGCCGGCCCATCCACGCGGCGACGGTCTCGGCCCCGTGCGCGGCCGCAAGCTGGCGGAGCGCGTCGGCGCCGCGCGCGCAGGCGGCGACCTGGGCCTGCACGTCGGCCGTGTTTTGGTCGGGGAGGCGGGCCGGGTGCGGGCCGGAGGCGAGAGCCGTCCGCCACGCCTCGTCCAGGAACCGCCCGCCCACGACGAGCCGCATCGGCCGGATCAGGACGCCCTCCTCCTCAATCCGAGTGCTCTGGGGCGGGACCGAGCCCGGCGTGACCCCGCCCACGTCGGCGTGGTGGCCGCGTGCGGCGACGAAGAACGACGGCCTGGCCTCGCCCGCAAAGACCGGCATCACGACCGTCACGTCCGGGAGGTGCGTGCCCCCCGCGAACGGGTCGTTGAGGACGAAGGCGTCGCCCTCCGCGAACTCGCCCCCGAACCGCTCGACCACGGCCCGGACGCTCTCGCCCATCGACCCGAGGTGGACGGGGATGTGCGGGGCGTTGGCGACGAGCGCGCCGTCGCCGTCGAACACGGCGCACGAAAAGTCCAGCCGCTCGCGGATGTTGACGGAGTGGGCCGTCTGCTGAAGCGCCACGCCCATCTGTTCCGCGACGGCCCGGAAGCGGTTGGCGAACACTTCCAGTCGAACGGCCTCGGGTGCCTCGGCGACCGGCACTTCGGCGGTGCGCGTGAGGACGAGCGTCCCGCTGGCGGCCACCGTCGCCCGCCAGCCGGGCTCGACGACGGTCGTCCCCGTCTCCTCCGCGACGAGGGCAGGGCCCTCGACCTCAGCGCCGGGGCCCAGGGCCGCGCGGTGCCAGAGCGGCGCGTCGGACCACCGGCCGGCCGTGTAGACGCGGACGCTCCGCTCCGGCTCGCCCGGCCCGCTGGCGGAGGGCGGGGGGAGGTCCGGCACTTCGCCCGTGCGGACGACCTCGACACCTGCGGACGCGGCCGTTACGGCCCGGCCCGGCTGAGCGAACCCGAAGCGCTGGCGGTGTTTTTCGTCGAACGCCGCCCGGAGCGCGTCGGCGCTCGGGTCAAACGGGAGGTCGAGCGCCGCGTCGGCGCCGCGGTAGCGGAGGCGGATGGTTCGACGGACGTCGAGCGGATCGTCGGGCGCGGCCGTCCCGCTCTGGACGAGGTGGGCGCGGGCCTCGGCCTCCAGGTCCGCCAGCGCGACGGCGGCGGCCTCGACCGCGTCGGCGTCCAGGGCGCGCTCGACGCTCCGCTGGCGGACGTCGCGGACGTCGGCCACGCCGATCCCGTAGGCCGAGAGCACGCCGGCGAGCGGGTGGATGAGGACGCGGTCGAGGCCAAGCACGTCGGCGAGGCGGCAGGCGTGCTGGCCGCCGGCCCCGCCGAACGCGCAGAGCGCGACGTCCTCCAGGCCGCGCCCGCGCTCGAGGGATACGGCGCGGATGGCGTGCGCCATGTTCTCGACGGCGACGGTCAGGAGCCCCTCGGCGAGCGCCTCGACCGGCTCGCCGTCCGCGAGCGCCGCCAGCGCCGCGCGGGAGGCGTCGGCGTCGAGCGGCGCGTCCCCGTCTTCGCCAAACACGGCGGGGACGGCGTCCGGCTGGATCTTGCCCAGCGCGACGTTGCAGTCGGTGACGGTCGCCGGCCCGCCGCGGCCGTAGCACGCGGGCCCCGGGTCGGCGCCGGCCGAGTCCGGGCCGACCTGGGCGCGGCCGGCCTCGACGCGGCACACCGACCCGCCCCCGGCCGCGACCGTCTCGACGGCCAGCATCGGCGCGCGGACGCGGACGCCGGCGACCTCGGCCTCGTCCGCCCGCTCGAACGTGCCCGCGACGTACGAGACGTCGGTCGAGGTCCCGCCCATGTCGAAGGCGACCAACTCTTCGACCCCCTCGGCCCGGCACGCCGCGACGGCGCCGACGACCCCGCCGGCCGGACCGGAGAGGAGGGCGTCCTTGCCCCGGAACCCCTCGGCCGCCACGAGCCCGCCGTTCGACTGCATGCACAGGACCCGGGCCTCGCCCAGCACCCCCTGCACCCGACGGACGTAGCGCCCGAGCGCCGGTCCGACGTACGCCTCGACGAGCACGGTGTCGCCGCGGCGGACCCACTTGACGAGCGGGCTGACGCGGTGCGAGAGCACGACGTGTTCAAAGCCGACCTCGGCCGCGATCCGTCCGGCCTCGACCTCGTGCGCCCCGTTCTGGACGCTGTGCACCAGGGCGACGGCGCACGACCGGCACCCGGCCTCGAACGCCGCCGCCAGCCGCTCGCGGAGCACGTCGGCGTCGAGCGGGCGGAGGACGTGGCCGGCGGCGTCGGTCCGCTCCGGCGCCTCGACGGCGCGGGCGTAGAGCGGCTCGGGGAGGACGACGTGCCGGGCGAACAGGTCGGGCCGGTTCTGGGTCCTAATCCGCAGGCCGTCCCCGAACCCCTCCGTGGCGACAAGGACGGTCGGCGTGCCGGTCCGCTCGAGGAGGGCGTTCGTGGCGACGGTCGTCCCCATCTTGACGACGCCGATTTGTTGCGTGGGGAGCAGGTCGGACTCCGCCAGCCCGAGCGCGTCGCGGATGCCCTGGACGACGGCGTCGCGCGCGCCCCCCGGCCGCTCGGAGAGCACTTTCGTGACGACGACCTCGCCCCCCGGCGAGAGGCCGACGACGTCGGTGAACGTGCCGCCACGGTCCACCCAGAAGGTCCAGCGGTCGGGGGCGGGCGGTTCGGCGGGCATGGGCGATCTTCGGGCGGCTGGCGGGGGCGGCGGGCGTGTGCCGGCCGAGCGCTCCGCCAGCGGCCGTCCCGTCACCGTCCGCCCAATCTCGCTCCGTCGCCCGTGAAGCTGGGGACCTCGTCCGTCGTCGTCGCCGCGTTCGTCGGGCCGGGGACGGTCCTCACGTGCGCGTCGGCGGGCGTCGGGTTCGGGTACGCGCTCGGGTGGGCGCTCCTGTTCGCGGTCGGGGCCACGTTCGTGCTCCAGACGTTCACGGCCGGGACGGGCATCCTCGCGCGGCGC
Source organism: uncultured Rhodothermales bacterium (assembly GCA_964504495.1). Classification (GTDB taxonomy): domain Bacteria; phylum Bacteroidota; class Rhodothermia; order Rhodothermales; family Rubricoccaceae; genus Rubrivirga. Next base: position 10,089 of record CAZDFV010000064.1, read on the forward strand.
GGGCTGGGCGAGGCGATCCGCGAGGAGACGCGCCCGGGGGCGGGGCGGGGCCTCGCCGTCGGGCTCGTCGTGCTCGGGCTGTGGGTCGGGTGCGCGGCGTTCGAGCTGGGCAACCTGCTCGGCGCCGCGGGTGGGCTAGCGGTCCTCCTCGGCGTCGAGGGCGACCTCCGCCCCCTCGTCCTCGCCGTCGCCGCCGGCGCGGCCCTGATCCTCTTGCTCGACCTCCGGCGCATCGTGCCCGTGCTGGCGGTGCTCGTGGCCGGGATGGGCGCCCTGTTCCTCGGCGCCATGCTCGCGGCGCCCGTCGCGTGGGGCGAGGCGGTCCGGGGGCTCGTCGTCCCCGCGATCCCCGAGGGCGGCGTCCTCACCGCCGTCGCCCTCGTCGGGACGACCGTCGTGACGTACAACCTGTTTCTGCACCCGGCCGTCGCCAAGCGCTACTGGGAGGCCGAGCCGGACCGGCAACTCGCGTGGCGGCGCGAGCTGTGGGGGATGGCCGTGTTCCTCCCGCTCGGCGGCCTCGTCTCGTTCTCGATCCTGGCGTCCGGGGCGGCCGTGGGCGGCGAGCGGCCTGAGAGCGTGGCGGCGTTCGCGCGTCTTTTGGAGCCCGTCGCCGGCGGAGGCGCGCGCGTCCTGTTCGGGCTCGGGCTGTTCGCGGCCGGGCTCACGAGCGCGGTCACGGCCCCGCTGGCGGCGGCGGCCGGCGTCCGCGAGACCTTCGGGTGGGCCGAGGGCGACCGGCGGGTGCGCCTTGTCTGGGCGTCCGTCCTCCTGACCGGCGTCGCGTTCTCCCTCGTCGGGTGGTCGCCGCTCGCGGCGGTCGTCGCGGCGCAGGCGGCCAACGGCGTGCTCCTCCCGCTCGTCGCCGGGTTCATGCTCGTCCTCACGCTCCGGCAGGACGTGCTCGTCCTGCCAGCGTGGTACCGGGCGCTCGGCGTCGCCGTCGTCGCCGTCTGCGCCGGGCTCGGCGTGCGGACGCTGTGGTGGGTCGGGACGCAGCTCGCCGCCGCACTCTAGAGCACCCTTCGGGTCGGTACGCGGTACCGGGTACGAGGTACGGCCCGAGGTCACGGCGGACGGCCACGTACCGTGTACCCCGTACCAACCTGCCATTCGCTCTAGAGCGGGGCGCGCGTGGGGGTGGGGGAGGGGCGACCCTGACGCACCCCGAGTCCCTCCCACACCAATCCGAACCCCGCCCAGCCGCCGCCCCCTGACGCCGGGCCGCTCCGCCAGCCGGGTGGGCACGGCGTAGCTTCGTGCAGCGTCCGCCCCCCAACCCATGCTCCTCGGCACCGTCATCGGCACCGTCTGGGCCACCCGGAAGGACCCGGGCTTGGTCGGGATGAAGTTCCTCGTCGTCCGCGAGGTCGGGCTCGACGGGGAGCGCCTCGATAACGTCGTCGTGGCCGCCGACGCCGTGGGCGCGGGCGAGGGCGAGGTCGTGCTCGTGGCCCAGGGCTCGTCCGGGCGGCAGACGGAGCTGACGGAGGGGAAGGCCGTCGACGCCGTGATCATGGCGATCGTGGACCGCCTGGACGTGGCCGAGGGCGAGGCCGGGCTGGCGGAGGCGGCGGACGAGGCGGCCCCGCTCGCGTTCGAGACCTCGTGAGGCGGGGGCGTGTCATCGGGTCGGTCTGGGCGACGCAGAAGGACCCCTCGCTCGTCGGCCGGCGGATGCTCCTCGTCCAGCCGACCGACGCGGCCGGGGCCGACCGGGGGCGGCCCACCGTCGCCCTCGACACGTGCGACGCCGGGCCGGGCGACGCCGTCCTCTACGTCACGAGCGCCGAGGCCGCCATCCCGTTCCGCCCGGCGAACCCGCTCACGGCGACGGATGCTACGGTCGTCGGGGTCATCGACCCGACAGAGTGACGGGTTGAACGGGGCGGGGGAACGGGCCGCACCACTCACGACGCCCGCCAGCGTGGCGGGGGGGCGTGAACGCCCGTGAGGTAGGCGATGCCAAATTCGGGGGTGTAGGGGCATGGTAGGGGGAGGCTCCGGTCTCGTCCCTCCCACACCCCCGTACGTCCGCACCCCCGAACCGCTACAGAGCAACCGGACGCGGTACAGGGGGAAGAGAGGCGGGTGGTTAACGCAGCCGGGCGGAAGGGCGATACGGGGACTGCCGCCCACGCCGGGCGTGCCTGGACTCCCCCCGCCCCATCATGCTCCGTCCCCTCCTCGCCGCCGCGCTCCTCGCGGTCGCGCTCCCGGCCGCCCCCGCGGCCTCGGCCCAGACCGTCGGCCTCTCGGCCCGCGCCAGCACGCTCGGCGTCGGCGGCGACCTCTCGGTCCGCGCCCTCCCCCGGCTCAACGTCCGCGCGACGGCCAACCTGTTCTCGTTCGCCCACGAGGGCGCCCTCAGCCCGGCCGACCTCGACGTCGACGGCCTCCACATGGGCTACGACGCCGAGCTCGGGCTCGGGTCGGTGGGCCTCCTCGCCGACTGGCACCCGTTCGGGAACACGTTCCGGGTCACGGCCGGGGCGCTCTACAACGTCAACGAGGTCGTCGCCAGCCTCCAGGCGACCGAGCCGTACTACGACGCCGACCTCGACAAGACGTTCTCGCCCGAGCAGGTCGGGACGCTCCGCATGGAGGTGGGCTACGAGCAGCCGGTCGCCCCGTACGCCGCGCTCGGCCTGGGCAACCTCACGGCCGGCCGGTTCGGGCTGACCCTCGAGGCCGGGGCCGCCTACGTCGGGCCCCCGTCGGTCACGATCACCGGCGACGGCCTGATCGGCGGCACGGCCCACCCCGCGAACGAGGCGGCGCTCGAGCGCGGCCTCGACAGCTTCCGCCTCCACCCCGTCGTCTCCGTCGGTCTCAAGACCAGCCTCGGCCGCTAGGCCCCCCGCCCACTAGGACTCCCCCCCGTTCGACCCCCCCACGCATGAACCGCATCCTCCTCCTCGCCGGACTGGCGCTCGCCCTCGCCGGGTGCGACGTGACCGCCCTCAGCGACTCCGTCGACGACTTCAAGGTCATCCTCGACGTCGACTCGCAGTCCACGTCCGTCAGCGGGCTCGTCGTCGACGCCGAGACGGGCGAGCTCGTCGCGCGCGACGTGACCGTCACGTTCTCCTCGCCCACGGCCGGCGCCGTCGTCGACGACTTCGGCGACCCGGTCACGGGCGGCGAGGCCGAGGCCGGCACGTTCGGGTTCTCCGTCCTCGACGCGCTCGCGCCGACGGAGAGCGCGCCGGTCGAGGTGGCCGTGAGCGTCCGGGCCGAGGGGTACCTCCCGCAGCGCCGCGTGATCGCGCTCGCCGACACGGGCGCCTACAGCCTCTCCATCGAGCTGTTCTCGTCCGAGAGCGACGCCGAGGGCCTGGCGACGGCCTCGGGCTCGGGCGAGGCGTCGGCCGAGAGCGGGACGGCCGCCCCGGTCGAGGTCACGGCCGCCCCGGCGACGGGCGGCGGCGCCTCGACGGTGACCGTCCCGCAAGGGACCGTCTTCGCAGACGCCTCGGGCCGGCCCCTGAGCGGCGCGCTCGACGTGTCGGTCGTCTCGTTCGACCCCGCCAGCTCGGCGCTCGACGCCGTCCCGGCCCTGCCCGGCGGCGCCGTCGCGCTCGGCGGCGCCGTCGTCGCCGCGTCGG
>CAZDFV010000065.1:0-13548 GCA_964504495.1 uncultured Rhodothermales bacterium
CTCGACGGTCTGGCGGTCGGAGGGGTCGGGCGCCTCGTCGAGCCGGGCGGCGCTCCGAGCCCGCCCCGGAGCGCGGGCGGCCTTCGGCTGGCGGCCGGTCTTCTGAGTCTGGGGCGTGGCCTGGAGACGTGCGGAGGGGTCCGCCGGTGCGAGGGGCTCGGCGGCAGGCCGGGTGCGGCCGGGTCGCCGACGTGCAGCCTGGCGGCGTGACGCGCAGCGGCGGTCGAGCGGGGCGTTGCAGGCGTGCGCGCCGGTCTCAGACCCCCGCTGAAGCCCTCCCGAAGTTGTTCCAAACGCTCTCAGTGCCGCCAGCGTCAGTCCCGGTGCGCCGACGTGCGGCGGGCGGGGGCCGACGCGCAGGTCCGGGCCCGCAGGGAGCGGTGCCGGGTTCGCGAGTGTGGCCGTCCCGTCACGGCGGCGGGGTGTCGTCCCGGGCCTCCCGCGGGGACCGCGCCGCCCGGAGACATCGGCGACGAGCGCGCGTACCCCCGCGCCGCGCCCCCGCCCGCCGTGCCCTCCGTCAACGCCGTCCTCTTCCTGACGGGGCTCCTGCTCCTGATCGGGATCGTGTCGAGCAAGCTCTCGGCCCGGATCGGGATGCCCGTGCTCGTCCTGTTCCTCGGCGTCGGGATGCTGGCCGGGTCGGAGGGCGTCGGCGGCGTGGCCTTCGAGGACTACGCGCTCGCGAACGCGCTCGGGAGCGCGGCCCTCGCCGTCATCCTGTTCGACGGCGGCCTGCGCACGTCGGCCGGCGCACTCCGGAACGCGTGGCGCCCGGCGCTCTCGCTCGCGACCGTCGGCGTCCTGGCGACGGCGGGCGTGACCGGCCTGGCTGCGGCCTGGGTCCTCGGGCTCCCGATCCTCCACGGCTTGCTCCTCGGAGCGATCGTGGGCTCGACCGACGCCGCGGCCGTGTTCTCGGTCTTGCGGTCGAGCGGGCTCGCGCTCCCGGAGCGGCTGGGCGCCACGGTCGAGGTCGAGAGCGGGTCGAACGACCCGATGGCCATCTTCCTCACGCTCGGGCTCGTCGGCGTCCTCGCCGGGACGGGCACGGACGCCGGGTCGCTCGCGCTCCTCTTCGCGCTCCAGTTCGGCGTCGGGGCCGCCGTCGGCGCCGGCGTCGGGAAGGCTGCGGCGTGGGCCGTCGGGCGCGTCAACCTCGACGCGCCGGGGCTGTACCCCGTGCTCGTGACGGCGTTCGGGCTCCTGGCGTTCGGGCTGGCGGCGGTCCTCGGCGGGAGCGGGTTCCTCGCGGTGTACCTCGCCGGGATCGTCCTCGGCAACAGCGACCTCGTGTTCCGGCGGGGGATCTTCATGTTCCACGACGCCGTGGCGTGGCTCGCGCAGATCGCCCTGTTCGTGCTCCTCGGGCTCCTGAGCTTTCCGAGCCGGCTCCTCGCCGTCGCCGGCCCGGCCCTCGTCGTCGCCGCCGTGCTCATCCTCGTCGCCCGGCCGCTCGGCGTGGCGCTCTCGCTGGCCCCGTTCCGGTTCGCGCCGCGCGAGGCCGCGTTCGTGTCGTGGGTCGGGCTGAAGGGGGCCGTCCCCATCACGCTCGCGACGTTCCCGCTGCTCGCCGGCGTCGAGGGCGCCGCGGTCCTGTTCGACGTCGTGTTCTTCGTCGTCCTCGTGTCGGCCGTGAGCCAGGGGTGGTCGCTCCCGCTCGCCGCGCGGTGGCTGGGGGTCGGGCGGCCGGCCGACCCCGCGCCGCCCGTGACCGTCGAGCTCCACGCGCTCCGCCACGTCGACGGCGACGTCGTCGACTACACCGTGGCCCCGTCCGCGCGCGTGGCCGGCCAGCTCCTCCGGGACCTCGCGTTCCCCGACGGCGTCGCGGTCACGCTCGTCGTCCGCGACGGGGCCATCGTCGTGCCCCGGGGTGGGACGGCGCTCCGGCCGGGCGACCACGCGTTCGTCGCCGTGCGGGCCCGGCTCAAGCCGCTCGTCGACCGGCTGTTCGACCCCGAGGCGCGGACGCCGCCGCTCGCGCCCGGCCTCACGCTCGCGTTCCCGGCCGCGAGCACGCTCGGCCAGCTCCACCGCTTTTTCGGGCTCCCCGGCCCGACGTGGTCGACCGACTCGGTCGGGAGCCTGCTCCCGACCGACGGCGAGCCCGCCCGCCTCGGCCCCTTCTGGGTGGCGCGCGCCGACGACCCCGAGTTCGTCCAACTCACGCACGCGCCCGAGGCGGAGCGCGACGAGGAGCCGCCCGACGCGGAAGAGGTCCTCGGCGTCGTCGGCCCGGGGGCGGATTCCCCCGCCGAGTAGCCCCCCCCCGCCGGGTTCCTCGTCCGGTTGGGTCTACCGTCCGGTCAGCCCCGCCTCCACGTTCTCGCGGCGCCCGCGTACGACCGCCCCCGGGCCCCGGCCGGAGCGCGCCGAGGCCGACGAGCGGCGCCGTCCGGGGGAGCTCGACGACCGCGGCCCGGACGAACCCCACAGTCGAGACCGCCGCCAGCCACCACGCCCGCCCTCGCGGGGGAACCGAGGCGCCGTGTCCGTGCTGGGAGGACGTGGAGCGGCGAGGGCGCCGGACGCCCCGCGCAACGCCGCGGTTGCTCGTCGGCCGCGGGGTCCGAGGCCCCCCCTCACGGCTGGTCCCACACGTCGTCCGCGAAGTCGACGAACCGGTCCCAGTCGTACCGCGTGAGGTCGTGCCCGCCGGACCGGACGTGGTACCCGCGACGCCCCCAGGCGACGGGCACGTCGACCCCCGGCATGTCGCCGGGTGTCAGGGCGGGGTCCCCGTAGAGCGCGAACGCGGCCGACGCGGCCGCCAGCGACGCGAACTCGCCCCGGGGGTCGGCCCAGAGGTCCTCGTCGGCGCTGGCGACGTAGACGGCCCGCGGTGCCACGAGGGCCAGGAGCTGGTGCTGGTCGACCGGGAGGTCGCGCTCCCGTCCCGCGTAGGCCGCGAACGCGGGCGCGAACCAGTGCGGGAACGCCCTCGTGATCCGCCCGACGGTCTCGCCGTAGGCCCGGCGGCTCAGGGCCGCCCCGCCCGCCCCGCTCTCGTTCGAGACCACGAGGGCCACGCGGTCGTCCTGGGCGGCGGCCCAGAGCGCCGCCTTCCCCCCACGCGAGTGCCCGACGAGCGCCAGGCGCCGCGGGTCCACGGCCGGGTCGGTCACGAGGTAGTCGAGCGCGCGGTGGGCCCCCCACGCCCACGCCGCCAGCGCGCCTGGGGCCGCGGGGGACGGGGGGCCCTCTGCGAGCCGGAGGGCGCCGGACCGGTAACGCGCGGGGTCGTCCGGGGCCAGCGCGGCGGTCTGGACAACCGCCGCGCCGTACCCCCGTTCCAGCAGGGCCCGCGCAGGCCAGAAGGGCGACGCCGCCGGGCGGGCGGGGTCCGCGAAGCGGGGGGCCCGGTGGTTGAGGAGGAGGAACACGGGAACCGGACCGGCGGCCCCGGCCGGTAGGAGCAGGTCGAGCCGGAACCGGTGCCGCTCCGGCCCGTGCTCGCTGACGACGTCGACCCGGCGGTGGACCGCCGCGCCGCCGGGGACGGTGTCGCTGGTCACCTCGAACCGGAGCCGCTCGGGGTCCGGCGGCGGACGACCGTAGACGTGGTCGCGGAACAGCGACAGGAGCTCCTCCCGCCGCTCCTCCCACGGGGTGCCCCTCGTCAGAACGGGGGGGAGCGTGTAGGGCGGGACGTCCTCTTCCCGGAACCGGGCCCCCGGCTCCCCCTCCGCCCACGCCTCCACCGCTCCGGGGGCCGCGCGCCACCCCGCCGACGGCTCCGGAGGCGCGGAGGCGCAGCCCGCGACCCCCAGAGCGAGCGCGAGCGCGGCGAGCGCGCCCCCCGCCCGCCGGGGGGCCGCCAGCGGGGCGCGCGGAACCATCAGCGGACTCCCAGGAGGAGCTCGGTCGTCAACTGGTCGAGCCGCTCGTACGGCTGCCCCCGGCGGCCGAGCGCCGCGCGGTCGAACGGGTGGTCCCTCAGCGCCCGCGCTGCCTCGGCCGAGTACCCCCCCTGGAACGGGGCCATCGCCCCGTCGTCGGCCGTGACCTCCGCCAGCAGCGCCTGGATCTCCGCGTCGGCGTCGAACTGGCGGGCCTTCTCCGCCAGGATGAGGTACGTCCGCATGCAGCCCTCGGCAAACGCCCGGACGTCGTCGGGGTCCGACGTCCGGTAGGCATGGGCGTCGAAGTGGAGCGGCCCGTCGTACCCGACGCCCTCGAGGAACCGGACGAGACCGAACGCCGCCTTCGGGTTGTGAGCGCCGAACCGGAAGTCCTGGTCGTACCGCCCCGGGGCCTGGTCGTTGAGGTCGATGTGAAACAGCTTCCCGGCGTCCCACGCCTGGGCCACGGCGTGCGTGAAGTTGAGCCCGGCCATGTGCTCGTGGGCGGTCTCCGGGTTCACGCCGACCCGGTCCGGGGCGTCGAGCGTCTCGATAAACGCCAGCATCGCCCCGACCGTCGGGAGGAAGATGTCGCCGCGCGGCTCGTTCGGCTTCGGTTCGAGCGCGAAGAGCATCGGCCCGCCGTCGCTCGCGGTGTACCCCTGGTCGTCGACGTAGGCCCGGAGGAAGTTGAGCGCCTCGCGGAACCACTCCAGCGCCTCGACCGGGTCCTTCCCGGCGTCGACCTCCGTCCCCTCGCGCCCGCCCCAGAACACGTAGGTCCCGGCGCCCAGCTCGGCCCCGAGGTCGATGGCCCGCAGGGTCTTCTGGAGCGCGTAGGCGCGGACGGCCGGGTCGTTCGACGTGAACGCCCCGTCGCGGAAGGCCGGGTCGGTGAACAGGTTCGTCGTCGCCATCGGGACGACGAGGCCCGTCTCGTCAAGGGCGGCCCGGAACTCGGCCACGATCCGGTCGCGCTCGGCGGCCGTCGCGTCGATCGGGACGAGGTCGTTGTCGTGGAGGTTGACCCCGTAGGCGCCGAGGTCGGCCAGCATCCGCACGGCGTCGGGCGGCGCCAGCGGGTCGCGGACGGGGTCGCCGAACGGGTCGCGCCCGACGTTCCCGACGGTCCAGAGCCCGAACGTGAAGCGGTCGGAGGGGGCAGGGCGGTAGGCAGAGGGCATGGGAGAGAGCGTTTGAACCGTTTCAATACGAGCGCCGGCCGTAGCGTGCGTAGGCGAATGTACCTCGCCGATCAAAAAAGCGCTTGCGGACTACACGTTTTGTTCATACTCTGATCAGGGCCGGCCGCCAGCAGTAGCGCTTCTCCGTGTTTTGAAACGGTTCAAGTCTCAATGACCTCCCCGTCCAGACGCCCCACGATCGCCGACGTCGCCTCCGAGGCCGGCGTCTCGACCGGGACCGTCTCGGCCGTCATCAACGGCCGGGCGACCGTCGGGGCCGACACCCGGGACCGGGTCCGGGGCGTCATCGACGCGATGGGGTACCGGCCGTCGCAGACCGCCCGGGCCCTCGTCTCCGGCCGGGCCGACACCGACGACCGCCGGGCCGTCGGGCTCGTCGTCAAGGAGGCCGGCAACCCGTTCTACGCCGAGGTCACCGACGGCGCCCGCGCCTTCCTCGACGAGCGCGACACGGTCCTCTACACGACGACGTCCGACTGGAGCTTCCAGAAGGAGGGCGACCTGATCGAGACGTTCCGCGACAACCTGTTCGCGGGCGTCGTCATCGCCCCCGTCTTGGACGACGACGCCGAGCTCGACCACCTCTTCGCGCTCCGGCGGATGAACTTCCCCTTCGTCCTCCTCGACGACGTCAAGGGGCTCAAGGCCGACGTCGTGTTCGTCGACTCGGTCGAGGCCTCGCGGCTCGCGACCGACCACCTCATCGAGCTCGGGCACGAGCGGGTCGTCCACTTCGCCGGCCCGGACTACACCGAGCACCACAGCCGCGACCGGGTCGAGGGCGTCCGCCGGGCGTTCAGCGAGTCGGCCCTCACGTTCGGCCCCGACCGGGTGGTCCCGGCCGGGGGCACGAGCCGCGAGGGGTACGAGGCCGGCCTCCGCGTGTTCGCCGACGCGCCCCCCGGCGCCCGCCCGACCGGCGTCATGTGCTTCAACGACCTCGTCGCGATCGGGCTCCTCCGGGCCCTCCGCGAGCTCGGGATCAGCGTGCCCGGCGACGTCTCGGTCGTCGGCTACGACGACATCGAGGCGGCCGAGTACGCGGCCGTCCCGCTCACGACGGTCGACGTCCCGAAGCGCGAGCTGGGCCGCCGGGCCGCCGCGCTCCTCCTCGACCGGATCGGCGACGGCCGGGACCGCCCGGCCCAGCGCGTCGCGCTCCCGGCGTCGCTCGTCGTCCGCGAGTCCACCCGCCCCCTCTAGCCGCCCCCCCTGCCGACGATGCGTCGCCCCGCCCTCCGCCCCGCCCTCGGAAGCGCTTTCGCCCTCTTCGTGGCCCTCGCGTGTGGCGCGGCCTCGGCCCAGACCGGGACGGTCGTGGGGACCGTCACGGTCGAGGACACCGGGGCCCCGCTCCCGGGCGCCGCCGTCTACGTCGAGGGGACCACGGTCGGGGCCACGACGGACGCCAACGGCCGGTTCCAGATCACGAACGTCCCGGCCGGCGAGCCGTCGCTCGTCGCCTCGTTCCTCGGGTTCGCCCCGGACACCACGGCGGTGGCGCTCGCGCCGGGCGGCCGGGTCTCGGTCGAGTTCGTGCTGGCGTACGTCGTCGTCGGCGGCGAGGAGGTCGTCGTGACGGCCCAGATCGCCGGGCAGGCCGCGGCGATCAACCAGCAGGTCGCGTCGAACCAGATCGTCAACGTCGTCTCGGCCGACCGCATCCAGGAGGTCCCCGACGCGAACGCGGCCGAGAGCGTCGCCCGCCTCCCCGGCATCAGCATCCAGCGCGACGCCGGCGAGGGCTCGAAGGTCGTCGTCCGCGGGCTCTCGCCGCGGTTCACGAACGTGACGGTCAACGGCCAGCGGGTCCCGTCGACCGACCTCGTCGACCGGTCCGTCGACCTCTCGACGGTCTCGCAGGACGTCCTGGCCGGGATCGAGGTGTACAAGGCGCTCACGCCGGACCAGGACGGCGACGCCATCGGCGGGACGGTCAACCTCACGACGCAGGCGGCCCGGCCGGGCTTCAACGCCCGCGCCAGCGCCCAGGGCGGGTACCACGGCCTCGTCGAGGGGCCCGGCCAGTACCGGTTCGATGGGACCCTGAGCCGCCGGTTCTTCGACGACCGGCTCGGGGCCATCCTCACGGGCGGCCTCTTCCGGGCCGACCGGACGTCGCGCCAGATCGACGCGGCCTACGAGGACGCCCTCCTCGTCGACCCCGACGACCCCGACGCCCCGCCCGACCTCGAGCCGCGCGAGGTCGTCGCCTCGCTCCGCGACGAGGTCCGCGACCGGTACACGGCCAGCCTCGGGCTCGACTTCGACCTCGGCGCGACCGGCACCCTCTTCTACAACGGGGTCTACGCGCGCACCGAGCGCGACCAGGAGCGGTACATCCTCGAGGCGATCAAGAGCCTCAACTCGGTCAACGACCGGTTCCAGATCGCCGAGCGGGACGTCGACCTCGTCACGAACAACCTCCGCGGCGAGCACGTCCTGTTCGGCCGCGCCGAGCTCTCGTGGAGCGCGAACCACGCCGCCTCGACGAACGACACCCCGCGGTTCCTCCAGGCCCGGTTCGTCGAGGGCGGCGGGTTCGACACCGAACGCCTCGCCGTCGCGAACGAGTCGAACGACCCGTACGACGTGCTCCGGGCCGTCCGGAACCGGTACGAGCGGAAGTCGCTGCGGGACATCAACCAGGGGACCGAGCGGACGACCGACCGCGAGATCACGGGCCAGGTCGACCTCCAGGTGCCGTTCGACCTCGGCCCGCTCGCCGGCTTCGTCAAGACGGGCGCGAAGGTCCGGGACAAGTCCCGCGAGCGCGAGAGCGAGGGGTTCGGGGCCGGCAACCAGGCGCTGACCGACTCGGTCGAGGTCGTCCGCCCGGGCCTGTACTCGGTGACGCAGTTCGGGCGGATCGGGGTCGACAACTTCCGGGGGTGCAGCGACGCGGACGGGGGGTGCGTCGTCGGCGAGGCGGACTACATCCAGCCGGGGATCCCCGGCCCGCTCGTGATCGACGCGGCCGGGATCGAGGCGCTCTGGGACGCCGTCTCCGAGACCGACGCGCTGATGGGGGGGCCGCAAGCGAACGCCTACGGGGCCGACGAGCGCGTGAGCGCGGGGTACGTCATGGCCGAGCTCAACCTCGGCCCGCGCCTCATGGTCCTCCCGGGCGTCCGCTACGAGTACCTCGACGCGGCGTACTCGACGAACTTCGTCATCGGCTCGGGAGCGGGCGGGTCCAACGTGTTCCGCGACTCGACAGCGACGCCGGCCTACGGGGCCTGGCTCCCGATGGTCCACCTCCGCGTCCGGCCGACGGACGCGTTCGACGTCCGGCTCGCGGCGACGCGGACGCTCGCGCGGCCCAACTTCTTCAACCTCGTCCCCTACCGGTTCGTCGGCGAGGTGCTCCGGCAGGGGAACCCCGACCTCGTGCAGGCGACGGCCTGGAACTACGACGCCGTCGTCTCGCTGTTTACGCCCGCGCTCGGGCTCGTCTCGGTCGGCGGGTTCTACAAGGACATCGCCGACATCGAGTACACCCAGACGGGGACGCTCGTCGACCCGGACTCGCCGTACAACTTCTTCTCGATTGAGCAGCCGGCCAACGCCGACGAGAGCACGACCGTCTACGGGTTCGAGGTCGACGTCCAGACGTCGCTCCGGTACCTCCCGTCGCCGTTCGACGGCGTCGTCCTGAACGCGAACTACACCCGCGTCTTCTCGGAGACGGCGTACCCCACGTTCGACTTCCTCCGCGACGAGGACGACGTCCCCGTCCTCGACCCGGACACGTCTCTCCCGATCCCGGTCTACGGCGAGCGGATCGGGCCGGCGCCGGGCCAGAGCGACCACGTCCTCAACGCTTCGCTGGGCTACGAGCGGGGCGGGTTCTCGGGCCGCGCGTCGGTCACATACCAGAGCTCGTACCTCGCCGCCGTGGCCCGCGACCCCGCCCGCGACGCCTACACCGACGACTTCACGCGGTGGGACGTCGCCGTCCGCCAGCGGGTGGCCGGCGGGCTCTCCCTCCTCGGCAACCTCATCAACGTCACGAACCTGCCCGACCGCTCCTTTACCGGGATCGCCAATCGCGTCTCGAACGAGGAGTACTTCGGGTGGATCGCCACCCTCGGCGTCCGCCAGGACTTCTGAGGCCCCGTCCCGCGCGGACCCGCGCGGGCTCTCTCTCCCACAATCCCCTTACCGCAGCACCATGAGACCTTCCGCTACAACCCGACTCGCCGCCCTGGCCACGCTGGCGGTGCTGCTGGCTGCGCCGGCCACGGCGCAGAGCCCGCTCGTCATCGAGCCCGGCATCAACTCGATCCCCAACGCCATCAACGGCGACACGAACCCGCCGGACGACCGCGTCTACATCTTGCGCCGCGGCGAGCGGTACCTCTATACCGAACAGCTCGTCACGACGCGCCCGGTCGTGATCGAGGCCGAGGAGGGCGACGACCCCCGGCCCATCATCCAGGCCAACTTCGACCCGTCCGCTGAGGAGGGCAACCGGCCCTTCCGTCCCGAGGCCGACTTCACCATCCGCGGCGTCTACATCTACGGGTTCGACACGGCCGGCCGCGTGACCGACAACGCGATGATCCGCGTCGGCGGCGACGGCGCGCGCCTCGTCATCGACGACTGCCACTTCGACGGCAACCGCGCCGGCCCCCTCCGCTTCGACAACGACGGGACCTCGCTGTTCATGACGAACTCCGTCCTGAGCAACGCGATCCGGCCGCCGAACCGCGGGATCGGGCAGGCCATCCGGACCCAGGAGATCCAGATGGACTCGCTCGTCATCCGGAACTCGACGATCTACAACACCTCGGACTACGTGATCTTCCAGTTCGGCGTCATCGACTACGTCGAGCTGTCGCACGTGACGGTCTACGGCGTCGGCCGCGAGCAGCCGTTCCGGTCGCCGATCGACGTCGGGCAGGCCCGGGAGTTCGTGTTCACCGACAACGTCCTCTACAACTACGAGCTCGCCGGGACGCCGGAGGGGTTCGCTGAGGACGGGTTCGTCGGGTACGCCATCAGCGCCGACTCGGTCACCGTCAACGAGGCCGGCGACAAGGTGGCCCCCGAGATCGTGTTCCGAAACGCCAACGTCTACCAGGACGAGGCGATCTACGACGCGCTCCCGGACTCCGTGCTGGCGGCGCCGAGCGCGTTCGACGAGACCATCCAGGCCGTGTTCGACGCCGGCACGGGCGGCGCGGACACGTTCATCAGCGAGGCCCTCGACTTCGTGACGCCGCCGGACATCCAGAAGTACATCGACCGGATGGCGTTCTACTACGAGAACCTGACGTGGGAGGGGGCGCCGCCGTACCCCCTCGAGGGCCGTGAGGAGAGCCCGGCCGTCCCGCCGGACCCCCAGCTCCCGGTCGACTTCGCCTACTCCACGTCGGCGACGTCGTACACGGCGTCCACCGGGGGCTGCCCGCTCGGCGACCTCAACTGGTTCCGCAACGACCCGAACGTCGACGTCGCGGCGTGCCTCGCGGCGAGCCTCCAGGCGACCCCGGCCGAGGGCGGGCCGTCGGCGGCGTTCGGGCTCCGCGTGGCCCCGAACCCGGCCACGTCCGTGGTGGCCCTTCTCGTCGACCTCGACGCGGCCGCGGCCGTCACGGTCACCGTCTACGACATGCTCGGCCGCGAGGTCGCGAGTCGCGAGGCGGACCTCGGCGCCGGGGCCGGCCAGCGCCTCGGGCTCGACGTGTCGGACGTCCCCAGCGGGGTCTACGTCGTCCGCGTCCAGGCCGACGCCGGCGGCACGCTCCGCCAGGCGACGCGGCGCCTGACCGTCGTCCGCTAACCCGGAGCTGCGCCCCGCGCCCGCCCGGTGTAAGAGCCGGGCGGGCGCCTTCCCCCCCCTCTCATGGCCCACCCCGCCCCCCGTCCCGTCTGGGCCGCCCTCGCGGCGGTCCTGCTCGCGCCGCTCGCCGCCGGGCAGACGGTCACGGTCGAGTGGGACGACGTGCGCCAGACGATCGACGGGTTCGGGGCCTCGGACGCGTGGTTCGCCGACGAGATGCAGCGGCACCCCCAGAGCGCGGCGATCCTGGACGCCCTGTTCAGCACGACGAGCGGGGCGGGGCTCAGCATCCTACGCCAGCGGATCGACCCCGGCGTCTTCGAGGCCGAGGGCGTCTACGACTGGCAGGACAAGGACTGGATCGCCTCGGGCTGGATGGCCCAGCAGGCCCGCGCGCGCGGGGTCCCCGTGGTGTGGGGGAGCGCGTGGTCGGCGCCGAAGTGGATGAAGACGAACGGCGAGCGCTCGAACGGGGGGTTCCTGTTCAAGGACCGTTACGACGACTACGCGGCGTGGCTGGCGACGTGGGCCGAAGAGATGGAGGCCCAGCACGGCGTGGCCTACGACGCGCTCTCGCCTCAGAACGAGCCCGGCGCCAAGCCGTGGGCCTCGATGGAGTGGACGGCCGGGGGGTTCCGCGACTTCCTCCGCGACCATCTCGGGCCGGAATGGGACGCCCGCGGCCTCGGCGACGTCGCGCTCGTCGCGCCGGAGGAGACCCACTGGCACAAGGTCGACGTCTTCATGGACGTGATCGCGGCCGACCCCGCCGCCCTCGCCGTCGTCGACGTCGTGGCCGGCCACGCCTACGAGTACAACCCGAACTCGACCAGCCGCCCGACAACGTCGTACAACGACTACGGCCGTCCGGTCTGGATGACGGAGTGGAGCTACGACGTCTACGCCGACGACGTCTCGATCGCGAACGGGGTCGAGTGGGCGCTCAACGTGTGGTCGCTCCTCGTCAAGGCCGAGGTCAGCGCGGTCCACCACTGGTGGCTGTTCAACTTCCACGACGACGGGCGCCAGCAGGGGCTCGTCAACGCCGTCGACGGCGAGGCCGACTTTGAGCTGACGAAGCGGCTGTTCACGATCGGCCAGTTTAGCCGGTTCGTCCGGCCGGGGTGGGTCCGCGTCGACGCGACGGAGCGGGCGAGCGCGTCGGTCTACGTCGCCGCGTTCCGGGACCCGGCGAGCGGGCGGTTCGCCGTCGTCGCCATCAACGAGTCGCCGGCGGCGCAGCCCGTCGAGGTCGCCTTCGACGGGTTCACGTCGGGCGCGGTCACGCCGCACCAGACGACGGCCGCCCGTGACATCGCCCGGGCCGTCGACGTCGAGGGCGGGGCGGGGTTCGAGGCGACGCTCCCGGGCCGCAGCGTGACGACGTTCACGGGCCGGGGCACGCCGACTGGTGCGACAGGGGCGGCCTCGGGGGCGGCGCCCCTCGTCGTGGGCGGCCCGTCCCCGAACCCGTCCGGCGGTCCGGTCGAGTTCCGCCTCGACCTGCCCTCGGCCGCGGACGTCCGCCTGTCCGTGTTCGACGCGATCGGCCGCAAGGTCGCGGGCGTGACTTCGGGGCCGGTCCCGGCCGGCGCCCACGCCGTCGCCCTCGACACGTCGCGGCTCGCGCCGGGCGTCTACGTCTACCGCGTCGAGGCCGCGGGCGCGGGCGGCCTCGGAGTCGCGACGGGCCGGCTCACCGTCGCCCGCTAGCCCCCTACCCCCATGTCCGAGTACCTCGCCCACGCCGCCGTCTACGACGACGTCCGCCGCCTCGCGCTCCGCGACGAGGGGTACCCCGAGGCGTTCCACACTGCGCTCCGCGAGCACTCCGGCTACGGCCGCGCGGGGTCCATCACGCGCGGGATGTTCTACCACGTCGTCCCGCTGCTCGACCGCGTCCGGGCGGCGTGGGCGCCCGGCAACGAGTCCGCCGCGCAGCGGTTGGCGTTCGCGCTCGGGTGGATC
Source organism: uncultured Rhodothermales bacterium (assembly GCA_964504495.1). Taxonomy (GTDB): domain Bacteria; phylum Bacteroidota; class Rhodothermia; order Rhodothermales; family Rubricoccaceae; genus Rubrivirga. The sequence continues at coordinate 12,807 of CAZDFV010000065.1, forward strand.
AGCCACCGCGCCGCTGACCGCCACATCAAGGCGATGGCGGTCGTGACCGACCCGGCGTTCTACGAGCCCGACGGGACGGGCGTCGGGATCAGCCGGCCCCGGATCTGGCACGACCTCGTCCTCTACGACGCCGTCTACGAGGGGGGCCGGAGCGGCGTGATGCCGGCCCACCTCTTCAGCCGCGACGCCGGCGACCACCCCGCCGCGGCGGCCTTCGACGTGACCGCGCTCGAGCCCGTCGTGCAGGCCGAGTGGGCGGGCGAGCTCGCCGCGCTCCACAGCGGCGTCGGCGAGGCGGACTACCTCGAAGCGAGGCTCGACGCCTTCCTCGACGCCCGCCCCGAGTACTACGTCCCGCTCGACGACTACGCCGACCGGATCGAGCGGCCGTTCCCGGAGGAGGAGCAGCGGTTCGTCCGCACGGCCCACTTCTACGACGCCGACGACCCGCTCGTGGCCCTCGCCCGCGCGCCGGAGGGCGAGGGCGGGTCGGTTGCCGCCGCCCGCGCGGCCGTCGGCCCGGCGTCGAGCCAGTACGCCGTGATCCTCGAGCGGGCGATGGCCTACGTCGACGCCGCGGCGGCCTACTGGCGCGGCGAGGCCTCGACGGACGCGGTCCGCGAGGCCCTCGACTTCAACACGTGGGCGCGCGGCCCGGAGGAGACCGCCGCCTCGCGCGCCCTGCTCGACGGGTACGCCCGATAGCCCCGCCCCCATGCCCCGCCCCGCCCCGCCCCGCCCC
>CAZDFV010000066.1:0-13096 GCA_964504495.1 uncultured Rhodothermales bacterium
CGCCCGGGCCGGCGTCCCCTGGCTCCTCCTCGTCCACGGGACCGAGGCGTGGGGGCCGCCCTACTGGCCCGAGACGCAGGGGGCGTGGGCCATGCGCGCCGCCCTCGCCGCCGCCCGCCGGGCCGACGCCTTCGTCGCCGTGAGCGACCTGACGCGGCGGCGCTTCGCGGCCCGGCTCGGCGTCCCGGTCGAGCGTGGGACCGTCGTCCCGAACAGCGTCGACGTCTCCGACTTCGGCCCCGGCCCGAAGCGGGGCGACCTGCTCGACCGCTACGGGCTCCGCGACCGGACGGTCTTGATGACGCTCGCCCGGCTCTCGCCCGCCGAGCGGTACAAGGGCGTCGACGAGGTTCTGGAAGCGCTCCCCGCCCTCGCCCGCGACGTCCCCGACGTGGCCTACCTCGTCTGCGGCGGCGGCGACGACCGCGCCCGGCTCGAGGCCAAGGCCCGGGCGCTCGGCGTGGCCGACCGCGTCGTGTTCGCCGGCTACGTCGCCGAGGAGGAGAAGGCCGACCACTACCGGCTCGCCGACGCGTTCGTCATGCCCGGGAGCGGGGAGGGGTTCGGGATCGTCTACCTCGAAGCGCTCGCGTGCGGGGTCCCCGTCGTCGCGTCGTCGGCCGACGCCAGCCGGGAGGCCGTCCGCGACGGGGCGCTCGGCGCCGTCGTCGACCCGGCCGACCCTCAATCTGTCGTGGCAGGGGTCCGCGACGCGCTGGGGCGGGGGCGGGGCGTGCCGGACGGGCTGGACCACTTCTCGCAGGAGCGGTTCGCCGAGCGCTGGCGGGCCGCGGTGACGGAGACGTTCGGCCTCGCCGCCCGCTAGAGCAGAGTGCGGGTTGGTGTCATCCTGAGCGGACGCGGAGGGTCTCAACGCGGTGTCGCAGCCGTAGGTGCCGGCGCTGACAGCGTGGGAGGGCGGCGTCGAGACCCTTCGCTGCGCTCAGGACGACAAGGGGCGGCGTACAGCATCGTGAACTGCGCGCTAGACGCCTTGCATCGCCGTTCGGTGCCGGAGGCGGGCGGGCGGGCGGCGGGCAGGCCCCCTCACCGAGCGGCCCGCTCGGCCCGGGCCGTGCCTTCGAGGAGGTAGTACGTCTTCCCCGCCTCGGTCGTCTGGATCGCCACGACGTCGGCGTCGTCCAGGAGCGGGCCGTACCGGCCGGCGACCTCGGCCGAGCTCCCGAAATGACGGACGTGGCCGGCGGCGGGGAAGTTGGGGACCGTCGCCAGCACGTGGGCGCCCGGCCGGACGCGCGCGAGCACCTCGCAGTCGCGGTCGACGTGTTCGAGAAACTCCATGACGAGGACGCCGTCGTAGTCGCTCTCGGCGAGGACGTCGGGGCCGCCCGTGTCCGGCGCGAAGACGTCGGCCACGCTGAACGTGAACTGGGGGCACGCGGCCCGGGCCGCCGCGACCCGCTCGGGGCTGAAGTCGACCCCGTGGTAGCGGACGAGCCCGCGGTCGCGGAGGAGACACGCGACCTGCCCCGGCCCGCAGCCGACGTCGAGGACGCTCTGGAGTCCGGCGCGGCGGGCGCGGTCGGCCACGACCGTCCACAGGGGGAAGTACCCCGAGGCCGTGTAGTGGAGCCGCCAGTGGGCGGCCTCGCGGAACGTGGCGTCGTAGTACGCCGGCGGCTGCTCGACGCCGAAGGCGTAGTCCTGGGACCGCCCGTCGGGGGCCGCACCGCGCAGGGGGCGCACGAGGCGGGCGCCCGCGCGCCAGAGGAGCGGCGGCGTGAGCTCTCGGGCGAGTCGCTTCCACATAACGGGGACGGGGCGGCCAGGGCAATGGTACGGCCGGTCGGGCGCCCCCCGGGCTCTCGGATCGGTTGGGGGGCGCCATAGTTCACGCGGAGTGGACGGCGCGCCGGCCCAACGCGGTTACCCTTGCCGGCACCGCCCGCCCCGCGCCCGCCCGTGCTGAGCCGCCTTGCCGACACCCACAGCGTCCCCCACTTCCAGGGGAGCGAGTCCCGGGGGCACCGGGACGTGCCCGTCTGGCGGCTGGCGGTGCGCGGGGCCGCCGAGGCCGTCCGTCAGCGGAGCGCGCTCGCCGGTGTGGACCCGTTCGTCCAGTTCGTTGGGTTCCCGCGGTCCGGGCACTCCCTGATCGGGTCCGTCCTCGACGCGCACCCCCGGGCCGTCGTCGCCCACGAACTCGACGCGATGGGGCTGTTCCGGGCTGGGCTCCCCAGGCGCGTCGTGTACGGGCTCGTCCTCGAGAACTCGGCCGCGTTCAGCGCGCACGGCCGGTGGTGGAACGGGTACCGGTACGAGGTGCCCGGGTACGGCGGCGGGGCCGGGGCCCCGGCCGTCCTCGGCGACAAAAAGGGGGACTGGGCCGTCCGGTGGACGCAGCGCGAGCCCGGCCTTCTGGACCGGGTCCGGGGCCGGCTCCGCGGTCGGGACCGGTGGGTCCTCGTCACGCGGCACCCGCTCGACAACGTGGCTACGCTCTCGCTCCGGAAGGGGCGGGCGTACGACCGGCTCCGGATCGAGGCCGAGACCCGGGTCGCGTTCCGCGAGCGGCTGGCAGAGGCCCAGGAGCGCGGCGACGTGGCCGCGGCCGTCCGCGGCGACATGCTCGACGACTACGCCGGGCTCTGCGAGGGGATCGAGGCGATGCGCCGGGCGGTCCCGGCCGAGCGCTGGCACCACGTGGTCTACGAGCGGTTCACGGCCGCGCCCGAGGCCGAGATCGAACGGCTGTGCCAGTTCCTGGGCCTCGACGCCGCCCCCGACTACGTCGCCGCCGCGGCGTCCATCGTCCACGACAGCCCGAACCGGAGCCGGGACCGGCTGGCCTGGACGGACGGCCAGCGGGCGCGCGTAGACGCCCTCGTCGAGCGGTTCCCCTTTCTCCACCCCTACGCCGATGTCGAGTAGCGCCCCGTTCGGCCCGCGCCTCTCACTGTGGAACCGGGCGCGGCACCGTCGCTTCGTCCCGCAACAGGAGGGTCGGGACAAAGCCGCCCGCGTCCGGATCGGCCTGGACACGTTCGTCGAGGACTGGGACGCCCTCACCGCCCGGCCCGACCCCGGCCCCGTCGTCCCACGCCGGTTGTGGACGATGTGGGACCAAGGCGACGCCGACGCCCCGCCCCTCGTCCGTGCGGCGCTCGGCAGCTGGCGCGACGTGAACCCCGGCTGGGACGTCGTCGTGCTCGACGCGGACACCCTGGGCGACTACATCGAGATGCCCCGGCTGCCCGGTTGGGTCTCGCGCACGGCCAAGTCCGAGATCGTCCGGCTCCGCCTGCTCAGTCGCTACGGCGGGGCCTGGGCCGACGCCACCGCGATCTGCCTCCGGCCCCTCGACGATTGGGTGGACCGCGCCGCCGCCAGCGGCCGGTTCGCTTTTGCCCGGCCGCAGCCAGACCGACACCTCGCCAGCTGGTTCCTGGCCTCTCCGCCGGCCGACTCCCTGTTCGAGGCGTGGCGGCGCTGGTGCGAGGCGTACCTCACAGCCCCACTCCGGCCGCGGGCCTACCTCTGGATGCACTACACGTTCGAGTGGCTGCTCCGGGAGGACCCGGCGTTCGCTGCGGCCTGGGCCGAGGTCCCCCGGCTCAGCGCGCGGGGCCCGCACGTCCTCCAGCGCGTCCTCGACGGTCACCTCGGGGCCTCCGACGTGCCGACGCCGGCCGAGGCCGCCCGCCTCCCGATGGTCAAGATGAGCTGGAAAAAGAGGTACACGCCCGACGCCGTCGCCGGCGTGCTTACCGGCTGGGGCCTCACGCTTCCGACGTCCCTCGACACCGCTCGGACCGACAGGCCCGCCACGCCGTACAACGGGCCCGACGAGTACGCCGAACCATGACCGTCCCCGCCTCCCGAATCCGCCTGATCTCGTGCGTGGGCGTCGAGCATGACCTCCCGCTCCTCCCGCACTTTCTCCGCCACTACCTCGGGCTCGGCATCGAGCCCGGGCGGATGCACCTCGTCCTCCACGCCCCGAGCGAGGGCGCGCCCGGGCTGGCGGAGGCCCAGGCCGTCCTCGCCGCGCACGGCGTCGAGCCGTACGAGACGTGGACCGACCCGTACACGAGCGACGCGATGTGGGAAAAGCGCCGGGAGGTCCAGCGCCACGTGGCCGCCCCGTCCGACTGGGTCGTGAGCGCCGACGTCGACGAGTTCTGCGAGTTCCCGGCGCCCCTCGGCGAGGCCCTGTCCTTCTGCGAGCGGAAGGGCGTGGGCTGCGTCCAGGGCGTGTTCGTCGACCGGCTCGCGCCCGGCGGGCGGCTCGCGCCGGTCGAGGCCGGGCCGTCGGTGTGGGACCAGTTCCCCGTCCAGGCCGACGTGGCCGGGACGGTCCGCCGGCCGGAGGGGTACGGCTACCGCTACGGGACGGTCAACGTGATGGCCCTCCGAGGCGACGTCCTCCCCAGCCGGGGCGGCCACGCGCCGCTGGGCGGGGGGCCCGGGGGCTCGTTCGTGTTCGGGGTCCCGCTCGGGTCCCACCCCCGGATCACCGACCCGGCGTTCCGCTTCGCGCTCCCGTTCCGGGTCCACCACTTCAAGTGGACGCGGGACCTCGCCGAGCGACACCGGCGCCGGCTCGAGACGCCGGGAGCGAGCCCCATCGGGAGCGCCTACGGCCGGCTCCTCCTCGACCACCTCGACCGCCACGGCGGCCGGGTCGGGCTGGACGAGGTCGCGGTCCGCGGCGAGCCCGGCCCCGACCGGGTCCCGTGGCGGGCGCGTGTGGCGGCGGTCCGGGCCGGCGTCCGCGCCCGCCAGCTCAAGGGGGAGGCCCGCCGCGTCGCCGGCGGCGTCAAGCGGCGCGTCGTGGGGTGGGCGTCGTGAACGGCTGGACGCGGCGGAAGCTGACGGGGGGGACCGAGCGGGGCGCGTTCCACGCCCACGCCTACTACGACATCCCCGTCTTCGACGCCGCAGGCCGGCTCGTGGCCGGCCACCGGGTCGCCTTCGCCGATCGCCAGCCGACGGCAGACGACGCCGTCGAGGTCGGCTACGTCGACACCGAGGGCGACGGGGCGTGGACGCCGGTCGGCGAGAGCCGGGCGTGGAGCTGGCAGCAGGGGGCCCTCAGCCAGTGGGTCGGCGCGTCCCGCACGCTCGTCTGGAACGACCGGGAGCCGGGCGGCGCGGCCGGCTCCCGGTTCGTCGCCCGCCTGTTCGACGTGGACACCGGCGAGCGGCGGACGCTCCCCCGCCCGGTCTACGGTCTGGACCCGGCCGGCCGGTTCGCCCTCTCGCTCAACATGGCCCGGCTCGACCGGGTCCGCCCGGGGTACGGGTACCCCGCCGGCGCCGGCGCCCAACTCGACCGCCAGCGGCCCTCGAGCGACGGCGTGTGGCGCCTGGACCTGGAGACCGGCGAGGCCCGGCTCGTCCTCTCGCTCCGCGACGCCGCCCGCGTGCTCGCCCCGCGCCTCTCGCTCAAGGAGCGGGTCAAGCACCGCGTCCGGCGCTACGTCTACTGGTTCAACCACGTGAAGGTCTCGCCCGACGGCCGACGGTTCACGGTCAAGCTCCGGTACCGCCAGCTCGGCGGGCGGTGGACCGGCCGGATGGGCGCGAGCCTCACGTGCGGCGTGGACGGCGCCGACCCCCGCGTCCTCGCCCAGGCCACGTCGCACGTGATCTGGCTGGACGACGAGCGCCTCTACCTCTGGCACGAGGGGGACGGCGTCCTCGCTCTGTACCGCGACGCCCCGGGCGGCGGCGAGCGCGTCGAGCGGCTGGCGCCGGGTGTCGTCGACCACAACGTCCACATCCGCCGGCTTCCGGGGGAGGCCGAGGCGTACGTCTTCGACACGCCGTACCGGGAGGCCGTCGACCTGTTCGTCTGGGACCGGGCGGGCAACGAGCGGACGCCCATCGCCCGGTTCGAGAACCACCGGCCGAAGCGGGGCCCGTTCCGGTGCGACCTCCACCCGGTCCCGAGCCCGGACGGCCGGAAGATCGTCGTGACCTCGCTCGACGACGGGGGCCGACAGATGTACCTGCTCGTGCGGGAGCCCGTGCGCCCCTAGCGCCGGCCGGCGGGGGCCGAGCGGGGCGCGCTCCGCGTGACGGGGGACCGGCGGCTGTCCAAGGCGAGCCCGGCCCCGGTCGCGCTCGTCGCCGCGTCGACGGCCTGACCGGCGAACGCCTCGGGCGGGGGGTGCCCGGCGTCCCCGGCCGCGACGGCCAGCTTGCCGGGGACCGGGCTCGACAACCGCCGACTACGACGTGGGGCGTTCCGGGGTAATCTCCGCCCGGTCCCGAGCCCGGCCGGTCGGAAGATCTTCGTGGTCCCGCCTGGCGACGGCGCCGACAACGCACCCGACCGACCGCAGAGGCCATGCCCGCCCCCTCCGTCAGCGTCCTCCTCGCCGTCCACAACGGAGAGCGGCACCTCCCCGAGGCGCTCGACACGCTCCTCGCCCAGACGTTCGACGACTTCGAGCTCGTCGCCGTCGACGACGGGTCGACCGACGGGACCGGGACGGCCCTCGACGCCTACGCCGCGCGCGACGGGCGCGTCCGGGTCGTCCGTCTGGCCGAGAACGCCGGGCTCCCGGCCGCGCTGAACCGGGGGCTCGGGCTCTGCCGGGCGGGGCTCGTCGCCCGGGCCGACGCCGACGACACGTACCACCCGGAGCGGCTGGCCCGGCAGGTCGCGTTCCTGCGCGCCCACCCCGACGTCGGCCTCGTCGGGTGCTGGTACCGCCGGGTCGCCGAGGACGGGACGCCCCGGGGCACGAGCCGGCCGCCGACCGACGACGCGACGATCCGGGCCCGGCAGCTGTTCGTGAACAGCTTCCTCCACCCGGGCGTGATGTTCCGGGCCGGGGTCGTCCGGGCCGTGGGCGGCTACGACGAGCGGTACTGGACGGCCCAAGACGCGGACCTCTGGGTCCGTCTCCGCGACCACACGCGGTTCGCGAACGTCCCCGAGGCGCTCGTGACCTACCGGACCCACCGGGAGACCATCTCCCGGACACGGGGCGAGGCCGGCCAGCGGCTCAGTGCGATGGTCTCACGCCACCTCCTCTCCGAGCTCCTCCGGCGCCCGCTCTCGGACGACGAGGTCGTGGCCGTCGTGTCGCTCTACCGGAGCTGGGAGCGGGCGGCTCCTGGGACCGTCGGGGTCGGCCGCCCCCTGCTCCGCGAGGCGCTCCGCGAGGTCGAGCGGACGGAGCCGCCGCACGTCGCGAGGTGGATGCGGAGAGAGGCCGCCGACTCGCTCCTGCTCGAGGCCCGTCCGCGCCGCCAGCCCGACCGGGCCCTCGGTCGGGCGCTCCTGTCCGATGCGGTCCGGTTCAACCCCCGGCTGCTGTTCTCGCGGCGGGCCGCGTCGGTCGTGTGCCGGCACGTCGTCCGGCGGTAGAGCGGTCCGCCGCCGCGGGGTGCGCGGCGGCGGGAACCCGCCGGGGCAGACCCCCGCGACGCGCGCCCCGGAAGGAGACGTTCCCGGGGGGCGCCAAAGGCACCCGCCCCGGCGGTGGTGCCGACCTGCCCGGGGGAGGGCGCCCCGTCCGGTCGGGTGGGGCGACCGGAACTCGTCAGTGTGGGCGGCGTCTCCTCGGCGGCTCCGTCTGACGTATTCCCTGCTTAATGCCTGGGGCGTACCCTGAGGCGAACGGCACACCGACTGAGCCAATGCCCCCCCTCCGATCCGCCTCCCGCTGGGCGCTCGACGCCCTCGCCGACCGGCTGGCGTACCGGCTCCGCGACCGGATCGCGCGGATCGACGCCGCGACCGCTGGAGAGCAGCACGCGCGGCTCCTGGCGGGCGTCCGCGCGCTCGGCCACAACGTGACCGCCGAGCCCCCGCTGACGCTGACGGGCGCGGGCACGGTGGCGCTGGGGAACAACGTCCACCTGGGCACGGGCGTGCGGCTCTACGGGGAGGGCGGGCTCGTCGTCGGCGACCACACGCGGCTGGGGGCCGGCGTCGCCGTCTACACCACGAGTCCCGAGACGGAGGGCGAGGGGCTCCCGCACGACCACCGCCAGCGGTACGAGCCCGTCACGATCGGGCGGAACGTCTACGTCGGCCCGGGCGCCGCGGTCCTCCCCGGTGCCCGGATCGGGGACGGGGCCGTCGTCGGGGCGGGCACCGTGGTCGCGGGCGTGGTCCCGGTCGGGGCCGTCGTCGGGGCGGCCCCTTCGCCCGTCGTCGGCCGCCGCGACCCCGACCGCTACGCCTGGCTCGAGGCGTCGGGCCGGCACGCGGGCGCCGACGGCCGCCCGCTCGGAGCCGGAGTCCGGGCCGCGTTCCACGTCCCGGCCGACCAGGCCCGGCCGTTCTTCGTCGTCTCGACGGGCCGCTCGGGGAGCATGACCGTCGCGCGCGTGCTGAGCCAGCACCCGGACGTGACGTGCCTCCACGAGCCGCACGTCCAGCTCATCCGGCTCTCGACGCGCTGGGCCGAGGCGGCGACGGCCGACCGGACCGCGCTCCGCGCCGAGCTGGACGCCCTCTACGACCTCGCCCTCAGCCCGACGCCGGTCTACGGCGAGTCGGACCAGAACCTGAGCCTCCTCCTCGACCCGCTCCTCGACCGCTACCCCGAGGCCCGGGTCGTCTGGCTCGTCCGCGACGGCCGCGACGTCGTGGCCTCGGGCGTCGCGCGCGGCTGGTACGGCCCGGGCGTGTCCGAGAACGTCCGCCGGGCGGCCTGGGACGCCCACCGCCTCCAGGGCGACCGCCTCGGCGACGTCCCGGCCGCGGCGTGGGCGGCGATGACGCCGTTCGAGAAGAACTGCTGGTACTGGGCGTACGTGAACCGGACGGTCCGCGAGCGGCTGGCGGCCCTGCCGGCCGAGCGGTGGACGTGGGTCCGGCTCGAGAGGCTGGCCGAGCGGGCGGAGGACGTGTTCCGCCTGATCGGCGTGGACCCGGTGCCGGTCGAGGTCGGCCGGCACAACCGGGGGCGGCCGTCGCGGCCCTGGACGCCGGAGGAGCGTGCGGCGTTCAGGCGCCTCTGCGGCGACGAGATGGACCGGTCCTACCCCGGCTGGCGGTCAGGCCGGCCGGCAGTCCGCGCCCTCGCCTGAGCACGCCGATAGATTCGACCGCAGACCGATCCGCTCGAAGACTGATCCGCCCGCGATGGAGAGTCCGCCCGTGACCGTGTCCGTAGTCATCCCCGCGTACAACGCGGAGGGGTTCGTCGAGGAGGCCGTCCGGTCGGCGCTCGCCCAGACCCATGCGCCGCTCGAGGTGATCTGCGTCGACGATGGGTCGACGGACGGGACGCTCGGCGTGCTCCGGGCGCTGGAGCGCGAGCGGCCCGACCTCGTCCGCGTGCTCCACCAGCCGAACGCGGGCGCCCCGGCCGCCCGGAACCGGGGGCTCGCCGAGGCCCGGGGCGAGTACGTCCAGTTCCTCGACGCCGACGACCTCCTCCTCCCGACTAAGCTCGAGCACCAGACGGCCCTCGCGGCCGAGCGCCGGCCTGACCTCGTGATCGGAGCGTACCGGTACGTCCCGTTCGAGCCCGGCGCGTTCCCTGAGGGCGAGCTCGCACCGAACGCCGACCCGTGGCTCGACCTCCTGGCCGGCCGGCAGGGGATTACCCCGTCGAGCCTGTGGCGACGCCAGACCGTCTTGGACGTCGGGGGGTGGGAGGAGGGCCGCCGGGCGTGCCAGGACTCCGAACTGAACTTCCGGCTGCTCCGCTCCGGCGCCCACGTGGCGACTGACGGCGCCGTCCACACCGTCGTCCGGCGGCGGTCCGGGTCGGTGTGGCGTCGCGACCCGCTGGCGAGCGTGTCGGCGTGGCTCGACCTCCGGCTGGCGGCCGTGCGGTTCCTCCAGGACGAGGGCGCGTACACGGCGGAGCGCCGGGCGGCGGCTCAGCGGGCGGCCTCGAAGAAGGTCCGGGAGGCCCTCCCGCTCGACCGAGCGCTCGCGGAGCGGTACTGGCACGGGCTCGTCGGGCCCGACTACGTCCCGCCCGACCGTGCGGGGCGGGTGTACCCGTGGCTCCTCCGCCACGCAGGGCTGCCCCGCGCGGAGCGGGTGTACCCCGTGTGGGAGCGGCTCCGGTCGTCGACGGCCCGCCGTGCCGCCAGCTACGTCGGCCGCCGCGCCCGTGGGGGCGGCGGCCGGGCGGCCGAGGCCGGCCGAGAAGCAGCCTTCCGCCTCGGGGTCCGCCACGTGTCCGGGCCGCGTCGGGTGACGGCCGGGCCCGGCGACCTCGTCGTCGTCTCGCTCGTCCGCGACGGGGCCGCCTACCTCGACGGGTTCCTCGAGCACTACCGGTCGCTCGGGGCCCGGCACGTCGTCTTCCTCGACAACGGGTCGACGGACGGGACCGTCGAGCGGGCCGCGGCCGAGCCCAACGTCACCGTCCTCCGGACGGGGGCGCCCTACGCCCAGATCAGGGTCCGAGCCAAGCGGTACCTCGTCCGCCGGTTCGGGCGGGGGTGCTGGGTGCTCTGCGTTGACATCGACGAGCTGTTCGACTACCCGCGGCGCAGGGCCGTCCCGCTCGGGTCGTTCCTCCAATACCTAAACGGGCGCGGGTACACGGCGGTCGTGGCGCAAATGCTCGACCTGTTCCCACGCGCGTCCCTCGCCGCAGCCGAGCCCGACTGGCGACGCGGCCATCGGTTCTACGACCTGTCGTCGGTCGACGTCGAGCCGTACGGGGAGAAGTTCGGGAGGTGGAACCGGGCGTCGAATGGGGGGATCGGCATCCACTACGGGGGCGTTCGGGAGGCCCGATTCGGCGTCCGCCCGATGCTCACGAAGCACCCCCTCCAGTTCCCGAGCGGTGGGGTCCGGTACCAGAGCTCGCACGGCGTCCGCGGCGCCCGCGTCGCCGACGTCTCGGCGGTACTCCTCCATTACAAGTACGTGGCCGGCTTCGCCGACTACGCCCGCCGTGTCACGGCCGAGGGCGGGTTCTACAACGGCTCCGCCGAGTACCGCGGGTACCTCGACGCGCTCGACGCCGACCCCGCCCTCAGCCTCTACACCGAGCGAGCCCGACGGCTCGAGCACGTAGACCAGTTGGTGGGCGAGGGCTTCCTCGTGGAGTCGGAGGCGTACCGCGCGCACGTCGGTCGGGGAACGGACGCCGGCCCGTCGCGCGCGACTTCCGGCGGACCGGCCGGCGGACTACAGGGCGCTACCGTCCTGCCGATCTAGAGGAGGCCCCGCGCGTACCGGACTGCAGCCTGCCCCCGACCCGACCGTGCCCGAGCCCTCCGTCAGCGTCCTCCTCGCCGCCCACAACGAGGAGCGGCACCTCCCCGAGGCGCTCGACACGCTCCTCGCCCAGACGTTCGATGACTTCGAGCTCGTCGCCGTCGACGACGCCTCGACGGACCGGACGCCTGAGGTCCTCGCAGAGTACGCCGCCCGAGACGGCCGCGTCCGGGTGGTCCGGAACGAGGAGAACCGCCGGCTGGCGGGGTCGCTGAACCGGGGGCTCGGGCTCTGCCGGGCGGGGCTCGTCGCCCGGGCCGACGCCGACGACACGTACCACCCGGAGCGGCTGGCCCGCCAGGTCGCGTTCATGCGTGCGAACCCCGACGTCGGCCTCCTCTCGACGGCGTGTTGGAAGGTGTACGAGAGCGGGCGCCGGGACCTCCTCGTCCACCCGACCGACGACGCGGAGATCCGGGTCCGGGACCTGTTCGTGAACAGCTTCCTCCACCCCGGCGTGATGTACCGGGCCGACCTCGTCCGGTCCGTCGGCGGGTACGACGAGGCGTTCTGGACGGCCCAGGACGTCGACCTCTGGGCTCGGCTCCTCCCGCTCACGCGTGTGGCGAACCTGGCCGACCCGCTCGTGACGTACCGGGTCCACTCGGCGCAGACGACGAAGACGCGGGGCGAGGCCGGCCACGGCCTCGGGCTCTCGGTCCGGCAGCGGGTGCTCTCGGCGTACCTCGGTCGGGACGTGAGCCTGGACGAGACCCGGGCGGCCGTCCGGCTCTACAAGGGGAACCGGCCGTTGACGGGCGAGCATACGCGGGTCGGGCTCGGCGTGCTCCGAGAGGTCGGCCGGGAGGTCCGTCGGCGGGAGCCGGCCCAGGCCGCCCGGTTCCACCGGCGAGCGGTGGGGGAGGCCCTCGTCCGCCAAGCGATCCGCCAGCGCGCGGCCGAGCCGGCGCTAGCGCTCCGGCTCCTCGCCCACGCCTTCGCCGAGTCGCCCCGGACGCTCCTCTCGCCGGACGTCGCCGGGGCGGTCCGGGCGAGGGCCGGCCGCCTCCGTCTCGCGTGGGCGTCGTAGCCCCTTGGGGTTACCGGCCGCCGTAGGTTTCGGCCTCGAAACCACAACACGGGCCTGTTGCCGGGGCGGCGGCCGGGCCCGGAGCTACCGTCTCCGCGCGCCGATGTCCCCCGCCGTTCCTCCTCCGCCGTCGTCGGACGCCCCCCGGATGGTCGGGGTGGTCGGCGGGCTCGGCCCGTACGCCGGGCTCGACCTCGTCCGGAAGGTGTTCGACGCGACGCCGGCCCGGCGCGACCAGGACCACCTCCCGCTGGCGATGGTCTCGGTCCCGGACCGGGTCGGGGACCGGACGGCGTTCCTGCTCGGGCGGACCGGCGAGAATCCGGGCCACGCCATCGGCGCCGTCGTCCGCCAGCTCGCGGCCGTCGGGGCCGAGGTCGTCGGCGTCCCGTGCAACACGGTCCACGCCCCGGTCATCTTCGACCCCGTCCGGGCCGCGGCGGACGCGGCCGGGGTCGAGCTCGTGGACATGGTCGAGGAGGCCGCCGCCGACCTCGCTCACCGGTTCCCGACCGCCCGCCGCGTCGGCGTCCTTGGGACGACGGGGACGCGGGCCGCGGGGACGTACCCGCAGGCGTTAGCGGCCGTCGGGGTCGAGGCCGTTGAGCTAGCGGACGCCGAGCACGAGTGGCTGGTCCAGGCCGCTCTATACAACCCCGACTACGGGGTCAAGGCGTTCTCGAACCCGGTCACGGCGCGGGCCGTCCGCGACCTCCGCGAGGCCGTCGGCCGGCTCGCCGACGCCGGTGCCGAGGCCGTGGTCCTGGCCTGCACCGAGATCCCGCTCGCCCTCGCCGGCGACGAGGGCGTCCCGCTCGTCGACGCCACCGACGCACTGGCGCGGGCGCTCGTCCGGCGGAGCCTCGGGGCGGCGGGGCCGGACGGCA
>CAZDFV010000067.1:0-13057 GCA_964504495.1 uncultured Rhodothermales bacterium
CCGGCTCGGCGGCCGGCCGGCGCTCGCGGAGGCCGGCGCGCTGGCGACGCTCCTCGACGCCCGCGACCTCGACGCCCGCCAGCCGCTCCGCTACGTCCCCCGGTGGACGGCGAAGGCGTGGGGCGGGCTCGGCTGGGGCGCGCTCCGGCTCGACCTCGGCGCCCGAGTCGTCGGCGCCCGTTTTACGACGGCCTCGGGCACGCAGCCGCTTCCGGCCCACCTCGTCCTCGACGGACAGCTCGGCGCTCGCGCCCGCTTCGGTAGCGCCGAGGTCCGGCTCGCCGTCGCCGCCGAGAACCTCACGGACGCCCGCTATCAGGTCGTCCAGTCGTACCCGATGCCCCCCCGCCACGCCCGTCTGCGCCTCGCGGTGCGGGCCCTCTAGCTCCCATGCGCTCTCGCCTCCTCCTCGTCGCCCTCGCCCTCCTCGTCGCCGCGTGCGACACGACCGAGGACACGCCCGACACCGCGGCCGTCTACGTCGGCAACCAGGGCACGTTCGGGTCCGGCACGGGCTCGCTCACCGTCTACGACCCGGACGCGGGGACGGCGTCCGCCAGCCCGCTCGCGGTCAGCGGGTTCGTCCAGAACGTGGAGGCGCGCGGCGGCCGGCTCTACGTGTTCCTCAACTTTAACGACTCGTTCTCGACCGGCAGCGGGCGGATCGAGACCGTCGACTTGGAGACGGACGAGCGGACGCAGGAGATTGACGTCCAGACGCCGCGCGACTGGGCCGTCGTGGACGGGACGGCCTACGTCTCGAACTACTACGCCGGGACCGTCACGCCCGTCTTTCTGGCGACGGGCCAGACCGGCGCGCCGGTCCCGGTCGGCGTGAACCCGGAGGGCGTGGCGGCGGTCGGCAACCGCGTGCACGTCGCGCTGGCGGGCTCGGACGCCGTGGCCGTCGTGAGCGCCGAGAACGACGTGCGCGTCGAGACCATCGACCTGGACTGCGAGAACCCCCGCGCCGCACTGGCGGACGGCGACGGCGAGGTCTGGGTCGTCTGCAACGGGCGGACGGTCTACAACGACGACTTTACCGAGATCATCAGCCAGACGGACGGCGAGGTCGTCGTCCTCGATGGAAGCTCGGGCGACGTCGTCGCGCGCTTCCCGCTGGAGGCGCAGGCCGGGACGTCGGCGCTCGGCCAGGACGCGGCCGTTAGCCGCGCGCGCGACGAGGTCTGGGTCGTCGTCGGCCAGAGCGTCCTCCGGTTCGACTCGGACGACAATGTGCTCGACGCGACGGTCGAGGTGGGCGGCGAGGCCGGGATCGGCGCCGTGGCTTACGACGATGGGGCCGACCGCCTGTACCTCGGCCGCCTCGACCCGGACGCCCCGTTCTCCGCGGCGGGGTTCGTCACCGTCCACGACCGGACGGGCGCGGAGGTCGCGCGCTTCGAGGCCGGCGTGATCCCGGCGTCGGTCGCGTTCGTCGAGGAGTAGCCGATGCCGCGCCTCACGATCGACCGCTGCCTCTGCTTTGGCCGGCCGTTCGCCGAGCTGGCGGACGTCGCGGCCGAGACGGGCGCGCGGACCGTCGCGGAACTCCAGGAGCACGCCCTGTTCGGGCGGAAGTGCGGGCTCTGCCACCCCTACGTCCGCCGGACGCTGCGGACGGGGCAGACGGTCTTCCACGAGGTCGTGACCGCGGAGGACGAGCCGGAAGTCGGCGCCAGCTCGCCGGGGGCCGGCCTCCGCCAGCCGGACGCGGAGTAGCGGAACCGCGCCGGGCCGAGCCGCCTTTGCGGCTCCTTTCCGCCCGCGCCCGTGACGCTCCTCTACGTCTTCCCCCACCCCGACGACGAGTCGTTCGGGCCCGCGCCGGCGATCGCCCGGCAGGTCCGCGAGGGCCACGAGGTCTCGCTCCTGACGCTCACGAAGGGCGGGGCCACGAAGGTCCGGCACGACCTCGGCCTGTCGGTCGAGGCGATGGGCGCACGCCGCGAGGGGGAGATGCAGTGCGTGGCCGAGACGCTGGGCATCGACCTGACGGTCCTCGACTTCCCCGACGGCGGGCTCGTGGACCTCGACCCGCGCGACCTGGAGCACGTCGTCGAGCGGAAGATCCAGGCCGTCCGGCCGGACGTGGTCGTGACCTACGCCCACCACGGGAACAGCGGGCACCCGGACCACCTCGTCGCGCACGCCGTCGTCAAGCGGGCGTACTGCGCGGCCTGCGACGAGATGGCCGCCCGGAGCCCGCGCCGGCTGGCGCTCTTCACGCTCGTCGAGGGCGAGATCCAAGACAACCCGGTCGGGCTGAGGGGCGTCCCGCGCGAGGACGTGGGCGCCGTCGTCGCGTTCACCGACGAGGACCGCCAGCGGGCGGAGGCGGCACTGGCCTGCTACGAGACCTACGCCGAAGTCGTCGAAGCGCACCGGCCGCTCCGCCAGGTCGAGGGCGGCGTCGCGTTCGTCCTGTTCAGGGAGACGCACGGCGCGCCGCTCGACAGCCTGACCGACGACCTCCACGACGAGGGGGAGTAGACGGGGAGCCGTGGGAGTCGGGGGCGCCCCCGGCTGGCGGCGCGCACGTCCGGCGGGGACTGGCGTCTAACGGGCCGGAGCGCCGGTCGCGTGCGGCGAGAGGTGGACGACCTCGGCCGAAGTCATGTCGGTGAGGGCGTCCGCGACGAGGCTGCGGTGGCACGCGGCGGGGTCGGCCTCGTAGCACAGGAGGGCGACGCGCCGGCCCCCCTCAACGAGGTCCGCCAGGCGCGCGAGGTCGGCCTGCGCCTCCGGCGTGGCGAGGTGCTCGCGGTAGATCCGCCGGAGCGCGTCGTGCCGGCCGGCCTTCGCCGCGGCGCGCCCGTCGGCGGGCGTTCCGAGCCGCCGGAGGTGGACGTACTCGATCCCGGCCCCGGCGAGGTTCGCCGCGAGCCGCGTCTTGGCGAACCCGAACCGCCGCGACCGCGCCACGGCCCGGACGTCGACGAGCAGGTCGACGTGGGCGCGGCGGAGGGCGTCGAGGAACGGCTCGACGGCGGCGCCTTCATATCCGATGGTGGCGACGGAGGGCATGGCGCGTCGCGGGTCGCGACGGGGGAGAGGGAGCCAACCCCCCGCCGCCGCCGCTGTTTCTGCCCCGCGTGCCGTCTCGCCCGCCGCAGGCTCCGCGCCGCCGGCCGTCGGCGGCGCCCCCCGAACCGACGGCCGGGGGCCCCGCTACAGCAGCCCGAGGCTCCGGGCCGTCTGTTCCAGCGCGCGGCGCTGCGCGTCCGAGAGCTGGCGCGGGACGGTCACGTGGACCTCGACGAACAGGTCGCCCGTCCGCTTCCGCGTGGCGACGCCCTGGCCGCGCAGCCGGAGCCGCTCGCCCGGCTGCGTCCCCGGCGGGATGTGGACCTTGACGGTCTGCCCGTAGGCGTTCGTGATCTGGCGCGTCGTCCCGACAATCGCCTCCAGGGCCGAGACCGTCTCGACCACGTGGAGGTTGTCGCCCTCGCGGCGGAACCGCGGGCTCGGGTCCACGCGGAACGTGACGTAGAGGTCGCCGCGCCGGCCGTCCGGCCCGGCCCGGCCGCGGTCTGGGAGCCGCACCTTGAGCCCCGAGCGGACGCCCTGCGGGATCGTGAGGGGGACGGGCCCGCCGGCCCCGCTCTGGATCTCCGTCCGCCCACCGCGGAGGGCCTGGTCGAACGTGAGCCGCACCTGCGTCTCGACGTCGAGGCTCACGGCGGGCCCGTCGTCGCCGAAGAAGAACGCGGCGAGGGGGTCGAGGCCGTCGGCGCCGCGGAACGGCGAGGCGTGGCCGGCCCGGACGTGGACGTCCTGGGCCCACGCCTGCCGCCGCCGGGCGCGGTCGTAGGCCCGGCGGAGCCCGGGGTCGGAGAGGACTTGGTATGCCGCCTGCACCTGCTTGAACCGCTCCTCGGCCGCGGCGTCGCCCGGGTTGCAGTCCGGGTGCCACTCGCGCGCGAGCGCCCGGTAGGCCCGCTTGATGACCTCCGGCCCCGCGCCCTCGGGCACTCCAAGCAAGACGTAATAGTCGGTAGCTTCGGTCATCGACGCGGGGCCGTGGTCGGGGGCCCCAGGGGCGGGTCGGGCGCTTCCCCGTTCGAACACCGTGCCGGCCCCCGCGTTTCCGCCGATATGACACACCGCCCCATCCAGAAAGTCCTCGTCGCCAACCGGGGCGAGATCGCCGTCCGCGTCATGCGGACGTGCCGCGACCGCGGGGTCGCCACCGTCGCCGTCCACTCCGAAGCGGACCGCGACGCGTTGCACGTCCGGCTGGCGGACGAGGCCGTCGAGATCGGCCCGGCCCCGTCGGCCCAGTCGTACCTCGTCGCCGAGCGCGTGCTCGACGCGGCCCGCCAGTCGGGCGCCGACGCCGTCCACCCGGGCTACGGGTTCCTAAGCGAGAACGCCGCGTTCGCCCGCGCCGTCGAGGGCGCGGGGCTCGCGTGGATCGGCCCGCCCCCCGAGGCCATCCGCCTCATGGGCGACAAGACGGAGGCCCGCAAACTGATGGAGGAGGCCGGCGTCCCGATGGCGCCTGGCACGACCGACGCCATCGACGACCCGGGCGAAGCCGAGCGGGTCGCAGGCGAGATCGGCTACCCCGTCCTCGTCAAGGCGGCGGCCGGCGGCGGCGGCAAGGGAATGCGCGTCGTGGAGCGAGCCGAGGGCTTCGCCGGCGCCTTCGAGCGGGCCCGGTCGGAGGCCCAGAGCGCGTTCGGCGACGGCCGCGTCTTTATCGAGAAGTACCTCGTCGGCCCGCGGCACGTCGAGATCCAGGTGCTAGCCGACGCGCACGGGAACACGGTCCACCTGTTCGAGCGGGAGTGCTCGATCCAGCGGCGCCACCAGAAGGTGATCGAGGAGGCCCCGAGCGCCGTCCTCACGCCGGACCTGCGGGCCCAGATGGGCGAGGCGGCCGTCCAGGCGGCCCGGGCGTGCAGCTACGTCGGCGCCGGGACCGTCGAGTTCCTCCTCGACGCGGACCGCGAGTTCTACTTCCTCGAGATGAACACGCGGCTCCAGGTGGAGCACCCGGTCACGGAGCTTATCACAGGAATCGACCTTGTCGCCGAACAGGTCCGCATCGCCGAGGGCGAAGAGCTGGGCTACGGCCAGGACGACCTGGCGATCTGGGGCCACGCCGTCGAGTGCCGCGTCTACGCCGAGGACGTGCCGGCCGGGTTCCTCCCGGCGCCGGGCCCGCTCCTGCGCCACCGGCCGGCGTCGGGCCCCGGCGTCCGCGTCGACGCGGGCGTGGAGGAGGGGGACGAGGTGCCCGTCCACTACGACCCCATGATCTCGAAGCTCTCGACGTGGGGCCGGACGCGGGCCGAGGCGGTCGCCCGGATGCGCCGGGCCCTCGACGAGTACGACGTGGCCGGCGTGCGGACGACGATCCCGTTCTGTCGCTACGTCATGGAGCACGAGGCCTTCACGTCCGGCCAGTTCGACACCGGCTTCGTGTCCGACCACTTCGACGCGGACGCGCTGGCGCCCTCCGAGCCCACCGAGCGGCTGGCGGCGTTCGCAGCCGGGCTCCTCCACCTGGACGGCGCTGCGACCGGCGACGGCGCCGACACCCCGGCCGCGACCCCCGCCAGTCGGTGGGCGCTCCGCCGCAACCCGTAGCTTCCCTCATGTCCCTCACCACCGCCCAGCTCGACGAGGTCCGCGCCCGGTTCCTGTCGTTCCTCAAGGAGCGCGGCCAGCGGCGGACGCCCGAGCGCCTCGCCGTCCTCGACGCGCTCTACGCCACGAACGACCACGTCGACGCCGACGCGCTCTTCGCGCGGCTCAAGAACGAGGGCGCCCGCGTGAGCCGGGCCACGGTCTACAACACGCTCGACCTCCTCATCGAGTCGGACCTCGCCGTCCGCCACCAGTTCGGGAAGCAGCAGGCCAAGTTCGAGCGGGCCTACGCCTACTGGCAGCACGACCACCTCATCTGCGAGGACTGCGGCGAGATCCTCGAGTTCTGCGACCCCCGCCTCCAGGAGATCCAGGAGACCGTCGCCGACATCTACGGGTTCGACGTGGCCCGCCACGCGCTCACCGTCTACGGCCACTGCCGCCGCGAGGCGTGCCCGGGGAAGGAGGGGGCAGAGACCCAGCAGACACCGCCAGATGCGTGATACGTGATGCGTGACTCGTCGCAGGCTGCGCTGCACCAGTCGAGACACCACGCATCACTCGTCACGCATCACCACCCATGACCCTCACCACGGTCGACGCCTTCGCCAGCGGCCCGTTCACGGGGAACCCGGCCGCCGTGTGCGTCCTCGACGCGCCGGCCTCGGACGACTGGATGCAGGCGCTGGCGGGCGAGATGAACCTGTCCGAGACGGCGTTCGTCGTGCCGGACGGCGACGCCTCGGCCGCGCCGGCCTCGCGGTTCGGCCTCCGCTGGTTCACGCCGACGACGGAGGTCGAACTGTGCGGCCACGCCACGCTCGCGTCCGCGCACGTCCTGTTCGAGTCCGGCCGACTGGCGGAGGACGACGTGGCCCGGTTCGACACGCAGAGCGGCCGGCTCGCGGTGCGCCG
The DNA here is from genome assembly GCA_964504495.1 of uncultured Rhodothermales bacterium. Lineage (GTDB taxonomy): Bacteria > Bacteroidota > Rhodothermia > Rhodothermales > Rubricoccaceae > Rubrivirga. The sequence goes on from CAZDFV010000067.1 coordinate 6,514, forward strand.
GGTGGGGGCGGGGGCCTACGCGATGGACTTCCCCGCGACCCCGCCCGCGCCCGAGACGGTCGAGGACCTCGCCGACGTCCTAGACGCGGAACCCGTGTGGACGGGGCAGACCCCGTTCGATGGGTTCGCCGTGTTGGAGGGCGAGGCCGCCGTCCGCGCCCTCGACCCCGACCCGGCCGCCGTCGCCGCGCTCGGCAACCGCGGCCTGATCGTGACGAGCCGGGCCACCAGCGGGCGCGGGTACGACGTCGTCTCGCGCTACTTCGCCCCCGCCTACGGGATCGACGAGGACCCGGTGACCGGCTCGGCCCACTGCGCCATCGGTCCGTTCTGGGCGGGCCGGCTGGGCACCGACCGCGTCGCGTGCTACCAGGCGTCCGCCCGCGGCGGCCGGGTGGGCGTCCGCGTCGCTGGCGACCGGGTCGAGTTGACGGGCCGCGCCGTCACGGTCTACCGCGCGGAGCTGGCGCCAGTCGCTCGGCCCCCGCTGCCGTGAGCCGGAGCACGCTCATGACCCCCGAGCGCGTCCGGCGGACGGTCACGCGCCTGGCCTACGAGGTCATCGAGCGGAACCGGGGCGTCGAGCGGCTGCTCGTGTTCGGGCTGAAGGAGCGCGGGCACGCCCTCGCCGGCCGGCTGGCGGAGGCGCTCGCGGAGGCGTCTGGCGAGACCATCGAACTCCACCCCCTCCCGGTCCTCGCCTTCCGCGACGACCGCGACGTGGCCCCCCCGGACCTCCCGGCCGACGCGCCCGCCGCGCATGACCGCGACGTCCTCCTCGTCGACGACGTCCTCTTTACCGGCCGGACGGCCCGCGCGGCGCTCGACGCCGTCCTCCAGTACGGGCGGCCCCGAACGATCCGTCTCGCCGTCCTAATCGACCGGGGGCACCGAGAGGTCCCCGTCCAGCCCGACTTCGTCGGCCGCGTCGTCCCGACGAAGCACGCCGAGCGCGTCGTGTTCGACGCCGACGCGCCCGCCGTGTATCTGGAGGAGTAGGCGCTCGCGGGGCGGGCCTAGGCGTCGGCCGCCTCCGCGTCGGTGTCCGTAAAGATGCGGACCTCCTGCCCCGGGTGGAGGCGCTCGCCCCGGTCCGGCTCCTGCCCCGTTACCGTGCCGCTGGTGGCGCGCGGCGAGTCCACCCAGAGGCCCACGTCCTCGATCCGCACCCGGGCCTCCGCGACCGAGAGCCCGACGACGTCCGGGACCGTCACCTCGCGCGACTCGTCGATGCCGGGGCTCACCCAGAGCGTCACGCGCGTCCCGACGGGCACCTGCCGCCCCGGCTCCGGCCGCTGCCGCGTGACCGTGTTGGCGTAGGGCGTCCGCACGGAGTCCATCTCGACGCGGTCCACGACGAGGCTGTCGTCGCCGATCTCCTCGCGGGCCTTCCCCTCCGAGAACGTCAGGACGCCCGGGACGGTGACGAGCCCGCGCGGCGAGGCGTTCACGTAATACCGGACCCGCCGGCCGGGCTTGACCTGCGACCCCGGTTCCGGGCTCTGGTCCACGACGATGTCGTTTGGGAGGTTGGGGTTGTACGGCTGCTCATCGTACTCGCCCTCAAGACCCGCCAGCAGGAGCGTCCGCTCGGCCTCGCCCTCGTCCAGCTCCAGCACGTTCGGGACCTCGACGGCCGCGTCGTGCCGCGTCCAGATCGGCATGACGGCGTAGTTGAACAGGAGGGCGAGGACCACGAGTCCCAGCCCGATCGCGAGGAGGCCGAGCCAGAAGGCCCGGTCGGTGAGGGTCGCGCGGAGTCCGCCGCTCTGAGGTCGGGCCATGAGGGTCAGATAGGGGAGGGGAGGCCACCTTGTTGACAGGCCATAAAGATACCCCGGGGCCAGCCCGGACTCGGCTCACCGTTCCCTCACTCCCTCTCCACCGCGTGTGCATGGACACGCCCCGGGGCGCCCCCTACCTTGGGCGCCGCTGCCGAGGGGACGTCGCTCGCGACATGCTCGGCGGCCCTGTTCATTGTCGGATGACGGTCGAGGCGCTGAGCGCGCGAGACGAGCAAAGGGTTCGTGAACCCGACGCCGCCTCTTGCTCCCCACCCCGGCCGCCCGTATCATGGGCTCCCTCGCGTCCGACGCGAGGCTAGGGACTCGCGACTCGGCACTGGCCGGGTGCTCGGACCGCAAGCGAAGAGAACGCGAAGCCCTTGACGCCTGGCTACGGATTCCGTAGGTTAGCAGGCCGCCCCGGAGGCAACGTCGGCACCCGCCGAGCCGCCTCTGCCGGGCCCCGTTCTTTGAGAGACTGGAAGCATAGCGAGCCCTCGTCGGCCGCTCTCCCGCTGGCTCCGCCAGTCGGGTAGCGGACAGACGAGACAAGTCAACCCGGACCTCCTTCGTCGGCAACGGCGGCCGAGGTCCAAACAACAAGCTCAACAGCAGGCGATGCCCGAGAGGGTATCGCAACTCGATCCCTGATCTGGTCTTCGGACCACAGCAGGCGATCAATCTCTCTACTACGGAGAGTTTGATCCTGGCTCAGGACGAACGCTGGCGGCGGGCTTAACACATGCAAGTCGAACGAGAAGCCGGGTGCTTGCACCCGGTGGAAAGTGGCGCACGGGTGAGTAACGCGTAGGCAATCTGCCCTCAGCTGGGGAATAACCACGGGAAACCGTGGCTAATACCGCATACCGTCGGCGGTCCGCATGGACCACCGATCAAAGCTTTATGCGGCTGAGGATGAGCCTGCGTCGGATTAGCTAGTTGGTGGGGTAACGGCCCACCAAGGCAACGATCCGTAGCGGGTCTGAGAGGATGATCCGCCACACTGGCACTGAGACACGGGCCAGACTCCTACGGGAGGCAGCAGTGAGGAATCTTGCGCAATGGAGGAAACTCTGACGCAGCCACGCCGCGTGCAGGAAGACACCCCTCAGGGGCGTAAACTGCTTTTATACGGGAAGAACACCCTACTCGGTAGGGTCTGACGGTACCGTATGAATAAGGACCGGCTAACTCCGTGCCAGCAGCCGCGGTAATACGGAGGGTCCAAGCGTTGTCCGGAATCACTGGGTGTAAAGGGTGCGCAGGCGGGCGTGTAAGTCAGGGGTGAAAGCCACCGGCCTAACCGGTGAATTGCCCTTGATACTGCACGTCTTGAGTCCCGGAGAGGCTATCAGAATTCGTGGTGTAGCGGTGAAATGCGTAAATATCACGAGGAATACCTGATGCGTAGGCGGATAGCTGGACGGGTACTGACGCTCAGGCACGAAAGCGTGGGTAGCGAACAGGATTAGATACCCTGGTAGTCCACGCCGTAAACGATGGACGCTCGATGTTGCACCGCTTTAGGTGCAGTGTCCAAGCTAACGCGTTAAGCGTCCCACCTGGGGAGTACGATCGCAAGGTTGAAACTCAAAGGAATTGACGGGGGCCCGCACAAGCGGTGGAGCATGTGGCTTAATTCGATGCAACGCGAAGAACCTTACCTAGGCTCGAACGCTACCGGACAGGCCCTGAAAGGGGCCCTTCTTCGGACTGGTAGCGAGGTGCTGCATGGCTGTCGTCAGTTCGTGTCGTGAGATGTTGGGTTAAGTCCCGCAACGAACGCAACCCCTATCGCTAGTTACCAGCGGGTCAAGCCGGGGACTCTAGCGAGACTGCCTGCGCAAGCAGTGAGGAAGGTGGGGACGACGTCAAGTCATCATGGCCCTTACGCCTGGGGCTTCACACGTGCTACAATGGCCGGTACAATGGGCAGCCACCCCGCGAGGGGGAGCGAATCCACAAAGCCGGTCTCAGTTCGGATCGGAGTCTGCAACCCGACTCCGTGAAGCTGGAATCGCTAGTAATCGCGTATCAGCAACGACGCGGTGAATACGTTCCCGGGCCTTGTACACACCGCCCGTCAAGCCATGGAAGTCGAGGGCGCCCGAAGTCCGTGACCCAACCCCTTGGGGAGGGAGCGGCCGAAGGTGAACTCGGTGACTGGGGCTAAGTCGTAACAAGGTAGCCGTACCGGAAGGTGCGGCTGGATTACCTCTCACAGAGCTCGACGCTCCTCTGCCCGCGCAGCATTGCTGCGGCAGCCGTCGAGGGCTCGCTATGCTTCTCTCTCTCAGTGACCAGGGCCCACGGGCTTTCGGACGCGCTTCACGGTCTCGGCTCCCCGGAGTCGGTACGTTGGGCGCCCCTCGGGTCAGAGGCTTCGGCCTCGGCCCTGTTCTTTGCGACCGTTGTAGGTCCGCTCCCACCGGAGCGACCGTCCAGCCCACGCCCCCCGCCGCGTTCGCGGCAGGCGTGACGCGGGACTGTAGCTCAGGTGGTTAGAGCGCACGCCTGATAAGCGTGAGGTCGGAGGTTCAACTCCTCCCAGTCCCACGGACCTGGCGGCTTCCGCCAGCATGCTTATCGGGGCCATAGCTCAGTTGGTAGAGCGCCTGCTTTGCAAGCAGGATGTCGGGGGTTCGACTCCCTCTGGCTCCACTCCCTGACGCCCGACCAGCTTCTGGTCTTGAGCGGCGGCAGACTGGCGATCCTCCTCGGAGGCGACCCGGACGGTTCCTTGACATGTTGTTAGCCGTAGCAAAACTGCATCAGGGTCGAACCTGACGCTCCCTCGGGAGCAGACGGTTCGTCTTGCTGAGAAAAAGCATCGAGCGCTCTGGAGCATCTCCAGATCGTACGTAGACTCATACGAGGTCGCATCAAGCGACTAAGAGCACACGGTGGATGCCTTGGCACGAGAAGGCGAAGAAGGACGTGATAAGCTGCGATAAGTCGCGGGGAGGGGCAAATACCCTTAGATCCGCGAATCTCCGAATGGGAAAACCCAGCAGGTTGAAGACCTGTTATCTGCACCTGAAAACATAGGGTGTAGAGGCCAACCCGGCGAACTGAAACATCTAAGTAGCTGGAGGAAAGGAAAACAATAGTGACTCCCCAAGTAGCGGCGAGCGAACGGGGAATAGCCCAAACCGGCAGCGTTTCGGCGCTTCCGGGGTTGTAGGACCTGCATACGGTGATCTGCAAGCAGAAGACGAAGTGGCCTGGAAAGCCACACCACAGAGGGTGATAGTCCCGTAGACGTACAGCGAGCAGCACCGCAGGCACCTGAGTACCACGGGACCGGAGAAATCTTGTGGGAACCCGCCAGCACCATCTGGTAAGGCTAAGTACTCTCTCGTGACCGATAGCGCACTAGTACCGTGAGGGAAAGGTGAAAAGAACGCCTAGTAGGCGAGTGAAATAGTACCTGAAACCGTGTGCTTACAACCAGTCGGAGCCCCGGCCTCTAGCGAGGCCATACGGGGTGACGGCGTGCCTTTTGCATAATGAGCCTACGAGTTACTCCTCACTGGCAAGGTTAAGGCGTTCAGCGCCGCAGCCGAAGCGAAAGCGAGTCTGAATAGGGCGCAGAGTCAGTGGGGGTAGACGCGAAACCAGGTGAGCTACCCATGGCCAGGTTGAAGCGCGGGTAAGACCGCGTGGAGGACCGAACGGGTGTCTGTTGAAAAAGGCTCCGATGAGCTGTGGGTAGGGGTGAAAGGCCTATCAAACTTGGAAATAGCTCGTACTCCCCGAAATGTATTTAGGTACAGCGTCTCTCCATAGTGTGCCGGAGGTAGAGCACTGATTGGACGCGGGCCCTTCACCGGGTACCAACTCTAGACAAACTCCGAATGCCGGACACACGTTCAGAGGCAGTGAGGGCGCGGGTGATAAGATCCGTGTCCGAGAGGGAAACAACCCAGATCGACAGCTAAGGCCCCCAAGTCCATGTTAAGTTGACCAAAGGAGGTCGGACTGCACAGACAACTAGGATGTTGGCTTAGAAGCAGCCATTCATTTAAAGAGTGCGTAATAGCTCACTAGTCGAGCGGTCCGGCATCGAAAATGTATCGGGCATCAAGCATGGCGCCGAAGCTTCGGATTCTACTACGTAGAGTGGTAGGGGAGCATTCCACTCGCGCTGAAGCCGTCCTGTGAGGGATGGTGGAGCGTGTGGAAGAGAAAATGTAGGCATGAGTAACGATAAGACGGGTGAGAAACCCGTCCGCCGTAAGCCTAAGGGTTCCTGTTCAACGTTAATCGGAACAGGGTTAGTCGGGACCTAAGCCGAGGCCGAAAGGCGTAGGCGATGGGAAACGGGTTAAATATTCCCGTACCACCCGAAGACGGTAACGTAAGGCGTGACGCAGAAACGTAAGGTCCGCGACCCGACGGAATGGGTCGTTGAAGCACGTAGGCTGGAGCGGTAGGCAAATCCGCTGCTCCTCCAAGGCCGAAATGCGACAGTAGGGGGAGCCGAGAGGCGAACCCATAGTGACCCCAAGTCAGCTGCCGAGAAAAGCGTCGTACGTTGTCTAGGGTGCCCGTACCGTAAACCGACACAGGTAGGCGAGGAGAGTATCCTCAGGCGCTCGAGTGATGCGCGGTCAAGGAACTAGGCAAATTAGTCCCCTACGTTCGCAATAAGGGACGCCACCCTATGGGTGGCCGCAGTGAAAAGGCCCAACCGACTGTTTAGCAAAAACACAGCTCTCTGCCAAGTCGCAAGACGACGTATAGGGAGTGACACCTGC
>CAZDFV010000068.1:0-12875 GCA_964504495.1 uncultured Rhodothermales bacterium
CCACGGGGCGGCCGGCGCCGGCGCGAGGTCGACGCCCTGAACGTCGGCGCCGCGCGCGACGAGGGCCCGGGCGAACGCGCTCCCCAGGAACCCGCTCGACCCCGTGACGACGGCGCGCACGCGCTACTCCGCCCGGCCGAGGGGTTCGGCCACGACGGCGAGCGCGACGGTCTGCGTCTCCAGACAGGCCGGGTCGCCCCCGCACGACGCGGCGGGGACCTGCGCCGGGGCGTAGGCGAGTTGGACGCGCTGGCCGACGAGCCCGTCCGTCTCGCACAGCGAGTAGTCGCCGTAGATCTCCGCCGTGCCGCCCCCGTCGGTCCGGACGGTGAGTGTGCACAGCTCGCTGCCGGCGTCGAGGTCGGTCACGACCCCGCGCCGGGGGACCGTGTCGCCGGCGACGACCACCGTGGCCGCCCCGCTCGTGTCGGCGACGGGCCCGATGGCCTCGTTCGGCGGGGCGACGGGCGCGTCCGTCTCGTTCGAGACGACCTCGGTGTCGAGCCCGTCCGCCGAGTTCGGCGTGGCCGCGGCCCCGGGGGCGTCGGCCGCGTCGCCGCAGGCGGCGAGGAGGAAGGCCAGGAGGAGCGAGCCGGTGCGAGCCATGCCGACGGGTGAGCGGGGGGCAGTGCCTACGTCCGCTCCGGCGCAGCGATCCCGGACGGGCGCGCCGCCTACTCCGGCGGCGCGTAGTCGAAGGCGCCGATGGGGCCGGGGAACACGACGGGGCTCTGGCTCCCGTCCGCCGCCACGCTCGAGACCCCGAACAGGTAGTTGTCGATCACCACGTTCTCGAGCGTGTAGTGTTGGCGGGCCTCCCCGTTGTCCGGCACGAACACCGACCGCTCCCACTGCGGGCTCGTCGTGAGCCGCCAGTGCACGCGGAAGCCGGCGAGCTGGGGGTTCTCGGCGGCCGGCGGCCGACTCCACGAGAGCGTCGTCGAGGGCCGGACGGCGCCGGTGATCTCGACATCCGACGGCGGGGCCGGCGCGCCCGCCAGCCCGGCGAGGACGACGGCGTTGAGGGCCGTCAGCTTGGCCGCGTAGTCGACGTCGACGTACTCGACGGTGTCGCCGAAGTGGCGGGGCGTGCCGTCGGGGTACGCCTCGGTGCGGAGGTCCTGGTGCTGGCGGTCGTAGTGCTCGTGGGCCTCCATGATCCGGACGGCCGGGTAGCCCACGTCCGTGAACGGCGTCTGGTGGCCGCCCCGCCCGAACCGGTCGAGCCGGTAGACCATCATGACGTCGAGGTGGCGGACGTAGGCGTCCATCCGGTCGACGTAGCGGGCGAGGCTGCGCGACGGCCCGTCCACCTCGCCGCCCGTGAACCGGCGGACCCGGGCCTCGCGCGCGGTCTCGGTCGGGCGCGTGGCCTCGGAGAAAACGCGGGCGCTCGTGTTGTCGCAGACCCCGTCGATCCCGCACGTGTTGCCGATCATGTCGTTGTTGAGGACGCCCGTGATGGCCCAGCCCTCGTCGCGCGCGATCTCGGCCATGATCTGGCCGCCGAACAGGCCCTGCTCCTCGCCCGAGAGCCCGGCGTAGACGATCGTCGCGGGGAACGAGTACTGGCTGAGGACCCGGGCCGCCTCGATGGCGCCGGCCATCCCCGTCGCGTTGTCGTTCGCGCCGGGCGCGTCGATCGCGCCGTCCATGACGTCGGACGCCCGGCTGTCGATGTCGCCGGACATCACGACGTACCGGTCCGGGTCGGCCGTGCCCCGCTGGATGGCGAGGACGTTCACGACCTCGGTCGGCTCGGGGATGCGGCGCTCGCCGGAGATGGTGCGGCGCTGCTCGACGACCTCCAGGCACCCGCCGCACGCTTCCGAGACCCGCTCGAACTCGGCCCGGACCCAGCGGCGGGCGGCCCCGACCCCGCGCGTGTCGCTCAGCGTGTCGGAGAGCGTGTGGCGCGTCCCGAACCCGGCGAGCGTGCGGACGTCGGCCTCGATCCGGTCGGCGTCGACGGCGGCGGCGATGGCGTAGAGCTGGGGCACCTCGGCAGGCGGGACCGGCCCGCCGACGAGCGAGTCGGGCCACGGCGCCTCCGCCGGGCGGTCGCGGTCGACGCCGGGCTGGGCGAGCGCGGGGACCGCCAGCAGGGCGAGGGCGAGAGTGAACACGGGGAGGAGCGGTCGCATGGGGGGCGTTGTGGCGCGCGAGTTGCGGTCCGGGAGCTTCGCCTCAGGCCGTCTGTTCTACCCGCCATGCACTCCTGGTTCCTCCTCCCCGGGCTCGGGCTCGTCGGGCTGGCCGTCTTCGACGCCCTCTACACGACGCTCGGGCGGGGCGGCGGGCCGCTCACGCGCGCCGTGAGCCGGGCCGTCTGGGGGCTCACGCAGAGCGCGGTCGGCCGCCGCGTCTCCGGGCTCCTGTTCAGCCAGCTCGGCGTGGCCGTCCTGCTCGCCGTCGTGACGCTGTGGGTCGTGCTTCTGTGGGGCGGGTGGTCGCTCGTGTTCCTCTCGGACCGGGGCGCCGTGATCAGCGCGACGACGCAGGCCCCGGCCGACGCCTGGTCCCGGGTCTACTTCGCCGGGTACACGCTCGTCACGCTCGGGCTGGGCGACTACAACCCGACGGGGACGGCCTGGCAGATGCTGACGGCGGCGACGGCGCTCTCGGGCCTGTTCGTCCTCACGCTCGCCATCTCGTACGTGCTCCCGGTCCTCCAGGCGGCCCTCCACCGCCGGGCGACGGCGGCCGCGCTGTGGGGGCTCGGCGCGACGCCCACGGAGATCGTCCGGACGACGTGGGACCCGGACCGGGGGTGCGACGCGCTCGCGCAGCACCTCATCGGCCTCACGCCCGACCTCACGCTCCTGGCCCAGCAGCACATCGCCTACCCCGTCCTCCACCACTTCCACGGGGACAATCGGGGCGAGGCGCTGGCGCCGTCGCTCGCCGCGCTCGACGAGGCGCTCTCGGTCGTCGAGCACGGGATGGACGCGGACTGCCTCGGACCCGGCGCGCTCCGCCCGGCCCGGGCCGCGATCTCGACGCTCCTCGACCGCCTCGAGGACCAGGCCATCGCCCCCGCCGGCGAGCCGCCCCCGCCGCCGTCGCTCGCCGGCCTCCGCCGCGACGGCTACCCCGCCCGCCCGGACGCCGCCTTCCGCGAGGCCCTCCGCGAGGACGCGTGCGACCGCCGCCGCCGGCTCCTCCTCGGCCTCGTCCAGAACGAGGGGTGGACCTGGGACGACGTCCTCGGCGACGAGGACGGCCCGCCTGCAACTCCCGCCCCGACAAACGGCGCCGTCAGCGACGGAGACGGCACGTGCGAGGTGGACGAGGCGGCCGCCGAGAGCGCCTGACGTCGCTGCGGGCGGCGGTCGCGGGCGGGCCGCTACACCCCGAGCGCTTCCGGGTCGAGCGAGCCGTGGTGCGCGCGGAGCGTCTCGAACCCGAGGCGGCGGCCGGCCTCGGCCCAGGGCACCCAGGCCACGGCCTCAATCCCCTCGCGCGCCTCCGGCTCGAACGTCTTGGCCGTCGTCGTCATGGCGTACCACGCCGTCGTCTTGACGGCGTAGACCTCGCGCTTGGGCCAGACGTAGCCGTGGACCGTCCGGCCGAGGTCCTCCAGCACGGCCACGTCGTCGCGGTCGATGCCCACCTCCTCGGCGGTCTCGCGGTGGGCCGCTTGGCGGGCCGTCTCGCCGTCGTCGAGCTTGCCCTTGGGGAGGTCCCACGCCCCGCGCCGGAAGATGAGGAGGAGGTCCACGCCGCCCCGCTGGCGGCGGACGACGTAGCCTCCCCCGGCCGCGACCGGCGCGGGCGGCCAGTAGTCCCCGTCGGCGTCCACGTTGAGGACGGCCCGGCGGGGGATGACGTGGGCCGCCGGCGGCTCGCCGTGGAGGTCCAGGCCGGCGCCGTCGAGGACGAGGACCCGGCCGCGCGTGCCGTCCGGCGCCCGGGCCGCCGCCTCGGCCCCGTCGAGCGTCCGCGCCAGCCGGAACGGCTCGGCCTCGGCGCGGAGGCCGTCGGGCGGGAGGTCGGCGAACGTCGGGAGGAAGAGGAGCACGGGCGCGGGTGCGGACGGGCTCGTAAGATCGCCCCCGGCCCGCCCGTCCACCGGCCCCCTCCCCCACCGCTATGGCCCGCTACGACGTCGACCTCCTCGTCCTCGGCGCCGGCGCCGCCGGCCTCACCGCCGCCGGGACGGCCGCCAACCTCGGCGCCAAGACGATAATGGTCGAGCGCCACCGGCTCGGGGGCGACTGCACCTGGACCGGGTGCGTCCCGTCGAAGACGCTCCTCCACGCGGCCGCGCTCCGCCAGAACGCCCGCGACTTCCTCACGCGGTTCGGGCCGCACGCGGGCGACGGCGCCGCGCCCGACGTCCCCGACGCCGATTTCGCCGCGGCGATGGGCGACGTCCATCAGACGCGGCAGGAGGTGTACCAGGACGCCGACGCCCCGGAGATCTTCGAGGGGTTCGGCGTCGAGGTCGTCAAGGGCGAGGCGCGGTTTACCGGCCCGCACGCGGTCCGCATCGACCTGGAGGACGGCGGCGCGCGCGACGTCACCTTCCGCAAGGCCATCGTCTGCACGGGCGGCCGGGCCGCGCCCCCGCCCATCGACGGCCTCGACGAGACGCCGCACCTCACGAACGAGTCCCTGTTCGAGATCACCCGCCAGCCCGAGCACCTCGTCATCGTCGGGGCCGGGCCCATCGGGTGCGAGATGGGCCAGGCGTTCCGCCGGCTGGGCAGCCGCGTGACCGTCGTCGACCGGGCCGACCGCGTCCTCGGCCGCGACGACGCCGACCACGCCGCCGTGCTCCGGGGCGCCCTGGAGGGCGAGGGCGTCGAGTTCGTCCTGGGCGCCGACGTGGACCGGGTCGAGGGCGACGACGGCCGCGTCGTGCTCCACGTCACGGCTGGCGGAGAGCGCCGCCAGCTCGAGGGCGACCGGCTCCTCATCGCGACCGGCCGCAAGCCGAACATCGAGGGCCTCGGCCTGGACGCGGCCGGGATCGCCCACACCAAAAAGGGCGTGACGGTCAACGACCGCTGCCGAACGAACCTCGACCACGTCTGGGCCGCCGGCGACTGCACGGGCGAGTACCAGCTCACGCACATGAGCGAGCACATGGCGAAGCAGGCCGTCACGAACGCCGTCCTCCGCATCCCCGCGAAGATCGACCGCGACGGCCTCACCTGGACCACGTTCACGTCGCCCGAGGTCGCCCAGGTCGGCCAGACCGAGCGCCAGCTCCGCGAGGCCGGCCGAGACTTCGTGACCTACCGCTTCCCCTACACCAAGGTGGACCGGGCGATTACGGAGCACGCCGAGACGGGCCACATCAAGGTCCACGCGACGCGCTGGCGGGGGAAGATCCTGGGCGCGAGCGTGATCGGCGAGCGGGCCGGCGAGCTCATCTCGGTCTACGGCGTGGCGATGAAGGCGGGCGTCTCGGTCCGCGAGATCTCGGACACCATCTTCCCATACCCGACGTACGGGCTGGGCGCGCGCCGGGCGGCCGACCAGTACTATGTCCAGAAGCAGTTCCCGCTTGCGATCCGGGCCGTCAAGCGCGTCTTCGGGTACCGCGGGCAGACGCCGCCCCCGCCCGACCCCGACCGCGTGATCTGACCAGACCGGCGGGGCCGGCTGGCGGCGCCCACCGCCAGCCGGCCGTCCTCACGGCGCGGCATCGAGAACGGCGCCCCAGGCTGGCTTCGGCGTTCCGTCCGGGGCCACGACGCCGAGCTGGCAGAGGTAGTCCGTCAGCCGCTGGGCCACGTCGTCGGGGAGGCCGTCGAGCTCGTCGCCGAAGAGCGCGTCGCGGACCGCCGCGCACTCGGCCGCGTCGAAGTCCTGGAACGTGAAGACGGACGCGAACCGGACGTCGGGCGTCGCGGCGATCTCCTCGAACAGGAGCTCGAAGCACGCGCGCTGCCACGACAGGGAGGCCCCCATCGACGCGGCGCTCGGGCACGTCAGCTCCTGGACCACGACGGGGCCGTCGCCGGAGGCGTCGAGGACCTCGCGGAGGTCGGCTCGGACGCGGTCGAGACTGAGCACCGTAAAGTCGGGCCGGATCGGCGCGTGGTTGACCGGGACGACGTCGGCGACCTCGCGGAGCGCCCGGAACGTCCGGTCGCGGCTCCGGACGGACCCGTTCGTGAGCGTGACCCCGACGGCCAGCCGGGGCTCGACGGCGTGAACGCGGTCGCGGGCGGCCTCGACAAACCGGACGTAGGCGTCCCGCTCGTCCGGGTGCTCGGCGAACCGGACGTCCACCTCGTTCCCGACGCCGAGCAGAAACCCGCCGCGGTCCACGAGGAGCGGCGCGACGCGGTCGAGGAGCCGTCCGAACCGCTCGGTCACGGCCGGGCTGTCGAGGGCGACGCCGTCCGCCAGCCCGCCGGCGCCGTCGCCCAGGTCGGGCGGGAGGTTGTAGTCCCCGACGTCGCCGACGGTGAGGTTCACGAACGGCGTGAGCCCGAGGGCCTGGAGCCGGTCGAGCGCGGCCGTGAACTCGCCGAGGGCGTAGCGGCCGGGCGCGGGCTCGAGGTCGGGCCAGTCCACGTAGTAGGTGAACCCGGCGAGGCCGGCGTCGAGCGCGTCGTCGAGGAGGGCCCGCTCGGGCGTGCGGGCGCCGGGGAGGTCGGCGCTGCCGTAGGCCGAGAGGCTGAGGGTGAAGCCCGGCGCGAGGAGGGGGAGCGCGGCGGCCTCGGTGTCCGGGGGCGTCACCTCGGTCGCAGAGCAGCCGGCGAGGAGGGTGAGAAAGGGGAGCAGACGGCGCATGGCGGCAGGGAGAAGGGAGTCGTGCCGCGGGCTGGCGGACACCGCCAGCGCGGCGGCCCGCCCTCGTCCCGGCGACGCCCCGGCCGAGCGGGAGGTTACAGGGGCCGCCGGCGAGCGGCCTCTCGGCCCCTTCGGATTGGCGACATTGCGCCCCCTCCGCCCCGCCCCGTTGGACCTCCCCGTCCCCCAGCTCCCCGTCGCCGACCCCGTCCTCGTCGTGGCGATCACGATGGGGATCCTCCTCGTCGGGCCGCTCCTGTTCGAGCGGCTCCGGCTCCCCGGGCTCGTCGGGCTCATCGCCCTCGGCGCGGTCGCCGGGCCGAGCGTGACCGGACTCCTCGAGCGCGACGCGACGTTCGTCCTGCTCGGGACGTTCGGGCTGCTGTACCTCATGTTCACGGCGGGCGTCACGCTCGACCTCGCCGAGTTCGCCCGCCAGCGCGTCTCGGCCGTGGCGTTCGGGGCGCTCTCGTTCGGGCTCCCGATGGCGCTCGCGCTCCTGTCCGGGACGGCGCTCCTCGGCTACGGGCTCCCGGCGGCGGCGCTCCTCGGCGCGATCGTCGGGAGCCACACGCTCCTGGCGCTCCCGCTCGCCCAGCGGCTCGGCGTGGCTAAGAACCGGGCGCTCGTTGTGGCGACCGGGGCCACACTCGTGACCGACCTCCTCTCGCTCGTGGTCCTGGCCGTCGTCCAGGGGATCGAGAGCGGCGAGGCCGGGGCCATGTTCTGGGTGTGGTTCGCGCTCGGCGCCGGTGCGTGGGCGGCGGCCGTCCTTCTCGGCGTGCCGCGGATGGCCGCGGCCTTTTTCGGGCGCGTCCGCCGCGAGGACGACGCGGCGTTCGCGTTCCTCCTGGCCGTCGTGTTCCTGGCCGCGTGGACGGCCTCGCTCGTCGGGCTGGCGCCGATCATCGGCGCGTTCCTGGCCGGGATCGCCCTGAACCGGCTGATCCCCCGGCAGAGCCCGCTCATGACGCGGCTCCAGTTCGTCGGCGACGCCTTTCTCGTCCCGTTCTTCCTCGTCTCCGTCGGGCTCCTCGTCGACGTGTCGGTCCTGGGCTCGCTCGAGGTGTGGGGGCTGGCCCTCCTCTTTACCGGGCTCGTGGTCGTGGGGAAGAGCCTGGCGGCGCTCCTCGGCATCCCCTTCTTCAAATTCTCCCGCGCGGAGGCCGCATCCGTCGCCGGGCTCACGATGCCGCAGGCGGCGGCGACGCTGGCCGTCACGCTGATCGGGTTCGACATCGGGCTCTTTTCGCAGACGACGGTCAACGCCGTGGTCCTCGTCATCGTCCTGACGTGCCTCGTCGGGCCGAGCCTGGTGCAGGCGGCCGGGCGGCGCGTGGCGCTGGCCGAGGCCGAGCGGCCGTACAAGGCGGCCGAGGCGCCCGAGCGGATCCTCGTCCCGCTCGCGAACCCGGAGACGGCCGAGGAGCTGATGGAGCTGGCCCTCCTCCTCCGGAGCCCGCAGAGCGAGGAGCCGGTCTACCCCGTGGCCGTCGCCCGCGGCGGGCGCGACGAGGCCGCGAACGTGGCGGCGGCCGAGCGGCTGATGGAGCGGGCCGTCCACTGGGCCACGGCCGCCAGTGTCGCGAGCGTGCCCACGGTCCGGATCGACGAGAACCCGGCGGGGGGGATCGTCCGGGCCGCCCGCGAGCTCCGCGCGTCGGAGATCGTGGCCGGGTGGAACGGACAGTGGACGCCGGGCACGCTCGCGTTCGGGCAGGTCCTCGACGGCGTCCTCGCCCAGAGCCGGTCGATGGCCGTCGTGGCCCGGCTCGTCCAGCCGCTCGCGGCGGCCCGGCGGCTCGTCGTGCTCGTCCCGCCGTTGGTGTACCGGGAGGCCGGGTTCGCGCGCGCCGCGCGCGCGCTCAAGGTGCTCGCGGCCCAGACGGGCGCCCGCGTACTGGCGCTCGCCGAGGAGACCGACGCGGCCGAGGTCGAGGCCCGGCTCGAAGGGGCCCGGCCCGAGGCGCCCGTCGAGGTCCGCCCGGTCGGGACGTGGCGGGAGGCCGTGGGGCTCCTCGACGAGGTCGCCGCGACCGGCGACGTGATCGTGCTCGTCGGCGTCCGGCGCGGGGCGATCGCGTGGCGGCCGGCCATCCAGCGGCTCCCGCGCGTGCTGGCCCGGCGGTTCCCCGCGCTCGACGTCCTCTCGGTGACGCTCTCGGAGGCCGAGGTCGTCCAGTTCCTCACCGAGGCCCTCGACGGCGACGGCGTGGAGGACCTCGTGCTCCCGGCTGAGCACGTGGTCCTGGACCTGGCCCCGGCCGAGCCGGTGGCCCTCCTCCGCCGCGTCCTGGCCGCCGGGTTCCCCGAGCACCTCGGCACGGCCTCCGCCCTCGCCGACGTGCTCGCGACCGAGGACGTGGCCCCGGAGATCATGCCGGGCGTCGTGTTCTACCACGCCCACACCGACGCCGTGGAGGAGCCGGTCACGCTCGTCGGGGTGTGCCCCGAGGGCGCCCCGCTCCGGCACACGGGCCAGCCGGCCCGCGTCGTCCTCGTGCTCCTCGCCCCGGCCGACATGGCGCCCGACGTCTACCTCCGCCGCCTCGCCGTGACGGCCCAGATGGTCCGGTCGGAGGCGACCGTCGAGGCCCTCCTCGACGCCGACACGCCGGAGACGGCCCAGGAGGTCCTCCTCCAGACGCTCCGCGACGACGTGGCCGGCGAGGGCGAGCCGCTGGCGGAGCCGGCCGGCGGGTAGCGGGAGGGCGGCCGGCGCCGGGCGGCCGGCACTTCTGCAGGGCCCGGGCGTACCCCCCCTGGACATGGCCCGCCCCCGCACCTTCGACCCCGCCGACGCCCTCGACGCCGCCCAGTGCGTGTTCCAGGCCAAGGGCTACGAGGCCGCCAGCGTCCAGGACCTCGTCGACGCCACCGGGCTCAGTCGGTCGAGCCTGTACGCCGCCTTCGGCGACAAGCACGGGCTCTACCTCGCCGTCCTCGACCGCTACGCCGACGCCGGCCGCCAGTCGCTCCGCGACCTCTGCGAGTGTGACTCGCCGCTGGGCGCGCTCCGGGCCCACTTTGAACGGCTCGCCGCCGAGCCGGCCGCCGAGGGGCCGGTCCCCCTCGGGTGCCTGATGGCGAACGCCGCCGCCGAGCGGGCCTCGTGCGACCCCGACACGGCCCGGCGAGCGGCCGAGTCCCGGCGCGGCACGACCGAGACGTTCGAGCGGCTCGTCCGGGACGCTCAGGCGGCCGGCGAGGTCGGGCCGAACCGGGACGCCGGGACGCTGGCGCACTTTCTGACCGGGGCCGTCTACGGCCTCCACGGACTTAAGAAGGCCGGGGCCGACGCCAACGCGCTGGGGGCCGTCGTGGAGACGACGCTGGCGGCGGTCGCCAGCGGCCGGTAGCTGTCGCGCCAAGTTTCTTGCGGAAGACGGAACCGGGGGGGATCAGTCCTGTTTTGGAACGCACATTCCCAAACCCCTCCCCCCATGCCCGACCTCACTGGAAACGTCGCCCTCGTCACCGGGGGCAGCCGCGGCATCGGCGCCGCCACTGCCAAGCGCCTCGCCCGCGACGGCGCCACCGTCGCGATCTCCTACAACGCGTCGCCCGACCGCGCCCAGTCCGTCGTGGACGAGGTCGCCGCCGCCGGCAGTTCGGCCCAGGCGTACGAAGCCGACGCCGCCGATCCCGAGGCCGTCGCCGCCCTCGTCCGTCAGGTCGTCGAGGACCACGGCGGGATCGACATCCTCGTCAACAACGCCGGGGTCTACAAGACGGGCCCGGTCCACGAGACGTCGGACG
Organism: uncultured Rhodothermales bacterium; assembly: GCA_964504495.1. Classification (GTDB taxonomy): domain Bacteria; phylum Bacteroidota; class Rhodothermia; order Rhodothermales; family Rubricoccaceae; genus Rubrivirga. Next base: position 10,513 of record CAZDFV010000068.1, read on the forward strand.
CGGACTACGACCTGAACCTGGACGTCAACGTGCGGGGGACGTTCGCGGCCGTCCGCGAGGCGACAAAGCACCTCCGCGACAACGGCCGGATCGTGAACCTGGGGAGCGTGGTCGCCAAGACCGGGTTCCCCGGCAACTCGGTGTACGGGGCGTCCAAGGCGGCCGTGACCGTGCTCGCGAAGGCCGTGGCGAAGGAGGTCGGCGGACGTGGGATCACGGTCAACACCGTCCACCCCGGCCCGATCGACACGGAGATGAACCCGGCCGACCCGGACCAGAACCCCATGGCTGAGACGATGGCCTCCTTCACCGCCCTCGGCCGCTACGGCACGGCCGACGAGGTCGCCGACGCCGTCGCCTTCCTCGTCTCCGACGAGGCCGCCTACATCACCGGCGCCGAGCTGACGGTCGACGGCGGGATGACGGCTTAGTGAAACCTCGGCTTTCGTGCAGCCCGGGTTTGACCGATCCGTTACCTCGTGGCCGGCCGCCCCGGCTGCACGTTCGTCCCCCCCCGATCATGTCTGCTCCCTCCACGTCCCCCCCCGAGCTCGTCCCCGTCGAGCGGTTCCCCAAGACCGTCGCGTGGGGCCAGGTGGGCTTTATCGCCCTGATCGTCGCTGCAGCGCTCGTCCCGCTGCTCCTGGCCCTCGCGCTGGCGGCGTAGCCCGGAAACCCCGTCGGTCGCGCTTGGTCGGACGGGCCCTCTGCGCCCCCGCCCATGCCCGTCCGCCTCGGCCACCTCCGCCTCGACGTCAACGACCTCGACGGGCAGGTCGAGTTCTACACCCAGGCCCTCGGCCTCCGGGTCCGCGAGCGGGCGACGGACGACGAGAGCCACTACGCCTTCCTGACCGACGGGGCCCCCGTCCCCGGCGCGGACGACGGGATGCACCACCGGCTCGTGCTCCGCCAGTCGCGCGACGCGGCCGGCCGCGACCTGGGCGGGACGACCCGGCTGGACCACGTCGCGTGGGAGGTGGGGACGGAGGCCGAGCTGCTCGACGTCGTCGAGCGCCTGCGCGAGATGGGCGTCGAGACGGACCTCCAGGAGGCCCAGATCGCGTGGCAGTGCTACGTCCACGACCCGGAGGGGGTGAAGCTGGAGGTCTACTGCGACCGCCGCGAGCGCCCGGGCGGGGCCCCGCTCTGGCGGGGCCGCCAGGAGGACCTCGCGCTCGACCGGCTCCGCGCGGCGGCCGTGCCGTAGGGGCCGGGCGCGCCGCCGGCCGGACGGCGAATGGGGCTGCCTAAGGCTTTTCCAGCCTTGAGGTTGTCCCATGTCCCAACTCGCAACCGGCGGGGAGCCGGCCCGTAGCGACCGGCCCTACGCGGCTGGCGTCGACGCCGGGGCCGCGCTCCGTGGGATGCTGGCCGATGCCGACGACGTCGAGCAGGTCGGGAGTGCGGAGTCCGACAGCGGGGAGGGCCGGCTCGTCGTCCTCGTCGACCCCGACGCGGCACGCGGCGTGACGATCACGGCGGCGCTGACGGCCTCGGCCGAGCGGTTCGCCGAGGTCGGCGGCCCGCGCTTGCTCGTGGACGTGGCGAACAGCGTCCGCCGGTTCAACTCGGCGGTGGAGGCCCCGCGCGCCTCGACCGCCAGCGGGCTAGGGAGCGCGGCCCGGCTCCTCGTCGCCCACTCCCTCGAGGGCCTCAACACGACCACGGGGTCGGGCGGCTGGCGCGTCCGCACGCTCACGCTGTTCCCCGACGGGACGGTATGGACGGGGATGTCGGACGGGCCGCTCGACGAGCTCGACCCGGCCGCCCTCCGCCGGGCCGACCCGGGCCGACCCGGGCCGCGTGGGGACGTGGCGGCGCGACGGCGACGCGATCCAGCTCCACTTCCCCCACCTCGCGGGCACGCCGTCCGAGCGCTCGACGCTCCGGCGAGAGGGGGAGGGCTGGCGCCGGAGCCGGAGCCGCCGGGCGCTCTACCTCCCGGCCCAGCCGGTGGCCCCGGGCGCGCTCCGCGGCCACTTCCGTGCCGAGGCCAGCCGGACCGTCGGGACGTACACCGGCGCCCCGGTCGTCTCGGCGGCCACCTCCGACGACTTCTGGTTCCACGCGGACGGCCGGTTCGAGCGGAGCCTCCGGGCCGGCGCCTTAGGCCGGACGCGCGGGGGCGACGGCGTCGCGACGCGGTCCGAGCGGGTCGGCGGGACGTACACGCTCGACGGGACCGTCCTCACGCTCCGCCACGACGACGGGGCCGTCCAGCGGCTCCCGGTCTACGCCTGGCCCGGCGACGCCACCGCCGTGACGATCGGGCGCACGCGGTTCGCCCGGCGGTAGGGCGCCCCTCTCGGCTGGCGGCGGCCCCCGCCAGCCGGGCGGGAACGCGGCCGGGCCGGGCGGGG
>CAZDFV010000069.1:0-12799 GCA_964504495.1 uncultured Rhodothermales bacterium
GCCGACGCGCGCCCGGACCCCCTCGCGGAGGCCGCGGACGGCGCTCTTCCACTGGGGGTCGCCGAAGCGGCGGCGGTGGCCGGCGCAGACCGCCGCCAGGTCGGGGTACGGGGCGGCGTCCTCGGCCAGCCGGCCGAAGGCGTCGCCGAGCGCCCGGCGGTACGGGCCGAGCCGGCCCCGCTCCTCGAGCATCCGTCCGATCCGCGCGATCCCACCGACCCAGGCTTCCAGCCCGTCACGCGTGAGCCGCTCCCCGCTCAGCGAGGCGGCCCCCTCCGGGAGGCGGCGGTAGAACGCCGAGCCCCGGTCCGTCAGGTGGAGCGGGACGCCGCGCACGAGGGCCCGCATCATGAGGTCGCCGTCGTCGTTCGGCGACGGCGCGGGGTCCCACCCCCCGGCCCTCTCGTAGGCGCTCCGCGACCAGAGGACGGAGCACGGCGGGCGGTACCACCCGTCGATCCACGCCTCCAGCGCGTCCTGGCCCGGCCGCCGCGGCTTGCACGAGGGGGGCCGGCGGACCCACAGGCCGTCCCGCTGTTCGAGCCGGTACCACGGGCAGGAGGCGACGCTGCCCGGGTGCCGCTCCAGCGCGCTGACGAGGGCCGCGAGGGCCGCGGGCCCCAGCACGTCGTCGGCGTCGAGAAACATGAGGGCGTCGCCGGTGGCGACGGAGGCCCCGTAGATGCGGGTCCGGGAGGCACTCCCGCTCCGCTCCGAGAGCACCCGCACGCGACCCCCGAACGACTCCGCGATGGCGAGGCTCCCGTCCGTCGAGCCGTCGTTCACGACGATGACCTCGTCCGGCGGCCGCGTCTGCTCCAGCACGGAGTTGACCGTCTGCGCGAGGTACGGCTCGGCGTTGTAGCAGGGGACGACGACGGAGACGGTCATGGCTAGCGACGGAGGAGGGCCCGGACGCGCCGCCCGACGCCGCGCCGGACGCGCGTGAGCCCCCGGTTGGGCCGGGGGAGCGGGGGCAGGGACCGCTCGTCGACGGCCGGCGGGCGCGCCGGGTCGTACCGCTCCAGCGCCCCCGAGCGGACGACCCGGGTCCGCCAGAGGTCGTCCGGCGACGTGACCGGGCCGCTGGGGTGCACGTCCTGCTCGGTGAGCCCGCGCGGGACCCACACCTCAGCGACCTCGTGCGAGAACGAGGAGGGCGTCTGGTGCCGTGACCGGACCCGCCGGTTGACCTGCCCGGGCGTCCGGTACTGGTAGTGGAGGAGCCGGATCCGCCGGGGCGACGGGTAGAGCATGGCCATGTTCTGGGGCCACCGGCCGGTCCAGGGCACGTCAGGCTGGTGCCGGACGAACCGGGCCTCCGACCAGTTCATGAGGTAGTGCGTCGAGCGCTCCGGCCGCCAGCCGCGCTCGCCCGCCTCGAACCGGCGCACGTCGAGCTCGGTGAGGTAGAACTGGATGCTCGCCGACTCGACCTTCCCGTACTTCGGCCGGACGGCGGCGAGGAAGCGCCTCGGGTCGTCCACGTAGACCTCGTCGGCGTCGAGGAGGCACCACCAGTCGCCCGGCGAGGCCCGGCCCCACAGGCGCCGGACGCCCTCGACGCGGAGCGCCTCGCTGAACGGGTCGAGCACCTGGTGGTACGAGACGACGCCCGGGTGCCGCGCGGCGTAGTCCTGGAGGAGCTCGAGCGTCCCGTCCGTGCTGCCGTTGTCGCAGACGTGGACCGAGTCGGCCCACTCGAGGGCCGCGTCGAGGGTGAAGCCGAGCACGTCGGCCTCGTTCCTCACCATGCTATAACAGTGGATCCTCACACGTCCGGGGAGTGGTGCTCGATATGGTAGGGGCATTCCGGCCCAGGGAAACCACGAAGGCCGTCCAGGGACGGCCCCTCACGCGTGCCGCTGGCGTCTCCTCGTGCCACGCCTACGGGGCAGCGACGGAGTCCGTGCCGGGGAGGTCCCCGAAGACAGTCCGCGACAGCGCGACGAGTTCGGGGTCCTCGAAGAGGCCCCGGTAGACGGGGTCGTCCTGGAACTGCTTCCACCGCTCGAGCACGTCCATGTCCTCGGCGCGCCCGTCGTACCGGAGGCCGTCGAACGAGTCCCCCCAAACGGTGGGCCCCCACCGGGCCACCTCTTGGCGCCCGGCGTCCGTGAACGGGAGGCCCAACCGCTCCGCGAGCCCGCGCCGGTAGCTCTCGCTGAGGCACCAGGCGTTGTAGCTGACGCACACCCGGTCCGGCACGTGGTCCGTCACGCCAGCGGCCTCCCGTGCGTACGCCTTCCACAGCGCCACCCACTGCTGGGGGTCCTTGAGCAGCCCCGTCCCCTTCCGGCCGCGCAGCCACCTCAGCCTGCTCGCGAACAGGTTGAAGGGGTCGCGGAGGACGAGGACGTTGAGGACCCGCCCGCTCCGCCCCACCCACCGCCGGCTCTGGGCGACCGCGTCGCCGGCGGCGAAGGGCTCGGGGTGCGCGTCCTCGAAGTTGTACATGAGGAGACTCTTCCGGGTGTGGACGCCGCTCCGCTCCGCCTTCCAGAACAGGCGCGTGGCCGCGTCGGAAGAGACGGGGACCACGCTGGTCGAGGGCCGGCACGTCGCGTACGGGTTGCCCTCCCGTTGGCAGTCGTTCAGGAAGCACGCCCACCCCTCGGCCTGTGCCAGGACCCAGTTGACGACGGCGTGGTGCCCGCTCCGGCGCATGGCCAGCACCCGGATCTCCGTGTCGTTGGGGACGCCCCACGGGCGGCACCGCGCCAGGACGGCGAGCGGTTCCGCGAGGCCGCGGCGGAGGCTGGAGACGTTCACAGTGGGCGGGGGAGCGGGTTGTTGCTGGGGGTCAGCTGGGGGACGGGCCGTAGCCGGCGGCCTCGAGGACGCCGGCCAGCTCGCGTAGGACGTGGTCACCCTCTTCTTCGGCGACGTGGTCTCGCCAGTCGGTCGAGCGGTCCGTAATGGGTTGGGCGAGGAGGGGGTCGACCCCGGCGGTGTCGGCCCCGTGGCTCCACGGGGCGAGCCCATCAGCCGAGGTCATCTGTGGGTCGTAAGGGGCGCCGACGAACGCGCAGAGCCCCCGCAAAGTCCGCTCCGGCTCCGCCGTGACGTCTTCGTACCGGACGATCTGTACCGACTGCGGCCTCCCGGCCCGGAGCTGGTGCCCGATCTGAAGGTTCGTCCGGTACTGGCCGACAAAGTCGGCGAGCGAGATGTCCAGCCACCGCTTGTACCCGTTCCCCGTGCGGAGCTCCTGGAGCAGGCGGCGGCGGTACGAGGCCAGCACGCCGAGGGGCTCCCGGACGCTCACGACGAGCCTCGCGTCTGGGAACGTGTCGAGGAGGTGGCGGGCCCAGTGGATGTGGGACGGCGTCTTCTCCACGAGGCGGGCGGCGCCCCGGGCCCGGTAGGCCGCCTCGAAAAAGCGGACGACGACGTGCTGCGCCCCCGTCCGCTTCCACACGCGGACGTCCGTCCGGCAGAGCCGGTCGTAGGTGCCGCCCCCCTGCCCCAGGAGGCGCTGGAACGTCGCGACGGGCCGGATCGACCGCTGGAACGCCTCGAACGCCCCGCGGTCCCCGCCCATGTACTGGACGAGCCGGGGGTCCGGGCGGAAGAGGAGGCCGTAGCTGCGGTGGGCGTGCTCGAGCAGCTTCGTCTCTTTGACGGCCCCCTGGTCGACGGCGAACGCGGGGTGCCGGGAGAGGACCCGGTACAGGAGGCTGGAGCCGCTCCGCGCGACGCCCATGATGAAGACGGGGGCGCTCCCAACGCGCCGCGGCTCTTCAGGCGAAAGGTTCAGCACGGACGTAGTGGACAGGGGGCGAGGGCGGCGGGGCGGACGGGGAGCTAGAAGGCGTAGGCGAACGCCTCCAGCTCCCGCGCGCAGGCCCGTTCAATAACGGCCCGCGCAGCGGGGTCCAGCACCTCCCGGTACGGCCGGCGGTCCCGTCTCCGCCCGGCCTTCGCACGCGGGAGCTCGGGCCGGCCGGGCAGCCCGAGCCTGCTCCAGACGTGCGAGACGTCCGCGTCGAGGGCCTCGTACCGGCCGACGTAGTCCACCGCCAGCCTGTCGTCCAGGGTGTAGACCGGCCAGTTCGAGAGGACCCGCCGGGGCAACGACCGCAGGCACTGTGCTAGGGGCGGCCGGTCCGGCCCGTCGGTGACCCAGTAGTACAGGCTGATGGCCTTGTCGTACGGGTTCCGCTCGAAGCAGAACACGAAGTAGTCCTCCCACGCCCGCTCGCCGACGTACCGCCGCACGTGGGCGGCCGTGTCATGGTTGGAGAAGACGGGCCGCCCCCGACCCCGGACCCACCGCAGCCAGTCTCCCCGGCCGAACTGTGTTGGGGGGATGTCGACGTTCTGGGGGCCAGGGTACCCCAGCCTCTCCCGAGTCTCCTCGTCGCGCCGCGAGATGGGAGTGATGACGTCGTCGGGACCACAGTGCCGAGAGAGTGCGATCTCGAGGCTCGTCCCGGCGGTCTTCCGGGTCTTGAGGAAGATGAACCTGTGCTCGTGACTGATGATCATGGCTGGGGGCTGCCGGCGGCATGCCCGGCCTCGGGTCGGGTCTCTGACCTCTACGAGCGGACCTCGCGGGCACGTCGACGCGCGGCCCGGTACGCCTCACGTGCGTCGGTCTCGACGCGTGCGGCGAGCCGGGCCGCCCGTGTCAGCGCTTGACCCCGCGCCTGCGCGGCGGGCGAGAGCGTGGGGGCGTACCCGAGCGCCCGCATCCCCCTCCAGCAGGCCCCCTCGATCATCGCGACCTCGCGGGCCGAGAGCTCTTGCGCCCACTTGTCGAGCGAGGCGGCCGAGACCGGCTGCGTGGTCTTCGCCAGGTGCTCCCGCCGCCACTCCTCGTGCTCGCGGACCCGCATCTCGCCCGACGGCGTGGGGACGCTCGCTCGGGCGCGGCTCTCCAGCATGGACGGCTCGAACGGCTCGCCGACGAAGTCGCAGACGGCGCGGAGGGCGGCCTCCGCGTCCTGGACGAGCGCCTCGTAGGAGACGACGAGCACGCGGCCGTCGCTCCGCCAGCGGGGCACGACCTCCTCGTAGATCGCCTTCCAGTCGTCGATCCAGTGGACGGTCTCGTGGAGCCGGTTGGCGGTGAACACGCCGCCTTTGAGGGAGAGCGGTGTCATGCGCCCCTGCGAGAACGGCGTCTTGAGCGCCGAGGCCACGACGGCCCGGGGGTCCCGCTGGGTGATTAGGGCGCGTGCGTCGGGGAACCAGTCGAAGAGGAGCGAGAGGTAGTGGACGTGCCCGGGCGTCTTCTCCCCCACGCGGGCCTTCCCCATCCGCTCCTTGTAGGCTGCCAGGGCGGCCCGGAAGATGTGCTCGAACGTCGGATCGCCCTGCTCCTCGACAAGCAGGCGGCAGCGGGCCGGGTCCACGCCGAGGTCCAGGAACCGCGTCCAGGAGGTGAACCGGCCCCAGAACGCCTCGAAGTCGTCGGGCCTCCCTCGGGGGTCGTACTTGGCGTCGACCCACTCTAGGAAGTGGGTCTCGGGCGCAATCGAGATGCGAGAGTGCGCGGAGAGGAGCGTCCGCAAGAGCGTCGTCCCCGAGCGGCCAGGGCCGGTGACGAAGACGGGCTGCTGGATCGGCAGGGTGTCGGTCATTGGAGGGTTGGGCGGGCGGGACCCGCAGAGCGCGCCGGAGGTCTGGCCGGTCGGTCAGAACCCCGGTCCGTCACGGACACGGGAGGTGGGAGAGGACGTCTTCGACGAGGGCGGGTGCGACCCGGATGTCCCGCCAGGGCGGGGGCCGGTCCCCGACCCCCTCCGCGAACACCACGCCGTACCGGAGCCCGAGGCTGTTCGCCATCGCGTTAAAGTCCGGGCTCGGGTAGTCGGCCGAGGCGATCTCGACGACGACGGCGCCGCGGTGGAGAAACAGCATGTTGGCGAGGCCGGCCCCGTGCGGCCCCACCAGCACCGCCGTCTCCTGCATCAGCCGGACCTGCTCGTCGAACGAGAGGGCCTCCATGGACACCCTCTCGAAGCCCGCGCGGCGGAGGACCGACCACACCCCCTCCTCGTTGACCAGCGTCCGGTACGACGCCTCCGCCCGGCTGACGTACACCCGCCGGCGGGGGGCCTCCGTCGCCGACGCGAGGAACGCCCCGTGCGCCAGGCCGAGCATGTCCCGGCCGAGCCGGTCGTTGTCGATCACGGTCAGCGCCCCGACGCGGACCGTCCGGCCCGTCTCGAACGTCGCGAAGCTCCGGGGATCGAGGCCGAGCGCCCGGAGCGAGGCGTCCACCGCCGGCGCCCGGTCCGTCGGCAGGAGCACGTCGTCGAGCCGGTCCTGGTCTCGGAGCCACACGAGCTTCGGGAGCGGGCCGGTCAGCCAGTGCGCGTGGTTGTGGTAGACCCGCTCCGTGACCCACGTGGCGCGGCGCGCGACCTGGGGGGGGCGGCCGGCCCGGAGCCGGGCCCCGTGCCACGGGCGGAAGGTGATCTCCCGGAGCTCCAGCGAGCGCCCGCTGGCGGTCAGGACGGCCGGGTGGAACTCGCCCTCGGGGTTGACGTCCGGGACCACGCGGCAGTCGGCGAGCGTGGCGACGTGGGTGGCCGCGCTTTCCCGGTCCGGCGCGGAGCGGAACGAGAACCCCCACCAGTTCCTCTCGTCGGGGAGGTCCGTCCGAGACCGGACGTTGAAGGGCAACGGGCCGCTCTGGACGGTGGGCGGGTGGACCGTCTCCCACCGCTCGCCCGGTCGACGGCGCTCCCGCCCGAAGTACTCCGGGATCGTGTCCCTCTTCACCCAGCGGTAGCCGGCCCACGCGGCGGGCATCCCCCTCCCGACGGCGGCGCGGGCCAGCCGCCGGGCGGCGTCGACGGGCGCGGCCAGGCGAGCCCTCACGCCCGGGCCTCGGCGAGGGCCGGGGCCGCCGCCCCGGCCATCCGCTGGAACGCCGCGCTCGTCGCGAGCAGCTCGTCGTAGGACCCCTCGGCCACGAGCCGGCCGTCCTCCAGCATGAACAGCCGGTCGCAGTTCCGGACGGTCGAGAGCCGGTGGGCGATGACGACGAGCGTGTGGTCGTGCTGGAGCCGCTCGAGGGCCTCGACGAACAGCCGCTCGGTCTCGTTGTCGAGCGCGCTCGTGGCCTCGTCCATGACCAGGACCTCGGGGTCGTGGTAGAGGGCCCGGGCGATCCCGATCCGCTGGCGCTGCCCGCCGGAGAGCCGGACGCCCCGCTCCCCGACCTGCGTGTCGAGCCCCTCCGGGAGCGACTCGACGAGGGCCCGGAGCTGGGCGGCCTCGAGGGCCCGCCACACCTGGGCGTCGTCGATCTCGTCGTCGTCGCGGCCGAACGCCACGTTCGCGCGGACCGAGTCGTCGGTGAGGTAGATCTGCTGGGGGATGTACCCGATCTTCCGCTGCCACGTCGGGAGCCGCTCCTGGATGTCGACGCCGTCGACGAGGACGCGGCCCTCGACCGGGTCGAGGAGCCCGAGGAGGACGTCGACGATCGTCGTCTTCCCGGCCCCGGACGGCCCGACGAACCCGACGGCCGCCCCCTTCGGGACCGCCAGCGAGACGTCGCGGAGGGCCCACCCCTCCTGGCCGGGGTACCGGTAGCTCAAGCCCTCGACGCGGACCCCGCGCCGGAACGGGAGCGGCCCGGCCGTCTGCTGGCGGGCCTTGAGGCGGGCCTCCTCGGTCTCGAGCTCGGCGAGGTCCTCGTAGACGGCGTCGAGGGCCTTCTGGCCCCACTGGAGGTTGTTCGCGTTCGAGGTGATCTTCTGGAACGACGGCATGAGCCGGACGACGGCCACGCCGAGCAGCGTGAGCGTCGGGATGACCGTCTCGAGCGGGCGGTCCTGGGCCACGAGGAGCGCCGAGACCCCGAGCATCCCGGCCACGGCCGTCGTCTCGAGGAACAGCCGGGGGAGCGCCCCGATCACCGACTTGAACCGCTCGGCCTCGGCCTTGAACCACGCGCTCTCGGCGTACGACTCGAGGAAGAACCGCTCGCGCCCGAGGATCCGGGCGTCCTTGAACCCCCCGAGCCCCTGGTTGACGGCCTGGACCGAGAGCTTCCGGTGCCGCTGCTCCTCGCGGGCGTACTCGTCCACCTTCGCCCGCGTGGCCCGGTAGAACGTGACGGATATCGTCCCGAGCACGCCGAACGCGACGAACGTGACGAGCGGCTCGCGCGAGACGAGGAGGGCGAAGACGAGGACGAGGACGAGCGTCTCCATGACCACGTTCATGAGCGGGACCATCGCCCCGCTGATGATCTTCCCCGACTCGTTGTTCGTGTTCCGGAGGAGCTCGGCCGTGTTCCGCTGGAGGTGGAACGTGTACGGCGAGCGGAGGTAGGCCCGGAACAGCCGGTTCGAGATCGCCACGCGGCGGCCCGAGTTGTACCGGGCCTGGGCGTAGGCCAGGAACGCGAGGTACACGTTCTTGACGACGAACACGAGGATGAGCCCGAGGGCCGCCCACATCACCATCTCCTGCTCGCCCCCGACCCCGAGCCGGTCGTAGACGGCCCGGACCGCCTCGACCTCGAGGAGCCGCTCGGGCATGCTGATCACGGCCACGAACGCCGGGATCGCCCCGACGCCGACGACCTCGAGGACGGCCCCGAGGAGCATCAGGAAGAAGAGGACGACGGCGTTCCGCTTCTCGCGCGCGCTGAGGAGGTAGGAGAGCCGGGGGAGGAGCGTCCGCATGGGGGGAGCGGGGGGCGGGGAAACATGGTACGCCGCGCGGGGGGCGGCCGTCCGGCCCCGGGCCCGGCAGACGGGCCCCCGGCCGCGAAGACTCTGCTACATCGGGCGGACGGGACGGCCGGCAGCCCTGCGAGAACCGGGCCAGACCCCCCTGCCGGCGGGGCAGCCGGGGCGGGCGTCCGCCGGCAGCGACGCCGCGCCCAGCCGTACGCGAGAGCGAGCGAGAGAGAGCGAGAGTGAGGGGGTGCGCCCCGCTCGCGGAGGCGCTACGGGCCCCCGCCTACGGCGGCGAGGTAGCGGTCCTTGAACCCGCGCTCGAGCGCTAGGAACATGACGGCCGTCCAGTGGGTGTTCCCCTCGACCACGCACGGGCCGTCCGGCGTGAACGCGAGGTCCCACCCGACCGACCGGAGCCGGCCGAGGTCGCCGTGGAACCGGCACGCGAGGGCCACCGCCTCGCCGAACGACGGGAGCGGGTAGCCGTCGAGCCGGACGCCCGTCGTCGGGTGGTCCGCGACCCAGCCGCCGTAGGTCTCGTACCCCCCGCACTCAGGCTTGAACAGGCCCGGCCCGCGGAGCCGGCCGGTCTCCAGGTCTACCGAGACGACGAGGCCGCCGGCGGACCAGTTGTCGACGGTCCGCCCGCCGACGCCGGCGCGGAACGCGGCCGCGAGCGGGACGGCCCGCCTGCCCTGGCGGACCGTCACGAGCCGGACCGTGTTGAGCGAGGCGGCGTGGAGGGCCGAGGCGCCGGGGTGCTGGCGGACCCGCTCTTGGAGCACGGCCCGCCCGCCGACGCGGCCGACGACGTCCTCGACGGCGCCCGGCTCTCCGTCGACCCTGAGCCGGCCGTCCCCGACGCGGAGCGCGAACGTGCCCGAGGCCCCGCGGCCACCGACGGGCTTGACGAACCCGTCGACGCCCTTGGCGTCACGCAGAAATGTATCGTAGGAGGCCGGCCGGCGAGGCCGGAGCCATTCGACGCCGTCGGGGTCGAGGATGGCGAGGTTCCGGGGCGACCGGTGCCCGAGGGCCTCGGCCACGAGGGCGAAGAGGTACTTGTCGTGGAGAACGCCGGCGACGTCCTGCGCGCCGTCCTCGGCGATCTGGGCCTGGATGAGGGACATGGCCTCACGGTCGGACAGGAACGCATCGGGGCCGGGGCCGCTCCTCGCGTCCATTCCGTACGTGAAGTAGAACCGGTTGACTTCGCCGTGCGCGAGGGCCCACTGGGCGTTCTCGGCGGCGATCCGCCACCGGCTCTTCCGGTCGGCGCGCGGGCCGTAGGTCGCGGCCCAGGCCGGGTCAAGACCGCGCTTGCCGGCGCTGTACGCCAGCCGGGCCCGGCGCGGGACGGCCTCGGCAACGAGGCGGCGGAGGCGACTAGCGATCGGGCCGACCACGGGACTAGGCTGTGTTTGGTAGGGTCTGGCGACGGCGAGCCCGGGCGCTCCTGCTCACCCGAAAGGGGCACGAAGAGCTACGACGACGGAGCGCGGTGCGGCTGGCGGGCCGGGCGCAGCCCGGAAGAGGCCCGTCAAGCACGGCCTAGGCGGCCGCGAGGCGACGCTCGACCATCCGCTCGAACGCCGGGGCGAGGACGGCGAGCGCCCGCCGTCGCTGGGCCTGCGTGACCCCCTTGACCGGGCCCGACGGCGTCCGGTTCACGTCGACCACGTAGATCCTGCCGTCGGCGTTGTCACGGAGCACGTCCATCTCCCCGTACTCGACCCCCATCGCCGCCGCGAGCGCCGCCAGCCGCCGACGCTCGTCGCCGGTGAACACGTCGGCCGGTCCGGCGATCTCCGAGTGGCTCACGTCGACGAACCGGCCGGGCCCCTCCGGGTGGTACTTGAGGTAGACGAGCGGGACCTCGCCGTCGTAGACCGGGACGCGGTGGTCGAGGTAGTACCCGTCCGGCGTCCGCGTGTCGACGTAGCGCTGGTAGGTCACGGCCTCGGCCCGGTCGGCCTCGGCGTCCGGCGCGTGGGGGCACTCGATGACGACGGCGTCGTGGGTGTAGTTGGCGTCCGACTTCCGGACGGCCCGGCCGCGGAACGTCGCCGGGTCCACGCCAAGGCCGTACCCGAACACGTCCTCGAACGCCCGCTCGACGGCCCGCTTCGAGATGTCCCGGGCGTCGCGGTTGATGGCCGGCGCCGCCCGGTCCGGGACGAACCCGGAGGGCGGGTAGACCGTGGCCGGCTCGCAGGCGAGGGCCACGTCGTGCCGAGCGCGCGGGTCGGTCGTCGTCCGGTATCCCAGGAACAGGAGGATCCGGTAGGCGACCTGGTACGGCTCCGGGGCAATGGGGTAGCACAGGACGGTCCGCCGCGGGCGGAGCGCGGTCCGGGTCAGGCGGGCGGCCGTCCTGGGAGGGTGGCCGACCAGGTCGTCCAGCGTCTGGAACGCGGTCCAGGCCCGGCCCGCCCGCTGCCACGCGGCCCGGAACGGGCGCTTTAGGACTTCTGGGGTGAGGCGCTTGGCGCGTTCGGAGACCGTCATCGTGGGGGGAACGGGGGTCGACTACTGGACGGGCCGGGTCCGTGGCTGGCGCGGCCGCCGGCCGTGCGGCCTCACCACATGCACCGGCTGGGCCCCTCGACGTGCGGCCGGTGCGAGAGCAGCTTGTGGAGGACGGGATCGGTCGAGACGAGCTCGGGGTTCTCGGCCGCCCGGTCGTAGGCGTACGTCCGGCCGCCGCGGACGTAGGTCACGCTGGCCTCCGGGTCGCGCGCGAGGGCCCGCCGGAGCTGGTGCCACGTGAGGAGGAGGTCGCTCCCGACGTACGCGCCGAGCCGGTCGCTCGACGTCGCGACCACGCGGACGAGGTCGTCGTGCGGCGTCCCGCTCCCCACGCGGGGGAACAGGTAGTGGTTCGACTCGCCAGCGTACGTGTCGAGGTTGCTGTACATCGTGAACGTCCCGTCCGTCTTCCACCCGAGGTACGGGGCCGCCGCGTTCAGGACGAGGAGGGCCAGGAGCCCGTAATGCGGCGCCCGGAGCGGCCGGAGCGACACGCGGAACCGGTCGGGCGCGCCCCGGAGCCGGACGGCCGCCCACACGAGCGCGGCCCCGAGGAGGAGCGCGAGCGGGGCGTTCACGGCCCAGCTCCGGTTCCCGGCCACCGTTCCCAGCCGCCACTGGAACACGACGAGCGCGGCGAACAGCCCGAGCAGGGCCGCCGTGTCCCAGTCGAGCGCCGGGCGGAGCCCGCGCCGCCGGCCCTCCCGGAGGCCGGCCCGGAGCCGCGCCGCTAGCCGGCGGACCGGGCGCCCGGCCGCGCCCCCGAGCGGGACGAACAGGGCGAGCACGGCGAAGATGAGGACGGTGAAGTCGACGGCCGTCGCCGTCGGGCTGATGGAGATCGCGAGGTGGAACAGGACGGCCAGGACGACCCCGGCCGCCCGCGTGGCCCGGAGGGCGAGGAGCACGGGGACCGCCAGCTCGACCCCGGCCACGACGAACGGGACGGCCGCCTGGAGCGCCTCTGGGACCAGCGCTCGGTCGGACCCGACGGCGGCCGCGGCGTCGTCGAGCAGGGCGAGCGCGCAGGTGTCCTCGGCAAAGAGGAAGTCCCGGTTCAGCTTCGAGAGCGCCGCCGCCCCGTACGACACGAGGAACACGACGGCGGCCCACGTCCGGGCCAGCCCGAACGAGGCCCTGTCCCACCCGCGCCCGCGGAGGGCGAGCGGGAGGGCCGTGACGAGAAGCCCCGCGTTCGCGAACGCCAGGATGTACAAGTGGTTGTCCGTCTTCGGCATCCGGTCGGCGAACAGGGCGATCTGGGCGACCGCCAGGACGCCGAGCCGGCCCGGCGACGACGGCCGGTGGAGGACGAGGGCGCACGCGAGGAGGAGGAGCCACGAGAGCGCGTCGGTGACGGGCTCCTTCCGGAAGGCGTGGGCGAGGTGGCCGACCGCCCAGAGCGCCGCGAACGCGGTCGCGTGGAACGCCGGGGCCGAGCCGCCGGGGTCCTGAGAGGCCCTGCCGCGGGACGTCGGGGCGCGAGGGGGGCGGGGGGCGGTCACGGCGCGGCGGCGGGCGGGGGCAGGGTCGCACATGCCGCCCGGCCATGCCGCCGGACCCCCGACGCGAAACCCAAGCAGGCCTGGTGCGACGACGCCGAGTTGGCCTCAATATCC
>CAZDFV010000070.1:0-12720 GCA_964504495.1 uncultured Rhodothermales bacterium
GACGAGGCGTGGACGGGCCGGGCCTTCCGGCTCGCGGCGCCGGCGGCCTAGGTGGCCGCAGCCCGACGTGCCGACCGCCCGTCCGGCGCGCTCCGCGAGGTGGCGCTGGGGTCGGCCGCCCTCGTCGTCCTCCTGACGGTCGGGACGGTCGGGTACGAGATCATCGAGGGGTGGGGGGCGATGGACTCGTTCTACATGACGTTCATCACGCTGACCACGATCGGGTTCGCCGAGGTCCAGCCGCTCTCGGACGCGGGGAAGGTCTTTACCGTGGTCCTCGCGTTCGTCGGGATCGGTACGTTTGCGACGATCGCCTCGCGCATCGTCCAGATCCTCGTCACGACCACCACGCTCCGCCAGCGGGCCATGCAGCGCCGGATCAGCAAGCTCCGCGGCCACTACGTCGTCGCCGGCTACGGCCGGCTCGGCCGGCGGATCACGCGCGACCTCGCGGCGGCCGGCCGCGACGTCGTCGTGATCGAGCGGGCCGACGACCGGGTCGCCGAGCTCGAGGCCGACGGCCACCCCTACGTCCAGGGCGACGCCGTCGAGGAGGAGGTGCTCCTCGAGGCCGGGATCGAGCGGGCGGCCGGCCTCGTCCTCGTCCTCCCCGAGGACGCCGCGAACGTGTTCGTCGCGCTCTCGGCCCGCGAGATCGGCCTGGACGACCTGTTC
Organism: uncultured Rhodothermales bacterium; assembly: GCA_964504495.1. Taxonomy (GTDB): domain Bacteria; phylum Bacteroidota; class Rhodothermia; order Rhodothermales; family Rubricoccaceae; genus Rubrivirga. Next base: position 676 of record CAZDFV010000070.1, read on the forward strand.
ATCGTGTCCCGGACGAACGAGCAGGCGTCGCTGAACAAGCTGCTCCGGGCCGGGGCCGACAAGGTCATCTCCCCGCTCGAGATCGGGGCCGACCGGATCGCCCAGACGATCCTCCGCCCGCGCGTGGACCGGTTCATGGAGCAGGTCCTCGGCGTCGACGCGCTCGACTTCGACCTGGAGGAGGTGACGGTCGAGGCGGGGAGCCTCCTCGACGGCCGCTCGCTCGCCGAGGTCGACTTCCGGCGGCGGTTCAACGCGATCGTCGTGGCCGTCCTCCAGGCCGAGGGCGGGTCGTGGCAGTTCAACCCGGACGCGACGCTCCCGCTCCGGGCCGGCGACACGCTCATCGTCCTCGCCTCGCTCGAGCAGCTCGCCCGGATCCGCTCGGAGGGGGCCCGGGCCGGGACCACGGCGTCGGTCAAGTGAGGCCCGCGCGGCGGCCCGTCCGGCTGGCGGCGGACCTCTGACGTGCCCCCGCCGGCGGCTGAGCCCGCCGGCGCGCCCCGCTAGCAGGGCGTCTGGGCGTCCGTCCGGGCCGCCGGCGCCGTTGGCACGGGCCGTGAAAGGGGATAGCAGACGGACCCGCCCCCGGCGCCCGTTGGTACACTCCCGAACCCCCACCACGGTCCCCATGCGCCTCGTCCCCCTCGCCCTCGCCGTCCTGCTGGCGGCCGGCGCCAGCGCCCAGAGCCAGGCCGACCTCGCCGCCGACGCCGCCATCTCGCGCGACTTCGCCGACGCCCCCGAGGTCACGTACTTCAGCCAGGCGTGGCTGATCGACACGATGGAGCGGCGGACGGCCGAGTCCGTCCGCGACGTCCCGCGCGTCCACTACGACTACTACGTGGTGCCCGAGGGGCAGAACCGGCTCGAGGCCCGGCTCGCCCTGTACCGCGCGTTCGGCGGCGACCGCGACGTGATCAAGCCGCTGTTGTGGCTCCTCAACCGGAACGACCTCGAGAACCTCTACCCCGGCGACACGCTCATCGTCCCGACGCGCTTCGGGCTCGACTTCCGGGCGTACTCGCCGTTCCCGCGCTACTACCCCGGCGCGGCCGAGATCGGCAAGGTCGTCATCCTCGACAAGCAGGTCCAGGCGTGGGCCGCCTACGACCGCGGCGAGCTCGCCCGGTGGGGCATCATCAACACGGGCGAGCGGAGCGCGCGGACGCCGGGCGGCCGGTTCAACGTGAACTGGAAGCAGGACTACCGCGTCTCGACGCTCTCGCCCGGCTACGGGTCCTCCGACCCGAACGCCGAGCTGTGGGAGATGTACTGGGTCATGAACCTCCACGAGGCCCGCGGCATCCACATGCACCAGTACGCCCTGCCGACGTCCGGCCCGGCGTCCCACGGGTGCATCCGGATGCTCGAGCCCGACGCCAAGTGGCTCTACGAGTGGACCGACACCTGGACCGTCGAGGGCCAGCGGAACCCGATCTCGTCGGTCGGCGCCGAGATCGTGGACCAGGGGACGATGGTGCTCATCATCGGCGACGACATCTCGGAGCCGCCGCGCCCGTTCCTCCACCGCGACGAGTACCCCGTCATCCGCTACGTGAACCTCCCGCCCGACCCGTACCAAGTCGAGCCGGGGACCGAGCAGCAGAGGGCGTTCGACCGGCTGGCGGGCCGCCGGTAGCCACCCCCGTGGGCCTGCGCCGCGCGGCCGCCGCCGACGCCGAGGCGCTGGCGGACGTGTTCGCCGACGCCGTCCGGTCCGCCGGACCCGCGCACTACACGCCAGCTCAGGTCGAGGCGTGGGCGTCGGCCGCCGCCGACCCGGCCGCGTTCGGGCGCCGGATGCTGGAGGGTGACGTCTGGATCGCTGAGGACGACGACGGGCCCGTCGGATTCGCCGCGCTCTCCGGTGAGCGCGTAGCCGCGCTCTACGTCCGCGGCGGCCGCCAGCGGCGGGGGACCGGCCACGCGCTCCTCGGAACCGCCCTGGCCGAGGCCGAGCGTCGGGGCCTCCGCCGGCTCCGGTCGGAGGCCAGCGCGTTCGCGCTTCCGCTGTTCCTGCGCGCCGGGTTCCGCGCTGTCGGTACCGAGACGGTCCGGCGCGGCGGGGTCGAGATCGAGCGGACGGTCGTCGAGCGGGACCTCTAGCTGAAAGCTCTGCCAGCGGCTGGCGGGCCGCCGGTAGCCCGCGCCGAGCGCCCTACTCGACGACGAGCGGGACCGCGAACGTCTGCCGGGCCGGCGGCAGGCACACCTCGTCGTTGCAGACGGCGTACTGGAGGGCCCCGCTCACCCGGCGCTCCCCGGGCTGCGCGCGCGAGCCCACGCGGAGCGGCTGCACAAAGCGCGCCCGCTCTGCGAAGTAGGTGTAGTCGCTCTCGAACCCGGGGTCGTAGGCCCGGAGCGGCGGGGCCTGCCGGAGCGCGAGGGCCGTCACGCCGCTCGGGAGCGGGTCGAGGCGGACGGCGAACGGCCGGCCGACGGGCGAGTCCGCCGCGTAGAGCCGCCAGCCGGGCGCGACCTCGGCCTCGAACACGACGCGCGACTCCTGCCCCGGCGCCGCCCGCTCGGCCTGGACCCGCCACGTCACGACGTCGGCCGTGCGGACGACCTGCGCGTCCGCGGCGCTGACGACGAGGAGGAGGGAGACGGCGAGGAGACGGCGCATGAGCGGGGGGACGGGCGGCTCCGAAAACGACGGGGCGCTCGGCAAAGTACCCGGCCGGGCCCGGGCCGGGCCCCCGCCGCCGACCCCGCGCCGGATTTACACCCTCGCCACACGCCCGCCGCACCGAGCGCGTTAGCGTCCGCCCGCCGTCCCCCCGCGTGTCGATGTCGCCCGTCCGGACTCTTTCCGCCCTCGCCCTGCTGGCGGCGCTCGCGCCGGCCGCCAGCGCCCAGCCGGCGACGGTCAACGGGTTCGTCCGCGACGCCGAGACCGGCGAGACCCTGATCGGCGCGACGGTCCAGGTGGCCGAGACCGGGCGCGGGGCGGCGACGAACACCCAGGGGTTCTACACGCTCGGCGGTCTCGACGCCGACTCGCTCACGCTCGTGGCGAGCTACGTCGGGTACCAGCCGCGCCGCGAGCGCGTCGCGGCGGGGCCCGGCGCGACCGTCCGCCAGGACTTCGCGCTGGCCCCCGAGGGCGTCCTAGGCGACGAGGTCGTCGTCGAGGCCGAGGAGTCGCTCGCCGAGGAGCGGGCGCCGGGCTTGCAGCAGGTGTCCGTCCGGCTCGTCGAGGAGCTCCCGTCCGTGTTCGAGGCCGACCTGTTCCGGTCGATCCAGCTCCTGCCGGGCGTGAAGGCGGCGAGCGACTTTTCGAGCGCGCTCTACATCCGCGGCGGCTCGCCCGACCAGACGCTCATCTTGCTGGACGGGACGACGGTCTACAACCCGACGCACTTTTTCGGGTTCTTCTCCACGTTCAACACGGAGGCCATCAAGGACGTCCGCCTCTACAAAGGCGCCTACCCCTCGACGTACGGCGGGCGCCTCGGGGCCGTGGTCGACGTGTACAACCGGGACGGGAACCGGAACCGGACGGCCGGTTCGCTCAGCCTCGGCCTGCTGGCGAGCCGCGCCGGCATCGAGGGCCCGGTCGACGGCGGGCGCGGGTCGTACTCCGTCAACGTCCGGCGGAGCACGCTCGAGCCGCTCCTGGCCGTCCTCCGCGACCAGCTCGACGAGGACGGCATCCCGGAGAGCTTCTACTTCTACGACGTCAACGCCAAAGTTGGGTACGACCTCTCGCCCAACGACCGCGTGAGCGTGGCGGCCTACGCCGGGCGCGACCAGGTCGTCGTCCCGTTCGGCGACGACGCCGAGTTCGACCTCGACTACGGCAACCGGACGGTCTCGGCCTCCTACAACCGCGTGCTCTCGGGCACGGCCTTCTCGCAGACCCGGCTGACCGCCAGCCGCTACTTCAGCTACCCGACCGGCGAGATCGGGGGGACGACGTTCGAGCGGCCCAACACGATCACCGACTACTCCCTCCGCACCGACGTCGAGTGGTCGCCGACGGAGGCGCTCACGCTCCGGACCGGGGCCTGGGGCGGCCTGTTCGACCTCCGCCTGTCGAGCGCCTTTAACGGGACGACGCAGACGAATTTTGAGAACCCCTCGACGTACGGCTCGGGCTACGTCCAGGGGCGCGTCCAGACGCCGGACGGGTGGATCGTGACGGGCGGCCTCCGCGCCGAGTACTTCCGGAGCCGGACCGACGACCTCGTCGACGACCTCGCGCCGGACCCGGTCGGCTACCTCCGCGTCTCGCCCCAGGTCCAGGTCGAGCGGACGTTCGGGGACGACCTCGTCGTCCAGGCCGCCGCCGGGCGGTACCACCAGTTCTTGTCGCTCATCTCGAACGAGGCGTTCTCGGGGTTCGACACCTGGCTCACGACCGGCGCGGGCGTCCCGCCGCAGGCGTCGGAGCAGGCCGTCCTCGGCGTCAAGACGCGGCTGGGCGAGGCGTGGCGGCTCGACGCCGAGGTCTACGGCCGGACGCTCCGCGAGCTGTTCGACACGCGCCCGGAGCTCCAGGACGTGGCCGGGCTCGACTACGGCGAGCTGTTCCGGTTCGGGGAGGGCTACGCTTACGGCCTCGAAGTCCTCCTCGAGCGCGGGGTCGGGCGGCTGACCGGGCTCGCCGGCTACACGCTCGGCGTGACGCGCCGGCGCTACCCCGACGAGCCGGCCTTCGACGAGATCTTCCCGCCCAAGTACGACCGGCTCCACGACCTCACGCTCGTCGCCAACTATGACTTGGGGAAGGGCTGGCGGGCAACGTCCGCCGGCGTCTACGCGACGGGCCAGGCGTACACCACGCCCGTCGGCCGGTTCACGATCCCCAGCCCGATCGACAGCGAAACGCCCGTCCTGTACTCGACGGAGTTGAACGGGTCGCGGCTGCCGCCCTACCACCGCGTCGACGTCGGGGTCACGAAGGCGGGCGAGAACCGGCTGGGCGCGTTCGAGCTCCAGCTCCAGGTCGTGAACGTGTACAACCGGCGGAACCTGTGGTTCGTCACGTTCGACTTCGACGAGAACCCGGTCGAGCTCGGGGAGGTCCGCCAGCTCCCGATCCTCCCCAACGTGTCGTACTCGCTCCGCTTCTGATGCGCCGCCCCGTCCTCCTCCTCGCCGTGCTGGCGGCGGCCGCCAGCGGCTGCGACTCGGCCGACCCGGCCGAGGACCGCCCGCTCGTGGTCTCGGCCTTCCTCGAAGCCGGGGCGGACCTCCCCGTCATCACGCTCACGCGCGTGGCCCCCCTTTTCGAGCCGTTCGACCCGTCGCGGGCCGGCGTGGGCGGGGCCGAGGTCACGGTCTCGCTCCTCGGCCCGGACGGCGGCGTCGAGGAGGTCTACGCCTACCGGGTCGTCAACACGGGCGCCGGCCGCTACGTCCCGCCCGGGCTGGACACGCTGGAGCCCACCCCCCGCGCCCTCGCTGGCCGGACGTACCGGCTCGACGTGACGGCCCCGGACGGCGAGCGGCTCTCGGCCGAGACGGCGGTCCCGCCCGACTTCGACGTGGTCGAGGGGCCGCCGCCGTCGGTCGTGTACGGGGGCGGGCTGGGGCCGGCCGTCCGCATCACGCAGACCTCGACGGACGCGCGCCGGGCCGTGTTCGTGCTCTCGGCGCGGGCGCTCGACCCGGCCGTGTTCGAGCGCGTCACGGTCGACGGCGAGGCCCGCTTCCGGGCCCAGCCGAACGGCGTCGGGTTCTTCCCCGTCCCCGTCGTTCAGGCCTTCGCCGACTGCGAGGAGGAGGCCGACGGGGCCCTCCTGTGCGAGCAGGACCCGGTCGAGGACTTCGCGCAGGGGACGTCGCCGGTCCTCAACGAGGACAGCTACATCGACCTGGGCGACGGGACGGCCCGGGTCCAGATCCCGTTTATCGCGTTCGGGTTCTACGGCCCGCAGGAGGTCACGTTCGTCTCGCTCGACGCGGCGTTCCAGGACTTCGTCGAGACCCAGGCCATCCAGTTCGCCCCGACCACGCTCTCGCCGGGCGAGATCCCGAACGTGACGACGAACGTGGAGGGCGGGCTCGGCGTGTTCGGCTCGCTCGTCCGCGAGTCGGTCCGGGTGACGGTGACGGAGGGCTAGCGCCCCGCTGCCTGCCCCCGCGGGGGCGGCCGCCGCCAGCGCTCGTCAGCGTCGGCCCGCGCGCGCCTTGATCTCCCCGGGACCGTAGACGCGGACGCCGGCCGGGCGCTCGGCCGCGACGGCGACGAGCGCCCGCGCGACGGCCTCGGCCGGCGTCGGCCGGAGGCTAGACAGCGGGCCGAGGAGGAGCGGCGAGACGACGCGCAGGGCGACCGCCGCGGCCTGCTCCCCGGGCCGGCCCTCGTCGCGGTCGCCGGTCAGCAGCGACGGCCGGAACAGCCCGACGCTCTCGAACCCGACGGCCCGGACGGCGGCCTCGGCCTCGCCCTTCGTGCGGTTGTAGAAGATCCGCGAGTTCGGGTCGGCCCCGAGGGCGCTGACGAGGAGCATCTGCCCCGCGCCCCGTCCGTGCGCTAGCCGGGCGGCCTCGGCGGGGATCTCCAGGTCCACGCGCCGGAACGCCTCTTCGGAGCCGGCCTGCTTCATCGTGGTGCCGAGGCAGCAGAACAGGTCGTCGCCCGCGAGGAGGTCGGCGTGCTCCGCCAGTCGGCCGACGTCGACGACGTGCGGCGCGTGGCGCGCGGAGGCGGTCGCCAGCGGCCGGCGGTCGAGCGTGACGACGCGGTCCCACCGCCCGTCGTGGGCGAGGAGGCGGAGGGCGTGCCCGCCGACGAGGCCGGTGGCGCCGAGGAGGACGGCGGTGCGCATGGCGGGGTACGAGGTACGGGGTACAGGGTACGCGCCGTCCCGAAGCGGCGTACCCCGTACCCGGTACCCCGTACCTGCCGGAGGCTAAAACGGTACGTCGTCCTCGACCTCCTCCGGGTCCCGCTCGCGGACGACGAGGCGGACGGCCGAGGCGTCGAACCCGAACAGGTCCTCCTCCGAAAAGACGAGGCGGAACTGGGACGGCGTCTCGAAGAACGGCTCGAACCGGCCCGCCAGCTGGTCGAGCCGGTCGAGGTAGAACGCCGTGTCCTCGTCCGGCGCTTCGGCGTCCCAGTCCGCCGCTGGGCGGGCCGACTCGAACACGCGCCCGCCGCCCTCGGCGATGTAGTAGGCGATCCGGTCGCCGATGCGCGGGGCCCGGCCGGTCCGCTCGGCCACGAGCTTCGCCACCTCGTAGGCCGCCGTCCGGTTCCGGTCGCCGTTGGCGACGGCCCGCTCGTAGTCGGCGAGCGAGGCCTTCAGCGTCTCGACGCGTTGGAAGCTCTCGACGCCCCGCCAGTCGTGGGCCTGGACCTGCTGGCGGTGCCGGAGGTAGAGGTCGTGGACGCCCTGCACGTCCTCCTCCAGGAGCAGGCGGATCGCCTCGCGGACGAACGCCCGCCCGAACCGCTCCGACGACCGGGACACGAGGCTCGACCCCTTGAACTTCAGCGCGCCGTCGTAGCCGAGGAGCGCGTAGTTCTTCTTTTTGTACGAGAGCATCCGGCGGAACCGGCCGTCGAACCCGATCCGGATCCCCTCCGGCATCTGCTCGGAGAGGCCCTGGACGAACCGGCGCTCGGCCTCCTCGCCCTCGACGCCGGGCGGGGGGACGAACAGGACGCCGTCGGTGTCCACCTCGACCACCTTGGCTCCGGCCGAGCGCGCCAGCCGCATGATCTGCCGGAGGAGGTCCTGCCCGGTCGCCGCGACCCGGTCGGCCTCGGCGAAGTCGTTGAACAGGGCGTAGCCGAAGCCCATGTTTCCGTAGAAGCTCTGCCCGACCCAGTTCAGCTTCCCGTCGCGACCGGCCAGGACGGTGTGGGTGTCGGCGACCTCGACGCAGACGACGGGCCCGTCGTACGGCTCTGTCCGACGGTGCTCGGCTTTGATCTCCGGACGGACGCCGCGCGAGCGGTCGTAGTACGCGACGCGCCAGCACCCGCTGTCGTGACCGGCAATCCGGGCGCGCTTGCCGCAGTGAAACGCGAGCCGGACGAAGTCCTCGGCGAGACGTCGACTCTGCGTGGTGTACCGGCCCTGCCGCTTGTTCCCGTCGCCGAGGTACGCCGTCCGCAGGAGGTTCCGCAGGACGAGGCCGTCGAGCGTCCAGACCCACCTGGGCAGGCGTTTCTCCGCGCTCCCGTTCCCGAAGTCAGCAGCGAGGACCTCCGCGATCAGCTTGTTCGCGACGACGAACCCGTTCACGGACTCGCTGCCGTGGAGACCCATGCTGCTGAGGAGAGCCCCGATCTCGTCACGTTCGGGCGGGGTTTTGTTGGCGATCTGGACGCGCCACGACTCTCCGCGGACGGTGTACCCGTAGTCCTTCCGCGTCGTTACCGAGACGTCGCCCTCGCTCACGTACCACCCGCAGAGTTGGAGCCAGTCCGTGAGGCGGTACGTGTTCGGGACCCACTTCGCTTGCTGGCGCGGGTCCTTGGCGCGGTCGGTCTCGGCGTCGTAGAGGTACGCGACGCCGAGGCGGTCGCACGCCTCCGAGAGCACGAACGCGTGCCGGCGGTCGGCCTGGAGCGGGGCTCCCGGGGGGAGGCGGTGCCGGTGCTTCGACGCGAAGAGGTCCGACGCCTCGCGCCACTCGTAGCCGGAGGCCGGCCGACCTCCGGGGGCGGCCTCGGTCAGGAGCCGGTGGTTCGGCGTCACCGCGAGGTCGACGAACCCGTTCTCGGCGTAGACGAGCGGGCCGGCATACCGCTCCTGGCGGTACGTCCGCGTGACGGGCTTGTACGTGGCCGTCATCGTCTCCGGGTCAAGGCTGTAGACGAGGTCGCCGACCGCGACGCCGCCGATGGGCCTGAGGCCGTCGGCGGTCATGACGTCCGTGTCCGGCGTGAAGCAGTTGATGACGATCTTGTAGGCCGACTGGCGGGCGTCGAGCTCCCCCCGCTCGTCGCCGCGGGCGTCGCGCATGGCGTCCTTCGTCTCGAACCGGAGGTCCGTGAGCCGCTGGAGGAGGCGGGGGAACAGGCCGAGCGCGTCGTCCTTGGGCTGGACGTCGTAGTTCAGCATGATCGACGGGTACAGGCTCTCGACGTCGGCGTAGACGACGGGGCCGACGACGCCGGTCACGAACACGTCGGTGTAGCCCCCGACGACCTGGGAGCCGAAGTCGGCGCGCGGGAGGCTGTGCCGGGCGTGGAGGTAGCCGCGGACGAAGAGGGCCTCGACCTTGGCCGCCGGGCCGGTGCGCGCGGCCTGGCCGTACGGCATCGGCACCATCTGCGTGAGGTAGAACGTGCTCCCGCTGAGGTGCCGCGCCAGCCGCTCGGTCTCGGTCGCGTCGTCGACGGCGTACTCCATGAGCCGGTGCGGGTCGGTGTCCCACACCTCCGCGATCTGGTCGCCCGGCACGTACGTCCGGTCAGGCGGCGCGAACCCGAAGTAGCGCGCGGCCCCCTTCAAGGTGTAGTTCGGGAGGTCGCGCTTAAAGACGTCGAACGCCATGACCTGGTGGAGCGTGTCGATCGTGTGCCGCCCGGCGATCTCGACGGCCTCGAACTCCACGCTCCGCTCGGCAAACCGCATCGACGTCGGGTAGGTCCGCGGGGGGCTCCCGTCGCGGCCGAGGTCGAGCGGGACGCCCCACCGCCGGCACCGCTCGAACAGGTACGGGAAGTCGAAGCCCGTGATGTTGTGGCCCTCGATCACGTCCGGGTCGCGCTCTTTGACGAGGTCGAGCGTCTCGCGCAAGACCTCCTCCTCGGTCATCCCCGGCGCACCGACGAGCCGGCTCCACCCCGTCGAGTCGCTGAGGGCGACGAGGATGATCCGGTGCTCGGGGACCGACGCCTGCGGGAAGCCGGCCGGGCTGTAGACCTCGATGTCGAGTTGGAGCCGGACGAGGTCCTCAAAGGCCATCCCCTTGAAGAGGGTCCGGCCGGTCTGCATGAGGTACTGCTGCTCCGGCGAGCCGGGCAGGTACACCTCGTCGGGGCGCTGCTTCTCGGTGTCGGTCGCCCGCTCGACGTGGCGGAGCGCGTCGAAGTAGGATGAGCGGTCGGGGAAGGCGACGACGTGGCGGAAAAAGGCGTCGCCTTCGAGCACCTGGAACTGGAACCGGTCGCGCGGGAAGCCGCGCAGGAGATCAATGTCCGAGAGGAAAAAGAACGGGTGGACGCGGACGTCCTCTGTCACGACCTCCGTGGGCGAGCGGCGGCGGTAGAGCCGCATCGTGGTCCCGCCGGGCCCGACGGGGTGGAGCGCGACGATCCGCTCGGCGCCGTCGTGGCCGTAGAGGAGGGCGTCGTCGGAGGGCCCAGCGTCCACCTACTCGCCCGGGTCGAACGTGACGGGGAGCGAGAACCGGACCTTGACCGGCCGCCCCCGCTGGCGGCCCGGCTCGAACCGGCTGGCCGAGACCGCCGCCAGCGCGGCCTCGTCCAGCCGGGGGTCCGACGAGCGGATCACGACGGGGTCGGTGACGGCGCCCGTCTCGTCGACGACGAACTGGACGATCACGCGCCCGCCGACGCCCTCGGCCCGGGCGCTCTCGGGGTAGACAACACGGGCTTGGAGAGCTTCAAGGCCCCCGATCAGGACCGGCTGCACCTCGGTCACCTCGAAGATCTCGGGCTCCATCGGATCGGGCTCCGGCGGCGGCGGCGGGGGCGGCTCGTTGACTATGCGGGGCGGGGCGGGGGGCGGGGGCACGGCCTCGTCCAGGTCGAGCTCGATGACGTCCGGCGGGTCGTCGCGGAGCCGGAACGTGACGGGAAGGGAGAACCGGACCTTGACCGGCTCGCCCGCGTCCAGGCCGGGCGTGAACTCCGCCAGCCGGACGGCGGCGAGCGCGGCCTCGGACAGCATCGGACTCGGCGAGCGGACGGCGACGGGGTCCACGACGCGGCCCTCCTCGTCCACGACGAACTGGACGATCACGCGGCCCTCGACGCCGGCGCGGCGGGCGGCCTCGGGGTAGGCCACGTTCCGCTCGAGCGCCTCGAGCCCGCCCTCGAGCACGGGCTGGACCTCGGCCACCTCGACGATGGACGGGTCGTCGTGGGACGGCGGCGTATCGGCCCACTCGGCGTGCTCGACCTCCTCGAGCTCCGGGCCGCGGGACTCGGCGTCGATCATCTCGGCGAAGAAGGCGGCCACCCGCGGGATCACGACGTCCATCGTCGCCTCGCTCATGACGTCGCTGAGGTACTGGCCGGCCGGCGACTCGTGGTAGGCGAGGGCCTCGCGGACGGACGGTTCGGGGATGCCGTAGAGCGTGACCCGGGCGGCCCGGGCGTAGACCGAGTCGAGTTGGGCGGGCAGCGTCTCTTCCATCTCGGCCATCGCCTCCTCGAACTCCCCGGGATCGGCGTCCATCATCATGCGGAACTGGGGACTCGCCTCGGCCATCGCCTCGAACATCCGGCGCATGAGGGCCGGCATCCGCTCGGCCATGCTCTGCGCCTCGGCGTAGCGGCGGGCGAGGTCGGCGTCGGCGAGCGTGCCCTTTTTGGGGTTCTCGATCCGCTCCGCCAGCCGGGCGTAGCCGCCGGGGCGCTCGAGCTCGCGGGCGTGGGCCTGGGCCCGGTCCGTGAGCACGCGGAACGCCTCGCTCTCGGCGAAGGCGAGCGCCTCGCGGAGGTACGCCCGCTCGGGGTCGGCGAGGAGGCGGGCGCGGACCGTGTCCTCGATGACCGCGACGTCGACGACGCCCGCAAGGCCGGGCATCTCGCCCATCGGGCCCTGGCGGAGCGCCCCGAGCATGGGGGCGATGGACGCCTCGAACTCGAGCGCGTCGAGCGTCCGGTCGACGAGGGCGGAGTCGGCGGCCGTGGGCTGGGCGACGGCGGCCGGGGCGAGGAGGTAGAGGGCGAGGGCGAGGCGGCGCATGACGGGACGGCGGCGGCCGGCCAAAGTACCGGCGCTCAGCGACGGCCCCGCGTCACCCGTGGGCCGCTGGCGGCGCGCGTCGCCAGCCGGCGTCAGGCCCCGCCCCGGAGGCGGGCCAGCGTCTCGGGGTCGAGGAGCTCGGCGAGGCTGTTCCCGGTCGGCTTCGGGCGGCCCCGTTTCTGGCCGCCCTTCG